>JAJRVY010000311.1 GCA_024277065.1 Planctomycetota bacterium
CGCTGACCGGCTCGCTGACAGCCTCGGTAACGGGCTCCGGGGCCGCCTCGGGATGCGGCTCGGTGACGGCCTCCGCCTCCGCGGTCGGCTCACTCGGAACGGGCGCGGTCTGCGCACTCGCGGCGGCCTCCGCGGCGATCACCGGCGGCGTCTCGGGGACCGCCACTGCGGGAGTCTCGCCGGCGTCCGGCGCGGGCACGGCAGCGCCCGCCGCCGGCATCTCGCGCTCGGGCGCGGCGTCGGCCGGCGGCGCCACTGCGGCATCCGGTCGCGGCCGGCGCTTGCGCTTGGGACGGGGCTCCCGGGGCGCCGGCGGCTCGGGCTCGGCGAGCCCGAGTTGCGCGCGCAGCGCGTTGAGCTGGAGGTGGAAGGGGTCCTTCTCGCGCGGGATCTCGTGGCGCGTCGAGACGCCGCCGCGCCGACCGCCGCCGTCCCGTCCACGGCCCCCCTTGCCGCGACCGCTTCCCCCACCCGAGCGCGCCGAAGGCGGCGGTGGCAGCAGCGCCTTGACGCTGAGCGACAGGCGCCGCTTCGCGACGTCCACCTTCAGCACCTTGACACGCACGCGGTCACCGACGACGACGGCCTGCGACGGCTCCTCGATGAACGTGTGGCTGAGTTCGGACACGTGGACGAGCCCCTGCTGGTGGACACCGACGTCCACGAACACACCGAACTTCGCGATGCTGACGACGACACCGTCGAGCTTCATCTCGTCCTTGACGTCGCGCAGGCGGCGCACGCCGGGATTCGAGACGGGAGGCACGAACGCCCCACGCGGGTCGGAACGGCCGCGCGAGATGGCGCGGAACACCGACTCCACGTCGGCGGCGGTGCAGGCTTCGCCGGCGAACTCGGCCGGCTCGAGGCCCCGCAGCGGCGACGGATCGGTGACGAGGTCCGCGACTTCCTTGCCGACGCGCTCGGCGATGGCGCGGGCGATCGGCAGACCGGAAGGATGTCCGGGCGTCGCGTCGTACGCCTCGGTTCCGTCCCGCAGCCGCAGGAACCCACTGAACCGCTGCCAGGCATCCTCGTCGATCGACTCGAGCGCCTTGACATCGGCGAGCGTCGTGAACGGCCCCAGCGCCTCGCGGTGGGCGACGATCGCCTTCGCCGTCGCCTCGCTCAACCCCGGAACGCGCGCGAGAAGATGAACGGACGCGGTGTTGGGGTCGGCGCCGACCAGCCCGACGCACTCCTCGAGCGTCTCGTCGAGCGCGCGCCGCAGTTCGCCCTGGTCCACGTCGCGCTGGTTGGCGCCGAGCGCGAGGCGTGACAGGTCGTAGCACACGATCTCGGCGAGCGGATCCTGCACGTGGCGCCCGAGCGCCAGAGCCGAGCGGGCCGACGCAGGGAGTTCGGGCGCGGCGGCCTTGCCGGCCTCGGTGCCGGCCAGGGCGATCGCGGCCGCCTCGTGCACGGGGACGGCGTGCGCACCGAGCTCCGGCGCGGCATCGAGGGTCTTGATGACCCATTCGCGTAAGGTCGAGGCGCGGCCGCTGGCGGGCACGGCGACGAGCGTCGCGCCGGATTCGGCGACGACTTCGCGCAGTACGCGCGCCGCCTCCTCGTCCTCGTTGCGCGGCGGAAGGGGATGGATGGCCTCGCTGCGGCCCGGGCGGCCATCGGCATCGACGGTGAGCACGCGCGCCGCGCCCGTCGCCCCGGGAGCGACCGCGACGACCGGCACGGCGCCCGCGGGCGCCACCAGAGCCCGCTCGCGCAGCGCCTCGGCGAAGGCCGGGATCAGGGCCCGGTCGGCGATCCGCTTGCGCTCGTTGATGACCTCGATGGAAGCCGCCGGAAGCAGCACACGCTCCATCGCATCGAGCGTCGCGGCGCGGACGAGGTCGGCGTGCGGATGCTCGGGGGCGACGACGAGGGCGCCCTCGAACAGTGCCTGCAGATCCTCGGCGGGCAGTTCGACGTGCGCATGCAGCGCGCCCGCCTTCTGCCCCCGGCGCACCAGCATGAGCGTGCGCGGCTTGACGCGCGTGAGCGGCTCGGAGAGACCGATCGCGGCGGCGTACTGCGGCTTGACCTCCTTGCCCTCCGGCGCCGCGGTGACGAGCGTCCCCTTGCGACGCATCACCGTACGCACGGCCTCGCGCCCGAGCGCGTCGTCGCCGAGGGCGTCGGCCAAGAGGTGACGCAGGCGCTGCGTCTGGTCCTCGACCGTCGGGTGCGCACCGTCGGCCCCGCAGAACGGCGCGAGCTGTTCACCCAGCGGCGCGCCGGGCTCCTCGGGCGTCGCCGACAGAATGGCCGCAGCCACGGGCGCCATCGGGTCCGCGTTCTTCTTCCCGGCGCGGCGCTCTTCGCGAATCGGGCGGATCAGATCCTCGAGCAACGCAAGGTCGCGCGTCTGCTCGACGCGACGCGTGATCTCGTCGTCCAGACGCCCGGCCTCCTCGAGCGCGCGCAACGTGGCGCCGCGGCGCTTCAAGAACTCGCGCTCCTCGTGGAACCCGGCGCGCACCTTGCGGTACGCCGCGTCGTCGAGCGGGCCCAGGACGTCGCGTCGATAGCGCAGCACGAACAGCGCGGGTTCGCCGGCCTCGAGCGAGGGCAACAGGGTGGGCAGCGCCTCCGCGTACGCGGGGAATCGCTTCTGGAGAGCGGACAGGAGAGCCTCGGTCACGACGGTTCCTCGGGGGGGGACGTCAAGCCGGGCATCGTACGCGATGGCGCACGCCCTGGAAACTTGCGCGGTGCGCGTTCGCGCGAGTCCGTGTCTGGTACAACCCTCCCGGTGATGTCGCATCGGCTGGCCCGGACGATTTATGAGGCTCGCGCACTCCGTGACGGCGGTCGAAGCGAACCCGAGGCGGAGCGCGGATGCGGGAGCCATGACCCGCGCCGCGAGGCCCGTCCCGAACGAGGACAGAGCGTCGAGATCAAGGCGCGCCTGCGAATTCCCAGCCGTAGTTTCGTAGAGCAGGCGCAACGCGGAGATCGGCGCTCTGGTCCGTTCAGGTGTGTGAGTCGTCATGAATGGTCCGGGCTGGCCCGGACCATTCATGAGGCTCGCGCACTCCGTGACGCCAGTCGAAGCGATCCCGAGGCGGAGCGCGGATGCGGGAGCCATGGCCCGCGCCGCGAGGCCCGTCCTGAACGAGGACAGAGCGTCGAGATCAAGGCGCGCCTGCGAATTCCCAGCCGTAGCTTCGTAGAGCAGGTGCAACGCGGAGATCGGCGCTCTGGTCCGTTCAGGTGTGTGAGTCGTCATGAATGGTCCGGGCTAGGAGGAGGGCAACGGTGAGTCGGCGGAAGCGCCCCGCCGAGTTGGCCGTGGGATTCCTGCGCGCAGCGCTCATCGGCGTCTGCGGCGGCTTGGCGTCCGTCGCTTTCCGGGGCGCCACGGCGTGGGTGCAAGAGCTCGTCGGCATCGGCGAGAACATGCTCGAGGGCGCCCGCGGCATGCCCGTCTGGCAACGCATCCTGACGCCGACTCTCGGCGCGCTCGTCGCCGGACTGATCACGATCTGGGTCGTGCGTCGCGCCAGCGGCTCGGGCTTCTCGCACGTGATGGAAGCGGTCTCGCTGCGATCGGGGCCCATCCGTCTGCGTTCCGCCGTCAAACGCGCGGCGGCCTCGCTCGGGATCATCGCGACGGGCGGCTCCGTCGGGCGCGAGGGCCCCATCATCGCGCTCTCCGCCGCAGCCGCGTCGTCGCTCAGCCGACTCTTCCGCGTGCCGGAACGCGACCGCGGTCTGCTTCTCGGCTGCGGCGTCGCGGCCGGCTTCGCCGCGGCTTACAACGCGCCCATCGCCGGGGCGCTGTTCGCGCTCGAGGTGGTGCTCGGCAACTTCGCCATCGAGCTGCTCGCTCCGGTCGTCGTCGCCTCGTGCACGGCGACGCTGTTCACTTGGCGCGTCCACGCGTCGTCGGAACCCATCTACCGCATCTCCGAGACCGCGTTCGAGCTGAAATCGCTCATGGAGATCGTGCCGTACCTCCTGCTCGGCATGACGGCAGGGATCGTCGCCGTCGGGTTCCAGCATCTCCTCACGCACTCGAGCCGCTGGTTCGACCGACTTCCCGGGCCGCAACTCACGAAGACGATCTTCGGCGGCGCGCTCATCGGCACGCTCGCCATCTGGTTCCCCGAAGTGTGGGGCAACGGGTACGAGTCCGTCGTCGAGATCCTCCAGCACTCCGGCCCGCGCTTCGGGATCGACGACTGGGCGCCACTCGCGGCGATGCTGCTCGTGCTCGGACTCGTGAAGGCATTCGGAACGGCGCTGACGGTCGGCTCCGGCGGCTCCGGCGGTGTCTTCACCCCGACGCTGTTCCTCGGCGCGGGTCTCGGTGGCGCGTTCGGCGTCGTGGTCCACCACTTCGCGCCGCACGAGACAGGCAGCTACGGCGGCTACGCCCTCGTCGGCATGGGCTGCCTGGTGGCCGGCACGACGCGCGCGCCGATCATGGCCATCCTCGTCATCTACGAGATGACGCGGAAGTACGAGATCGTCGTCCCCTTGATGCTCGGTTGCATCACGGCGTCACTCGTCGCGCAGCTCATCTACCCTGAGAGCATCTACACCGCGAAACTCCGTGCCCGGGGCGTCAAGCAGCCCGTCGGCCTCGAGGAATCGGTGCTCGTCACGACACGCGTCGCCGACGTGATGCGCGCGGACCCCATCACCTGGGTCGATCGCGCGATGACGTACGCCGAGATCATCCCCCTCGCGACGGCGATGCGCGCGAGCGTCGTCTACGTGTGCGGGCCGGCCAAGAAGCTGCTCGGCGCCGTCCAGATCCACGACCTGATCGAGCTGGCCGCCATGCAGGACCTCGGTCCAGGGATCATCGCGGCGGATCTGATGACGCCGGCGTCGGCCGTGAAGAGGGACGAGCGCCTGTCCGACGTCTTCGATCTGTTCGAGCAGGCGGCCTTCGACGAGCTGCCGGTGATCGACGGGAAGGGCGCCTTGACCGGCGTCGTCACGCGGCGCGACGTCATGGCGGCGCTGCACCTCGAGGTGCTGAAGCGCCAGAACCTGCGCGCGAAGTTCGTGCACAAGGAAGACGCCGCGCGCGGCACGGACTACGTCGAGCTGCCCAAGGGCGTCGAGCTGGCGCGCGTCCCCGTGCACCCCGATCACGTCGGACGCACGCTCGGTTCGTGCCAGGTGCGCGTACGCCATCACCTGACGGTCGTGAGCGTGATCCGCCGCGACGAAGACGGCCGCGAGTTGCGCATCCTGCCCGACGGGAAGTTCCGCATGGAGGCGGGCGATCACCTGATCGTGCTGGGCGCCGAGGAGGCCATCGCGACGTGGCGCGAGAAGAGCGGCGAGGCGTGAACGATCCGCGCGTGCTGCTCGTCGTCGCCGCCGCGAGCGGCGCCGGGAAGACGACGCTCCTCGAACGGCTGATCCCGGCCCTCGCGGCTCGCGGCGTGCGCTGCGCGGCGGTCAAACTGACGCACCACGACGTGGATCCCGACCCGGAGGGCAAGGACAGCCGGCGACTGCGCGACGCGGGCGCGGCGGCGGCGGTCCTCGGCGGGCCACGCGTGACGTCGGTGTTCGTGCCGCAGCGGCGCAGCATCGCGGCCCTGGCGCGCCTGGCGGCGGCCGCCGGGGACGTGGACCTGGTGCTGGTCGAGGGCGGCCGTGACGAGCCGCACCTGCCGCGCATCGAGATCGTGGCGGAGGGCGCAGGGCCGATCTCGGATGCGGCGCTGCTGGTGGCCGTCGTCGGCTGCGGATCGCCGTCACGCGACGTTCCCGTCTTCGGACGCGATGACGTCCTCGCCCTCGCGAACCACATCGCCGCCTGGGCCCTGTAGACTGCGGCGGTGAGGCAAGCACTCGTCGGTCTCGCGATCGGACTCGGCGCCGGGGCCGCGATCGGGTTCGCGATCGGGGCGGCCACGCGCGGCGGCGCGCCCGCGGCGCGTACGGCGGACGGCGCGCACGCGCCGACGGCGGCAGCGCGACCCGGCGAGGGTGCGCGACGCGCGGGCGCCGATCGTCCGGGACCGGCAGCGCCGCAGCCACGAGACCGCCGCGCACGGACACGCGGGACGCCGCCGAGCCGCCCCTCCGAGGACGCGTCGAGCGCACGCACGCAGGGAGAGATCCTGCGCGATCCGGCTGCCGCGCTCCGCGCGGAAGAGCCTCGGGACGCCGCGGATGTGGACCACGCCCGGACGCTCTCCGCGGGCGGGCCACCGCCCGAGATCGACATCTCTCTCATGGACCTCGCGCTGTCGCGCTCGAGGGAGTTCGGTGACACGGCGCACGCGCTCGCGCTGGCCGCCGTCGTGCGGCCCGACGCGGCGCTGGCCGCACTGGAGGCGGCGCTCTCCGGGACGCACCCGCGGCGCATGGACGTGGTGTACAACCTCGCCTGTGGCGCGGCATCGATTGACCGCGACGCGACGGGGACGGCGACGGTGATGCTCGCACATGCGGACGCCCGCGTCCGCGCCGCCGGCGTCATGCTCGCGTCCTCGCTCGACGCACTGCCCGTCGCGACCCTGCTCAATACCGCGCAACGGGACATCGACGGCGACGTGCGCTCCGAAGCGCTCGACGCCTTGATGAGCCGGGGCGCGTGGGACGACGACGACGACGACCTGCGCAGCGCGGTCGCACCGGCGGTGCTGCTCGCGGCGCGCGAGGGCCCTGCGGATGCGCGCCGGGTGGCGATCTCGTGGTTCCCGGAACTCGGCGCGCAGGCCGCCGACACGGCTCTGACGCTTCTGCGCGAAGGGGGCCTCGACGAGGAACTCGCGGAGTTCGTCGTCGCGCCGATTCTGGCGAGCGGCCGGGGCCGCGACCTGCTCGACTCGAGCCCGTCACGGATCGTCCTCGATGCCGCGAGGACGTGGATCGAGGAGCGTGAGGACCTCGTGGGGGCGGAACTGCGCGCGCTGTTCCCCGTGATCCATGCGGTGCTGCCACTGCAAGGCGCCGAGGACGACTACGACTACACGTACGCGATACTCGGGGCCCTCGCCAACGCCGGCGAGTTCGAGGAGTTGGAACGCATCGCCGGTGACGGGACGCTGGCCGGCGGCGTGCGGGCGACGGCCGTGAGGGTGCTGCTGACGCCCGACGCCACACCGGTTCTCGGCGAGCCGGAAGCTGCACGGCGCGGGCTTCGCGCGCTGCGCGGGCTCCTCGATCCTCCGTCGGCGGACGCCTCGGCGCGGCGGCTCGCGATCGAGGGGCTCTCGTACGGCGACGCGTACTTCGTGGACGCGGTACGGCAGGCGGAGGCCATCGCGCTCCTGCGCCGCGTCGCGCGCGGCGACCCGAACTCCTGGGTGCGCGCAGCCGCGCAGGACGCCGTCGAAACGCTGTTGCAGTAGCCGCAGGAGCGACGGGTCGGCCGGTCTCGCCGGGGCGTGCGCCCGACGCCGCTCAGCGCTCCGTCACGCTCTCGAGCTTGCGCGCCAGGGACCGGCCGGAGATGCGGTCGCCGAGGTTCTCCGGCGCCTCGGCGCCGGGTGCGAAGAGGAGGAGCGTCGGGACCTTCTCGGCGCCCAGTTGCCTCGCGAGCAGCGCGTGCACGTCATCGGCGACGTCGAGCCGCAGCAGGACGACGCCCTCGGCCGCCTCCGCCGCCGACTTCGAACCGAGCGTGCCCTTCTCGAACTTGCGGCTCGCCTTGACGACGGCCTTCTCCCGGCGGTCGTCGTCCGGCGTCGCCGAGCGCCCGACGTACACGAGCGCCGGATCGCCCGCCTCGCGCGCGTCGTCGAGTTCCGCACACGTCGCGACGCGATCGTCGCCCTCCCCGGCGATCTCGACCGTCGCGCGCACGAACGGCACCCGCGTGGTCGGATGGGTCTTGGCGTACGCGGCAGCCTGCTCGTCCAGCCACTTGCGGAAGCCCGACGGCTGGTACACGTTCGGCGCTGTCGCGATGACGTTGCCATCGACACCCGTCATGAACACGAGTACGGACGGATCGTCGTTCTCGTTGCCGTGCTCCTTGGTCCACGAGATGACCTTGCCGCCGAGGCCGTCGTAGAGCCACTCGACGGTCTCGAACTGCTCGAACGCCTTCTGCACGTCCGCGTCGCCCGCCACCCGGTCACGCCAGGTGTCGCACGATCCTCATATCCCGCTCTTCCACGCGGTGACGACGAGAATGGGCTTGCCGCTCCCGCGGGCCGCGGCGACGCCGGCCTCGAGGTTCCTGTGCCACGTGCGGTCGCCGGCGAACGCGAGCGTGGAACACAACGCGAGCGCAGCGGCGAGTGCGAGTGAGGACGGGCGCAGCATGTTGGCCTCCATGGCACGATCGTAGGCGTTCCACGCGGAGTTCGTGGCGGCTTGCCCGCGCATCGTCAGAATGACCGGGCGCACGGGCGGCCGTCCAAGAGGTGGACGGCCCCCGCACGCGCGAGGTTCCCTGTCCGGAGGATCGCATGACGCGCAAGAGCACGTGGCTCGGCCTGGCCCTGACGCTGCTCGCGGCGGTGGCCTGCGAGACGCCCCCCGAGGCCTGCGGCGAGTACCCGGCCGGCGGCGGTCCGGCCGTCATCCGCACGCGTGACCAGGAACTCTGCGAGATCACGCGGCAGCGCGTGATGCAGCACCTGCAGCGTCTGCCCGGCCTGGACTACGAACGCGCGGAGACGCTCTTCGAACGGTCGCAGAGATGGCAGTTCGCGGACACCATCGCCGAACTCCTGGAGACGATCGAGAAGGACGCCGGAGCCGAGTTCGCCGCCGCCGTCGCGCGTGCCGTCGAGTCGGTCCGCAACTCGACCAAGCCGCTCTCGGCGGCGTGCGAGAGCGAGCGTGAGAAGTGCATGGCGCAGGGCGCCGCCAAGGGCGCCTACCTCGCGCTCACCCAGCGCGCCCAGTTGGTCCGCGGCCTGCAGCCCAAGACCGACGCCGCCCCCGCCGGCGGCCGCGCGGGAAGCATCGACATCGAGACCCTCGCCGACTGAGAGGGCGGCGCAGCATCGTCCGTGGCGCTCGCGGCCGGCCGTCCGGCGCACGACGGAGAACGCGAGCCCGACCCGCCCGGTGTGCGACGGAAGGCGCGAGGCCGGCCCGATGTGCGACGGGAAACGCGAGGTCGCTCCGCCGCCGGGGACACTTGAGTTGACTGCGTAGGGCCAACCCTTCGACGCCTGCCGCGCGGGCCCACGCGCCGGGTGGTGCGCAGGACCGGCGCCTTGAGCGTGTTAGTTGCGCTCGAGCCTGTTAGTTGCGGCCGTCCCTTTCCGGTCGGGGGCGCGCGGTTTGCGCGAGTCTGCGAGTGCAAACCGCGTGACGCCGACCCATGCGCGCGCGCAGGGTCGCGGGCGAGGAGCAGGCACTCGCATTCGGGCTGTCCGCGCCCGAGCACGCGCCAAGAACAACGGCTGAACCGAGCGGCGCGGCGGTTGCCGAGCTTGCGAGGCAGGCGCCGTGCCGCTCGGTTCAGCGCTTCTTGATCGAAGAGACGTAGGCGGCGATGGCGGCGATGTCGGCGCCGCCCGCGTCGAGCGCCTGGCCACGCACCTTGTACTTGATCATCTCGTTGATCTTCTGCTGGAGCGTGACGACGCGCCGGGCGCGGCGGCTGTAGGCCGGGTACGAGAATGCGCGGCCCGCCAGCGCGTCCTGCGGCTCGTCCGGATCGTCGTGGCAGTCCTGGCAACTCTTGCGACCCAGGTCGCCCGAGCGGAACAGTTCCTCGCCACGCGCGACGGCCTTGGCGAGTTCGGCCTTCGCGACGCGCGCGGCCTCGGCGGCGTCGTCCTTCGCGGCGGCCGGGGACGTCCCGGACGCGATGATCGCGCCCACGGCGGCGCCGGTCAGAAGGGCGGCAAGTGTCCAACGCGCGAAGGTCATGTGTCTTCTCCAGGATGCTCTCGGTGCCGGGCGGCGGGGTTCACGCAGACGCGCCGCAAACCGAGGGCCGAAAGAGTAGGAGGCGGCTCGGGTCAGTCCAAGCGAGCGTCGAGCGCGCCGGGGGGCACGCCGTCGAAGGTCCGCTCACGGCCACCGGGCCAGCGCACGGTGACGCGGGAGAGCGGCGCACCGTCGCCGAGCCCGAACGTGAGGGTCAGTTCGCTCTGGACGAGATACCCCGAGCCGGTGCGCACCCACTGCACTTGCGCGCGATCGCCGGTCTGCACGGTGACACGGGCACCGAGAGCGTCGGTTGCCGGGGGCTCCCCCACCACGCGGACTCGCAGCGAGCGCGACGAGCCGCCCTCGAGATCGCACCGCAGGAGCGCCGGCGCCCCGCCGTTCGTCGTCGCCAGCACGTCGAGGTCACCGTCGCCGTCGAGATCGGCGAGCCCCAGCCCGCGACCCACACGCGGCACGACGAGATCGGGGCCGAGTTCGCGGCTGACGTCGCGAAAGCGCACGAAACGCTTGCCGGGCACGCCGCGCAGAAGCGTCATCGACTGCTCGTAGGGGATGCCCGCGTGCACGCTCTGGATCGTCGGTTCGATGTGCCCGTTGACGAGCATGAGGTCCGGCCGCCCGTCGAGGTCGGCATCGCAGAAACGAACGCCGAACGTCAGCGGGTGGTGCGTCGCGAGCGCCACGCCCGACACGTCGGCGCGGTTGACGAAGATCTCGCCCCGCAGCAGTTCGAAGAACGACACCGGCTCGCCGCTGAAGTTCCCGACGACGAGCGAGGGCTTGCCGGAATCGGGCAGCCAGACGCCGTCCACGCCCATGCCGGCGCGCGCGCGCGCCGTCACCTAATCGACGCCGATGCCCGCACGCACGCCGATCTCGGTGAAGGTGCCGCCGTCGTTGCGGTAGAGGTAGTCCGGCTGCGTGTCGTTGGCGACGACGATGTCGGGGCGACCGTCGTCGTTGAAGTCGAGCACCGCCACGCCGAGGCTCTTGCCCTCGTCGTTGCGCACGCCGGCGGCGTCGGTCACGTCACGGAAGCGGTTGCCGCCGAGGTTGCGGAAGAGCCGGCAGGACTCACCGGCGTACAGCGTCGGGATGGCATACGACTTGTCGCGGCCGTTCATCGTCGAGAAGACGTCCGTCTCCACCGACCAGTGCACGTAGTGCGCGACGAAGAGGTCCGGGCGGCCGTCGCCGTCGTGGTCGAGGAACACCGGCGTCGTCGCGAAGGGGCCGTGCTCGCCGCCCTCGGAGTCCGTCCACGTACCGGGCATCAGACCGCTCTCTGCCGTGACGTCCACGAACACGCCGCCGTCGTTGCGCAGGAAGAGGTAGCCGCCGACGCCGGCGACGAAGAGGTCGGCGTCGCCGTCGCCATCGGTGTCGCACGCCGCCGCGCCCATGCCATAGAAGGGGATCGCCAGCCCCGCCGCCTCCGTGACGTCCGTGAACTTCCAGTCGCCGTCGTTGCGGTAGAGGTGCATCGTGGGCCGCGCCGCACCCTGTTCGGCGCGTGGGTTCTCGTGCCCCGGCCACCAGTCACCGTTCACGAGCAGGATGTCCTGATCCCCGTCTCCGTCGTAGTCGAACAGCGCGCCGCCCGCGCCCATCGTCTCGGGCAGCAGCTTCCGTCCGTAGGCACCGGTCTCGTGCACGAAGTCGATGCCGGCCGCGCGCGTCACGTCCACGTACGAGAGCGCGGCCATGGGCCTCTCGGTCGGCGCCGCTTCGGGCTCGGCGGTGACGGCGGCGTACGACCCGCTCTCCGGCACGTCGTCCGCCGGGGCGTCCGGCCCACACGAAGGCAGCAGCAGCGCGACGACGACGACGGCGGCGGCGAGACGACGGTTCATCGGCGGCGCTCCAGGCGGTGGATGTGGACGGGTTGGTCCTCGCGGTTGACGGCGGGAGCGGCGCGGCGATACGCCTCGGTCCACTGCTGCGAGTTCTCGTCGGGCCAGTACTTGCGATACGCGTTCTCGGCGAGGGCGGCGGCCTCGTCGTCGCCGAGCACCTGGTAGATCTGGAAGCGACGATAGTGCGCCTGGCGGTCCTCGGGATCGATGGCGAGCACGCGCAGGGCGTCGCGCAGCGCCTCGTCGTAGTCGCCGAGGTTGTAGCGCAGACGGCCGAGCGCCGCGTGGATGGTGCGATCGCCGGGGAACGTCTCCCGCGCGCGCTCGTACGCGGCGACGGCATCCTCGAGCCGCCCGGCCTTCTCGAGCGCGACGCCGAAGAAGTATGCGATCTGCGCGTTGCCGGGGTACAGATCCTCGGCGCGGCGCAGCATCTCGAGGCCGCGCTGCACGTTGCCGTCGCGCAGAGCGCTGCGCGCCAGCCCCAGCCAGGCGTCGAGGCGCGCCGGGTCCGCCGCCGCCATCTCCTCCCACGCCCGCCGCGCGCCGCGCGTGTCGCCCTGCAGCAGCATCCCGATGCCCCAGTCGTTCCAGCGCACCCACTGCGCCGCCACCGCGCCGGAGGGGAGCGCGGCGCGCGCGTCCGCGGCATCCGCGGCGTCCGCCAGGACGACGACATCGGCGACGCCGAGCGCCAGATCGTCGATCGGGAGATCGGGAACCGGCCGCCCGGCCATCGCCCCGGCCCAGACGGCCTCGGTGTAGTCCCGGCGGAACTTGCGCCAGCGCAGCGTGGCCTCGACGCGCAGGCGGCTGCCGGCCATGTCCTCGGGAACGCGGAAAGCGTAGCGCACGAGGTCCGCGGTCCCCGGCGCGATGGTCTTGGCGTGCACGACGGCGCGGAAGTCGGCGACGTCGCGCAGGAGCAGCGGTCGCGCGTGCTCGTCCACGAAGACGGCGCGATAGTCGTGCGTGTCCGCGTCCACGACGCGCGTCGCCGCATCGAGCGCCCCGCTCTCGAACAGCACCGCGCCCGGGTCCGCAGCGTCCGTCACGCGGAGATGGATCCAGGCCTCGTTGCTGTCCACCGTGCCGCCCGGGAAGGTGTGCCCCACGTCCGCGTTGCGTACGACGACGTGCACCTCGATCTCGTCGCCGGCGCGGACTGCGATGTCGGCGAGGTCCGGCGCCGCGTCGAGTACGCCATCGGCGCGCCGCACCGCGAAGACGTCCACGCGCAGGGCGCCCTCACGAAACGCGCGGATCTCCTCCAGCGTCCGCTCGTCGCCGCGGATGTACGGCAGCGCGGTGTTGGGCCCGAGGAAGAGGTGCGAACGCACCTTGCCGTCCTTGGCGGCCACGTCACCGAGGGGAGCCGCGACGAGCTGCATGTGGCAGTCCTGGCACGAGCGCGCGGCGTCCGGGAGATAGAAGGTCGCCGCGGCGTTGCGCGCCACGCCGGACGCCTGCCATGCGTCGTACTCGTTCTGGCCGCGCAGCCAGCGGTAGCGGTTGACCGGCGTGTCGAGCGACACCTTGTGGCACGTCGCGCAGTACTCCGAGGTGCGGAAGACCGGCTTCAGCATCTCGCGCTTGTGCACGTCCGGCTTGGCCTTGACGAGCAGGTCGTTGACCGTCGCCAGGAGGCCGTCCTTCGCGCCCGCGAACAGGTAGGGGTCCGGTGCGTCGTCGCTGATGCGATAGTTGCCGTTGCCCCCGACGCCGTGGACCTCGTCCATGGCGTGGCACGCCATGCACGTCAGCCCGGCCTGGGAGCGCGGCATGTTCGCGTCCACGTCGCCAATCCAGTCGCCGGCCATCATCACGGCCGGGTCGTGACAGCCCGCGCACCACTGCGAACGCTCCTTGCCGCGGTCGGGGTGCGCGCGCAGGTTCTCGATCGCGAAGCGATAGAACGGATTGTTGAACGACGCGAAGCGGTGTGCCGAGCGCGACCACTGGTCCACGGTGTCGGCGTGGCAGCGCACGCACGTCGCGGCGCCGAGAGTGGCGGAGACGGTGAAGCCGTACTCCTCGATCTCGCGCGCCTGCACGTCGGGGTCGAGCAGATCGTCGTCCACGAGCAGGCGATCCGACAGGAACCCGCCCGTGCGCGTCGCGGTGCTCGCCGGGAAGAAGACGCTCGCCGGGTCCGCGCCGCCGGGACCGTGATCCGGGAAGTCGTCCTTGTACGGATCCACGCCCTCGGGCGGCCGCGCGACGAACGCCTGCGGCGGTGGTGGCGTGGGCGGCAGCGTCGCATGGTGTACGCCGAGCGCCACGACCAGCACCGCCACCGGCGCCAGCGCGCCGCGCACGAGCGCCGCCCGCGCCGGACGGTGACGCGCCAACCAGCGGTGGACCCCGTAACCCCCGGGGATCACGAAGGCCAACACCTGATGCGAGAGGTAGGCCCAGCGGTTGTCCGCGCTGTTGCCCTGCTCCTTCATGAAGAGACCGGTCAGCGCGAGTCCGAGCATGGCGCCGGCGAGCACGCCGCCGGTGACCACGGCGCGGCGGTTGCGCATGGCCAGCGCGCGCGGGAGATGCCAGACGATGAACAGCGCCATCGGCACGAGCAGCGCGATGCCGACGACGACGTGGAGCACGAGCATCCACTGGTAGAAGACGGGCAGCACCGACGCCTGCGGCGGCGACAGCCACAGGTACGCGGCGTCGCCCAGCATGAAAGCCGACAGCACGAGCAGCACCGTCAGGAGACGACGCTGCGGGACGGAGAGGATCGTGCGGCTCATGTGCGGGGGAGGATGCGGCACCGGCGCGACGCGCAACGATGGAAAGCGGCGCGCGAGCCCCGCATGTGCGCCGCCGCGCAGGCCTGCGGTCGCCGCGGCCCGCCGCTACCGCGCCGGGACGCGCTTCAGGCGCTTCTCGAGCAGCTTGACGTGGTCGGGGGCCCACTCGGCCCAGGCGAACTCGAGGCCCGCGCCCTCGGCGACGTTCATGATGCTGCGCGGCATCACCGTGTCGTGGCCACAGCCGCCGAGGTGGCCGAGCTCGTGCGCGCCGGTCAGGGCCATGGCCTGGCTGAAGCCGTCCACGAGCGAACTCACCATGCCGTCGCGGATGTTGGCGTCGGCGGAGGTGTCCCAGACGTACGTCCCCGTCATGTGCGGGCGATCGGCCGCCGAGAGCGGTGGCTCGAGCTTGTGCTGGACGTACATCGTGCGCCGGATGAACGTCGAGAAGACCTTCGCGGTCGAGCCCGACGCGCGGCCGCCCGCGACCGGATCATCGCCGCCGATCAGCACGTCCCACTTGCGCCCCCCCTTGGCGGCGTCCGGCGGCGGCTGCGGCGAAAAGCTGATCGCGTACGAGACGCCGGGGATGCCGCTGCCGTCGGGGTTGCGCAGGAACAGCCGGTTCAGCTTGGACAGCACGCGCCCGAGCAGGTCGTCGAGGATGCGCTGCTCGAGGTCCTCCTCGTACCCCTTCGTGGAGAGGCCGATGGCGAGCAGGTCCTGCTCGATGGTCCGTTTCGCGCCCTCGGTGAAGCGCACGTACACGTGGAACGTCCCCGGCACCCAGGCGTACTTCTGCGCAGAGAAGAAGCCGACGTGGGGCACGCCCGCGATCGGCACGCGCGTCGCCGGGCGCTCGTGACAGGCGGGCATGTTCTCGACGGCCTCGCTGCGCCACAGCGTGAAGCGCGCGAGCGACGCGTGGCCCCACGGCTCGAACACGGGCTTTCCCGCCGCGCCGGGGCGGTCCAGCGCACGCAGCGCCGGCACGAGCTGCTTGGCGCTCCCGCCGCCGGCCGCCGCCAGCGCCTCGCGCACCCACAGGAAGACGCGATGCCCGCGCGTCATCGCCGGCAGCACGCGGCGCCCGGCCTCCTCGGCGGCATCGCCGAGCGCATAGCGGTCCTCGGCCCCGGTGCGCGTGCGGTCCTCGAACCAGTTCGGCTCCATCGCCCACGCGTTCTTCGCCTCGCCCGCGAGGAACGTCGGCACGGCCGCCGAGACGGTGCCCGTCGAGAGCAGCACCGGCAGTTCCGAGCCGGCCTTCGCGAGCGACGAGAGCAAACGCTCGGCGCCCGCCGGGCTGCCGAAGAACACGATGCCGTCGGCGCCGTCCTCGGAGGTGTCGCCGACGTGCTCCGCGGCGACGAATGCGCCCAGCGGCGTCGGACCGAGCGGCGTCTGGTCCACGTGGTGGAAGAACTCGGTGTGCCCCGCGACGGAGGCGCCCCAGGCGGTGTCCGTCACGAGCAGCGGCCGCCGCATGCCGAGCGGCGTCAGCGCGTAGTCCAGCGCCTGCAGCGCCTCGTCCTGCGCCGCGGCGCCACCTGCCCAGAACACCGCGCGCGACGCGTCGAGCGACGGCGTCAGCGGCTCGGGCGAGATCACGAGCAGCGGCACCTTGGCCTTGGCCGCGGCCCGCTCCCACTCCTGGGCGCGGCCCGCCGGGAGCCACGCCACGACGAGCGCCGTACCCTTCCGCCACTTCTTGAGCGCCGCGAGCGTGGCCTTGCCGGATGCCGGCAGAGGCTCCTGCTCCAGAGCCACCTCGAACGGCAGCGGCTGGTCGCCCGGACGGCCCTTCGCGAGCGCCACGCGCGCCCCGAAGAGCGCCTCGTGCGCGATCACGGCGTCGGCACCCTCTGCCGGCGCGACGAAGCGCACGAGCACCGGCGGCGCGTCCTTGGCAGCGGCGCGCGGCGACGTGGCGGCGAGCGCGTACACGAACACGACCGCCAGGACGACGGTGAGCAGCGCGCCGGCGCGCCCGAGCTCTCTGCGGTGACCCGAACCCATCCTCCGAGCATAGACTGCGCGGGAGCCGTGTCACACTTCGGACGCGATGTGAGCGGCCGCGACGGCACGCCGCGGCGACCATCCGCCGGACGATCAGCAGAACGTGCGGTTGGGGTCCGAGGCTGCGGGTAAGCTCGACTTGGCGTGGTCGAGTTCCTCGAGGCGCCGCTTGTAGCGCGCCACGTCGCCCTCGCGCCCGAGCAGCGACGCCACCTGCACGAGCAGCGTGTACGCCCGCGTGCAGAGCGGGTTGCGCTCGACGGCGCGCAGCAGGTGCTCGCGGGCGCTGACGTAGGCCGCCTGCGCCGCGGCGTCGTTATCGGCGGCGGCCAGGTCGCGCCCCATCGCGAGTTGGTAGGCGCCCAGCGCGCCGCTCAGTTCGCCGCCGAGCGAGCCCTCGGCGTGGCGCGCCGCGAGCGCGTCGAGTTGCGCTCGCATCGCGGTCAGGTCGCCGTCGCGACGAGCGATCTCGGCCAGTTTCAGCCGCGGCCGCGGGTCCCCGGGGGTCAGTTCCAGGGCGGCACCGTAGGCCGCCGTCGCCTCCTCGCTGCGCGCCTGGGCCGCGAGCACCATGCCGAGTTGGAAGTGGTGCGCGGGGACTTCGGGCTCGACCGCGAGCGCCTCGCGCAGCACCTTCTCGGCCGGGCCGTACTCCTGATTCTGGACGTGAGCGTCGGCGAGAAAGCGCAGGAGTTCGCGATGCGGCGGCGCGCCGCGCTGCTCGAGCAGCGCCTTGGCGCGGAGGAGATCGCGGACCGCGCCGTCGTAATCCTGGGCGAAGTAGTTCTCCTCGCCGCGGTACAGGCGGGCCAGGAACTCCACCTCCGGCGCAAAGACCTCGGCGTCGCGGCGCGTCTCCAGCGCGGCGATGCAAGCAGTCAGCGCGCCCCGGGCCGCGGCACGGCTGTGGCGCACGCTCTGCCAGTAGCCCTCGAGCAGCAGCACGCCCGGGCGCTGCGGCTGCGCCCGGCGCAGTCCGTCGAGCGCGGCGACGCCGCGCTCGGTCTCGCCGCCGAGGAGCGCCGCGGCGCCGAGTACGAACGCATCGTCGAGAGTGGGCTGGGCGTCGCCCGCCGCGAAGAGCGCGTCGGCGGCGGCGAGCGCCGGCTCGAACGCCTGGCGCGACGGCTCCCAGACGGCGGCGCGAAACAGGGTGGCCGCCTCGTTCTCACGCTGCGGCGGATCGCCGCATGCGGCCACGACGAGCAACGCGCAGAGCGCAAGCCGGCGGGCGACGAAGGGGGCAATGCAGCGAACGACGAGGGGGGCGGCGAGGCGGGCCACGGCGCGAGGATACAGCGCCGCGCCACGGCGGCGTTCATGAGGACGGCGCCGCCGCGCGCGGCCGGGCGCGCAACGTGAGCAGCACGGCGGCCATGACCAGCAGCGCGCCGGCGAAGTCCGCCCCGTCGATCCGCTCACCCAGCAGCGTGACGCCGAACAGCGCCGCGAACACGGGCTCGCCCGCGAACAGCGTCGCCGCGCGCGTCGGCGCCACGACGCGCTGCCCCCACGCCTGGATGAGGAAGCAGAGCGCGCACGTCACGACGCCGAGGTACGCGACCGCTGCGGCCAGCGCGGGCGTCATCCGCGGCAGGCTCTCGCCGGACAGCGGAAGGACGGCGACGGCGACGAGCGCCACCGTGCCGATCTGGATGGCCGCCAGCCGACGCGCGCGCACGCGGGCCGCCACCTTGCCGACGATCACGATCTGCGCCGCCCAGCAGAACGCCGACAGTGCCACGAGCGCCTCGCCACGAGAGAAGCGCAGCTTATCGTCCAGCACCATCGTGCAGATGCCCACCGCGGCGAGCAGCAGGACGAGTACGTCACGAGCGGGCTGGCGGCGGCGAAAGGCCACGCCCTCGAAGGCCGGCGTCAGCGCGATGTAGAACGCTGTCAGGAAGCCGCCCGCGGCCGCCGAGGCCGTCTCGAGCCCCGCGGTCTGCAAGAGATAGCCACCCGACAGCACCAGCCCCGCGA
>JAJRVY010000312.1 GCA_024277065.1 Planctomycetota bacterium
GGCAACTACGCCGAGTTCCACGACGACGGCACGATCAGACTCAAGGCGATCTACCGCCACGGCCGCCTGAACGGCAAGTACGTCTCCTACCACCCCGGCGGCCGCCCGCACATCACGGCTGTGTACGAGAACGGCGAACGCGAGGGCAGGTACACGGAGAAGGACACGCGCGGACGGCCGGTGATCGAGACGACGTACGCCGGCGGCGTCGTGGATGGCAGGTACGAGGAGTGGGAGGACGGCGTACTGCTCTCGAAGCAGCGCTGGGAAGGCGGCGTGCCCGTCGAGGTGGACGGCGTCCGCCCCTACCCCAAGTCCCGCGACGACATCCGCACGACGCTCGAGGCGATCTTCAACTCCAAGGACCCCCTCGAGGAGAAGGCCGGCGACCCCGAGGCGTTCGGCCGCGGCGAGTGCCTGCGCCACCTCAAGATCTATCGCTACCTCTCGGACCTGCCCTACGCGGACATGGTGCTCGACGAGTCGCTCAACGCCTACGCCGACGCGGGGGCCGCGTTGTGCGAACGCATCGGCCGCCTCGAGCACACGCCGGCCAACCCCGGGATGCCCGAGGACGCCTACCAATACGCGTATCACGCCACGAGCAGCAGCAACCTCTACATGGGTCTGGAGGAGATCGTCCCGCAGGTCCGCGGCTACATGGATGACTCCGACGCACGGAACATCGACGCCGTCGGCCACCGCCGCTGGTGCCTCAACCCGCCCCTGCTGAAGGTGGGTTTCGGCCGCGCGGGGCGCTTCTCCGCGATGATGTGCCAGGACCGCAGCCGCAAGGGCGGTCCGCAGATCGACGTCGTGGCGTTCCCGCCGCGCGGCTGGATGCCGGCCTACTGGTTCGGCTCGCACATAGCGTGGAGCGTGTCGCTGAGCCGCCGCGCGATCGACGAGCCGGACCCGAGCAAGGTGAAGATCAGCGTCACGCCGATCGGCGAGGACCACGTCCGCCGCGCGCCGCCCGTGACACTGAACCACCTCAAGGTCAACACCTCGGGCGCCGGCCTGCCCTACTGCATCATCTTCCGCCCGGCCGGCATCGAGACCGTGCCCGGCGCCCGCTTCTGGGTCGAGATCAGCGGCCTGACGAAGAAGGGCAAGCCGTACACGATGAAGTACGTCACGGGCTTCTTCGAGCTGTAGCCCGGGCCCTCGATCCGTGGCCAGCCGTTCCGCACGGCGTTGTCGGCGTCGCCCGACGTGCCCCCCTCGCCGTCACAACCGCGGCGTGCCCCCCTCGCCCTCGCGACCCCTCCGGCATGCCCCGCCCCTCGCCCTCGCGTCGCCCGACGTGCCCGCCCCGCCCTCGCGACCCTCGACGCCGCCCCCCTCGCGCTCGCGTCGCCCGGTGTAGGGTTGACCCATTGTGGTCAACCCGGAGGTCCCTGGCGCGCACGGCTGTCGGGGCGGTGATCGAACCTTCGGGGCCGGGACATTGCCCGGCCCCTACACCGGGATACGCAAAATCGGGGGCGCCGGGTCGGGGCGCGTGACACGGCGGTCTGGGATCAGCGCTCCGGGAGCGTCAGTTCGACGCCCCGCGCGGGAGCACGCACCACGCCCAGGCGGACCATCCGCTGCGGCGGCACCTGTAGCCACACGGTGTAGGCGCCCGGGTGCAGACCGTTCGCGACGAAGACGCCGTCGCCGATGGTCGTCACCTCGACGTGCCAGGGCAGGTCGCCGTCCGGCACGAACCAGAGCCTGCCCGAGGACGGGAGACCCGCGGACGTAACGAGCCGGCCGGACAGCGCCACGCCCGGCTCCAGCCGCAGCACGACGTCGGCACCCGGCAGGACGCCGGTGACGACCGGTCCGGCGGCCATCGCGCCGCTGCCACTCGGCTCGGCCCAGATCGTGAACGGGAGGTCGGCGATCTCACCGAGCGTGAAGAGCCCCTGCGTGTCGGTCTCGGTCACGAGCGAGATGCCCGGGCGCCGGTACTCGGACGCCCGGACGCCGACCGCCCGCACCTTCGTTCCCGTCGCGGCGGGCTCGCCGCCGGGCCCGAGAACACGGCCTCGGATGGGAGCCACCGGGCGCAGCCGGACGACCAGATCGCGCGCCCCCGCGTGGACGTCGTCCAGACGCCCGCTCATCCCGCCGGCACCGTAGACCAGCAGGTCGTAGCGCGTGTCGAAGGCGAGGACGTGCGTCTTGACGCGGCCGCCCGAGGCGGCCGCCGAGTTGTGGATGCGTCCGCTGGCGTCGAGCACGTAGAACGTCGCGGCGCCCGTGAATGGCCCGCCTGCGGAGTCCACGAGGCGCGCGACGACGGGGCCGCCCGGAACGAGGCGGATCTCGAGTGGAGCGCCGCCCGGGGGAACGTCCGTCAGCACAGCCATCGCGAGCCCGGGCTGCGCGCTCGACCACGCCCACAGAGTGTTGCCCGGCGTCACGTCCTCGAATCGGAAGCGGCCGTCGCTCGCGGTGGCCGTGGACCAGGTCCGTCCGCCGGTGCCGTCGGGACCGCGCGCCCGCATGGCGACGGTCGCCGGCGACAGCGGCTGCCCGGCGGCGTCCAGCACACGGCCGGTGACCACGGGCCACCTGCGAAGGCGCAGCACGACGTCCGACGCCGGCACGGCGATCCCCCCGACCTCGCTGCGCCCGGCCGGGCGCGTGCCACGCGCGGCCACCGTCGCCGTGAGGGTCATGGAGTGCGGCGGCACGCGCTCGAGCAGAAACGTGCCGCCCGGCCCGGTCGTCGCGCGCAACGGCCACGGCGGGCGGCCGGGACCGTCGAGCGGCTCGGGCACCTCCACGCCCTCCGGCACGGCGACGACGTCGGCGCCGTCCACACCCGTGCCGGCGTCGTCCACGCCCCTCCCGACGATACGACCGCTCCCGCGCAGTCCGAGGACGCGATCGACCACGTCGGCGGCTGCCACGTCGAGCACGTCGTAGCCGCCGGCCGCGATCCGCAGGCGAACCCCGTCGCGGAGAGTCTCCCCCATCTCGACACGTCCCTCGGCGTCGCTGAGGAACGTCCGCAGGATCGTGCCCGCGGCATCGCGCAGTTCGACCGCCACGCCGACGACGGGCAGCCCCGCCTCGTCCGACACGGTCCACGTCACGGAGACGGCGCCCGGATCGTCGCTGCGGAGCCCATCCGGCACCTCGTCCGCAAGTGTCGCCCCGTTGCGCTCCGCGCGCGCCGCCACGCGCCGGCGAGGCCGCCGCACGCGATCACGAGGCTCCCGGCTGCCGCGGGCGACGTCCGGCGCGGGCGCGGGCGCAGGACGAGGCCCGCGCGGCGCCGCCGGCAGCGAAGCGAGCCACCACCACGCGGCCCCGCCTGCGACGAGCACGGCGAGCACGGCAAGCAGCACCACCGTGCCGCGCCGCCCGCGCATCCACCGCCCGCGCTCCTTCATGGTCCCATCATCGCGCACGGACGCGACGCCGCAACCCCGATCCCTCGCTTCGGACACCCCGCATCCGGCGGCGTCGCAGCAACCGATCGGGATCTCGCCGCCGGCGCGGAGATTGCATTGTACCGCCAATAATAGTATCTTGAGCAGTAGTATTCAGAACGGAGGTTCCATGGCGAGCGACCGGAGTCGGGTCGAGGCGTTCATCGACTCGGATGTCCCCCATTCGACGCTCGGGCTGGTCTACGGGCGGCGGCGGATCGGCAAGTCCACGCTCCTTGCAACTCTGGCCGCCGAGCGCAACGGCTTCTACTGGGAGGCCACGCGTACCGACGCCGCCGTGCAACTCGCGCGCTTGGGCGCGGCCGCCGGTTCCCACCTCGGCACCGGCCCTCTCGCCTTCGCGAGTTGGGAGGAAGCGCTGCGTGCGCTGCTACGCCTCGCGGGCGATCGTGCGATCCCGGTGGTCCTCGACGAGTTCGGGTACGTCCTCGAGACCGACGCCGCTGCGAGTTCCGTCGTTGCTGCGCTGCTCGGTCCGGCCGAGCGTGCGGCGGCGCCGGGGCGCGCTCGGCTGATCCTGTGCGGTTCGGCGATCGCGATGATGCGCTCCCTGGCGATCGGCGAGGCGCCGCTACGAGGTCGCGCGGGCCTCGAACTCGTCATGCAGCCGTGGACGTACCGTTCCGCGGCGAAGCTCCTCGGCGACAGCCCTGATCTGGTACTGGCCGTGCGCGTCTTCTCCGTGATCGGCGGCGTGGTGGGGTACGCGACCGACATGGTCGATCACGACCTCCCGCGCAGCCTCGCCGACTTCGACCGCTGGATCGCCGAGCGCGTCCTGTCGCCGGCGTCCACCCTGCACCACGAGGCGACGACACTGCTCGCCGAGGACCCCACCCTCTCTGCGGCCAGCCCGATCCTGCAACACGGCATCCTCGGCTCGATCGCCAACGGCGCGGTGACGGCCGGCGCCATCGGCAAGCGACTGCGGCGCCCCGTCTCGAACCTGGATCCGGCCCTCAAGCGCCTGATCGCCGCCGGGTTCGTCGTGCGCCACGCGGACCCGATCCGAGCGCGGCGTCCGACGTATGCGCTCACGGACCCGTTCCTGCAGTTCCACTACGCCGTGCTGGAGCCGCACGGTGCACTGCTGCGCGCCCGCAACCCGCGCACGATCTGGTCGGGCCACCTCGCGCCGACGTTCGGCTCGCGCGTCCGCGGGCCCGTGTTCGAGGAGATGGCCCGGGACTGGGTACGGCGGCACGCAGCGTTCGAGACGCTCGGGGGGCTGCCGGGACACGTGGGTCCGTCCACGGTTTCGGGCGAGTTCGCACGCGAGATCGATGTGGTCGTGACGTCCGCGGACACGGCGGATGCGCCACCGTCCGAGCGACGCGTGACCGCGATCGGGGAGGCGAAGGCCGGCGCCATTCCGGGTCTCGGCCGGCTGCACGCCCTCGAACGTGCGCGGAGCGCGCTCGGGGACGCGGGAACGGCGGCGAAGATGCTGCTCTTCGCACGCGACTTCGCGAGCGAACTGCGCGACGCTGCGGCTGAGCGTTCCGACGTCGAACTCATCGATCTCGAACGCCTCTACCACGGGGAATGATGCCCGCGCGCCGCGGGCCTGCGGTGGTGGGGCAACGTCCGCGCGACGATGCCGTGGCCGCGGACGCGCGCTCGCACGTAGCATCGGCGGTCTGCAAGCGACCGCGACGCACGCGGTACGGATTCCGGGTACGGTTTCCGGCCCGCGCTGCGGTGCACGGTGCGCATCTGGATGGCGTTCATGAAGTCCTCACCGTGCCCCAACCGGAGTGCCGCATGACGGCGCAGGACGCGAACGACGAGCCCCCCCCGGGCGGCGGCTACGTGTCGTGCGGGCGGCGCATCGGGCGGCGGGAGTTCCTCGCGCGCGCCGCGGCCGCAGGTGTCGCCCTGGCCGTCACGTCCGTGAGCCCGGGCTGCGGCGGGGACGCGCGCGGATGGCGCATGGACGAGCTCGGCGAGCGTGTCGAGCGCCTGTCGGCGGCCCCGTGGAGAGCGCTCGAGGCGGCGCAGGACGTCATGCTGCCGAGTGCGCCGGACTCTCCGGGGGCGCGCGACGTCAACGCCATCGGCTACCTGGACGCCGCGATGGTGCTGCTGATCCCGGCGGACGAACGCGAGATCGTGCTGGCCGGGGCCGAGCGGCTCGATCGCATCGCGCGCAGCCGCGGCGCGGTCCGCTACGCCGCGCTCTCGGCATCCGTGCGCGCCGACGTGCTGCACGTCGTCCACGACGAGACGCACGGCGACTTCACGTCCGTCGTGCTGCGCAACACGCTCGATGCGTTCCTCGGCGACCCGGTCTACGGCGTCAACACCGACGAGGTGGCCTGGAAGTGGCTCGGCGTTCCCCTGCGCCGCCCCCGCCCGCCGGCGCCCGCGCGGAGACGCCCCCGTTGAGCGCCCCACCGAGCGGCCCGGCGAGCCCCCCGCCGGACAGCGACTGCGACGTCTGCGTCATCGGCAGCGGCGCCGGCGGAGGTCCGGTGGCGGCCACGCTCGCCGCGGCCGGGCGCTCCGTCATCGTGCTCGAGAAGGGCCCCTGGCTGCGGCGCGAGCAGTTCTTCAAGGACGAGATCGGGCGCTCGCGGCGGGCGCCGTTCACGCCGGACCTGCACCTCGAGCCGCAGGTCGTGGAGTACGCGGGCGGCGACGGCGCGTGGCACGCGCACCCGACGCCGGAGACGGGCTGGGACTTCTGGAACGCCTGCCTCGTCGGCGGCGCATCGAACCTGATGAGCGGCTACTTCCACCGGCTGAAGCCGCAGGACCTGCGCCTGCTCTCGGAGTTCGGCCCGATCGACGGCGCGAACGTCGCCGACTGGCCGATCGGCTACGACGACCTCGAGCCCTACTACGATCGCGTCGAGAGAGAGGTCGGCGTGTCGGGCAGGGCCATCGATCACCCGCGCGCAGACCGACGATCGAGCCCGGACTTCCCGTACCCGCCGCTCGATGAGCACCCCCTCGCGAAGTGGTTCGATCGCACGTGCGAGGCGCGCGGCCTGAATCCCATCCCGGTCCCGCGCGCCATCCTACCGTTCGCCGCCGGGGAGCGGCGCGGGTGCGAGTACACGGGCATCTGCGCCGGCTACGGCTGCTCGAGCGGCGCCAAGGGCAGCTCGCGCGCGGCGCTGCTGTCGCGGGCCACGCAGACCGGCAACTGCGAGGTGCGCCCGGAGTCGATGGTCGCGGCCATTGAGAGCGACGCCCGCGGACGCGCCGTCGCCGCGCGCTACTTCGATCGGGACGGCCGCGAGCGCCGCGTCACCGCGCGCGTGTTCGTGGTCGCCTGCCAGGCCATCGAGACGGCGCGGCTGCTGCTGCTCTCCACGGGCCCGGCACATCCCCGGGGCCTCGCGAACGGCAGCGGGCTCGTCGGCCGCAACCTCCTGTTCTCCGCCGCCGGGTTCGGCACGGGGCACTTCCCGTTCCCGTCGTTCTCGGCCACCGAGGTCGAGGAGTTACGCGCGCCGCAGCCGTTCGTGAACCGCGCGTTGCAGGACTGGTACGCGTTCACGCCCGAGGGCGGCGGGAGCCCCCTGAAGGGCGGCACGATCGACTTCCTGCGGCTGCATCCCGACCCGATCGCGCAGGCCGTCCACCTGACGCGCGCCAAGCATGGCCCGCTCTGGGGCCGGCCGCTCAAGGAGCGCCTCTACCGGCACTTCCGCGAGGAGCAGCACTTCCGTTTCGAGGTCTTCGCCGACTGGCTGCCCCACGACGACTGCTTCGTCGCGCTCGATCCGAAGGTGCGCGACCACTGGGGGCTGCCCGTGGCCCGCGTGCGCGTCGGACGCCACCCGCACAACAAGAAGGTCGTGGAGTACCTGACCGCGCGCGGCGCCGAGGTACTCGCGGCGATGGGCGCGCAGCGCATCCGCACGCGGCCCTCGGCGGGACCCTCGACCAACCTGCTCGCGGGCGGCTGCCGCTTCGGCGACGACCCCGCCACGTCCGTGCTCGATCGCGACTGCCGGGCGCACGACGTCCCGAATCTCTACGTCACCGACGGCAGCTTCATGCCGACGGGCGGCAGCGTCCCGTACACCTGGACGATCTACGCCAACTCGTTCCGCGTGGCCGACCGCATCGCGCAGCGGTTCGCCCGGTGAACGCCCGCAGCGGCGCAGAGCGCGGCAGGAGGGACGATCCGGACGAGGAGGCGACCGGTCACGTCAGGAACTCCACCGGGCCGGCGCCGGCTCGGTCACATCGATGCGAGGTCGCTGCAGCCGGCACCGACACGGACCCGACGCGATGCCCCCTGGCGCGCCCGGTCGGTCACGCTCCCCTGCAACTCGCGCGTCGGGGCCAAGGGGCAACAAGCTGACCCCGCTCTCCTGGGCCCGAACCACCGAACGGCGAGGACGGTCGAGGCTGGAAGTCAATTGGTTCACGCCGGTCTGGAGGGCACATCGCTCGCAGGCGGAGCGCGGCCGGACGTTGTCGCGCGAGGGGGCGCGACGTCACCTGATCCCCGTCGCCGCCCGCGCGGCGCCCAGAGTGCGCCACGCAAAGTGCGTCATGCGCGGCGCGATTTGCGCTCGGGCCGCGCGCGCCGCGACGTCGCCGCGGCTGATCCTCGCCCGCCCCGCCCGCCGCGCCCGCACGAAGATCGCGCCAAGCGCGCCACATCCTCCGCAACCCATGCTCCCGAAGTGACTTGCGCGCGCCAGGCTCGTGGCGCAGTGCGCCCCCTTGCGCGGCGTGCGATGCTCTACGTGGCTGCGCGAAGTCGTGTCTCTGGAGCGTGCTCGGACTCGTCTTCCGCAGTAGCCGGGCGCGATATCTCGGCAATTACCGAGCCGGTTTTCGCGGCCGCGCGTAGGCGCTGTCGGGGACTCCGAGCAGCGTGAGCACGCGCTGCTGCAGTTCGGTGGGCTGGTGCTCGAAGGCCTGCA
>JAJRVY010000025.1 GCA_024277065.1 Planctomycetota bacterium
CTGTTACGCTCGCTGCGACCGTCTGCTGCGTTGCCGCTCCTCCACAACTCGGCTAGGGAGGTGCCGTCGTCGCGGCGCCTTGCATCCGGCCGCAGCGAACGAAACCTCGTCTCACGCGACGACTCCGACAGGCTGCTAGCCGTGCTCGTTCGAGCGCAGCAGGTTGACGTTGTCGGCTCTCGCCCGCTCGCGGCGGGACGCCGCGCCCTTCTCGATGGCGCGCACCATCGCGACCACATCCTCTGCCGTGCACGGGCCGGCAATCACGCGCCCGGTGTCCGCGGCCCGCCGAGCGACCTCGACCTCGAGCGCCCTCGTCGTCGCGAACGCTTCGAGGTTCTGCCGCAGCAGGCGGCAGCCAGGAGAAGTCCGGCGCCGAGCACCGGGAACGTTGCGACTGAGAAGGTGTGGACAAGAGAAACGCGGCATCGGTCACGCGACTTGCGCGGATCCGAGCCTGGGTTGGTCGCAGCGGCCAGCGGCGCAAGTCGCGCGCCGCATTCCCGCTCGTCCGTGGAGCCCGCCGGACTGCGCCCTGCTCGCTCGAGGACTCGTGCAGGCGCGTCGCATTCGCGACCGCCTTGCCGGCAGGCTCGATGAACACGTCGGCGCTCCCGTTTCTCTTGTCCACACCCTCTGAGGCGCGCGAGCACGCCCTCCCGTTCGCCGCACTTCTGTAACGGGCGCTCTCCCGTGCGCCGGACGCACGGGCGCACGTCAGACGTGCAGCGCGTCTGCCGGTGGGCGCGCCGGTTCCCAGCGGCCGGTGACGAGCCAGTGCGCCGCGGTGCGCGCGTCGTCGGCGATGACGTAGAACGTCGGCAGGATCAGCAGCGTCGTCACGGTGGCGAAGGACAGGCCGAACGTGATGGCGATGGCCATGGGGATCAGGAACTGCGCCTGGAAACTGGTCTCGAGCATGATCGGCGCGAGTCCGGCGACGGTGGTCACCGAGGTCAGGAGGATGGCGCGCATGCGTGCCCGCGCACCGCCGACCACGGCGTCCTCGGCGCTGTGCCCGTGCTCGCGCCGATGGCGGTTGACGAAGTCCACGAGGATCAGGCTGTCGTTCACCACGATCCCGGTCAGCGCCACGGAGCCGATCATCGACAGCAGTCCGAGCGGGAAGCCCATGACCGCGTGACCGACGACGGCGCCCGCGAGCGCGAACGGGATGGCCGTCATGACGAGCAGGGGCTGCGTGTACGAGCGGAACACCGCCGCGAGGATGGCGTAGATCATGAGCAGCGCGGCCGGAAAGCCCGTGAAGAGGAACGAGAGCGACTCGCGCATCTCCTTCTGGCGCCCCTCGAACGAGATGCTGACGCCCCGGAAGCGCGTGCCCATGTCGGCCAGCCGCTCCGACACGTCGGCCGTGACCTGCCGCACGTTGGCGACGGCATCGTCCACGGAGGCGGTCACGGTAACGGCTCGCTTGCCCGCGACGCGCATCAGTGCCGCGTAGCCGCGATCGGTTTCCATCTCGGCGACCTCACCCAGTGGTACGCGGGCGCCCGACGGCGTGCTGATGCGCAGGCGCCCGAGGTCGGACAGCTCGCGTCGCGCCGCCTCGGGCAGGACCACGCGCACAGTGACCTCCCCGTCGGCTTCCTGCAGATCCTGGGCCTCGAACCCGAACAGCGCATGGCGCGTCTGGAGCGCCAGCTCGCGCGTCGTCAGACCCAGGCTGCGTGCGCTGTCACGCAGGCGCAGCCTGGCCTCCAGCTTGCCGCGTCGTAGGTCGTCCTCGATCTCGTGCACGCCCGAGTACTTGCCGAGGACGCTCTGCACGTGCGCCGACGCACGCTCGAGGAGCGCGAGGTCCTCGCCGCGGATGCGCACCTCGATGTCCGCGCCCGACGGCCCGCCGGTGCGCTCGCGGAAGGTCAGCTTGGTGACGCCGGGCAGTGCCTGCGTCTCCTCGCGCATCATGTTCACGATCTCTTTGGACTCGCGCAGCCCCGCAGCCTGCCGGTCGTCGGACGGCCGCAGCTCGATCTGGATCTGACCGACCGTCGCTGGGTCCGCGGCGCTCTCCTGCCCGCGGTCGCTGAACGACGTGCCGACCACCGAGTAGACCGTGGCGACCTCGGGCTGCGCCCGCAGCTTCTCTTCGATCAGGGCGATCGTCTTCTGCGTGCGCTCGACGGGGGTGCCCGCCGCCATCTCCAGATTGACGGTGACGTTCTCGGCGTCCATGTGCTGGAACAACTCGAACGGCACGACGCCGCCGCGGATCAGGCCCGCGACCAGCAGCAGGAACGAGACGAGGCTCGCCACCGCGACGTAGCGCCAGCGCAGCGTGAAACGCAGCACGCGCTCGAGGACGTCGGGCAGCCGGCGCTCCATCCACGACGCGCGGTTCGCGTCGAGGGCGCGCAGCGCGGCGGCGACCCGCGGGAAGCGCGGCGGCCTGCTGCGGACCTTCTGGTGGCCGAGATGCGCGGGCAGGATCAGCAGGGCCTCGATGAGCGAGACCGACAGCGCCGCGATGGCGACCTTCGGCAACTGACCGAGGAACGCGCCGAAGCGGCCCTCGAGGAACTGCAGCGGCGCGAAGGCGACGATCGTCGTCGAGACGGCCGCGATCACGGGGAGTGTCACCTCGGCGGCGCCGCGCACGGCGGCGCGGGCCGGGGGCATTCCCTCGCGGATCTTCGTGAACACGTTCTCGCCGATCACGATGGCGTCATCGACGATCAGGCCGAGCACGATGATCAGCCCGAACAGCGAGATCAGGTTGACGCTCTGGCCCATCAGGTGCATCACGACGAACGTGCCGAGGAACGCGACGGGCAGACCCACGGCCGTCCAGAACGCGACGCGCAGATCGAGGAACAGCGCGAGGCAGATGCACACGAGCAGGAACCCGAACTTCGCGTTGCGGAGCATGAGGTCGAGGCGCTGCACGACGAATCGCGACAGGTCCGAGTACGTCGCGAGGTGGACCGCGCCCCCCAGGCGCTCGGAGTGCGCCGCGACGTAGGCTTTCGCGATGTCCGCGATCTCGATGGCGTCCTGCTCGGGGGTCTTGAAGATGGTCACCGTCGCGGCGCGCTGTCCCAGGTAGCGCCCCTGCACCACCTTGTCCTCGAAGGTCTCGCGCACCACGGCGACGTCGCCGAGACGCACCGTGCCGCCGCCCGGGAGCGCGCGCACGACGAGCCCCTCGATCTCCTGGGCACGGTCGTTCTCGCCCATGGTGCGCACACGTACGTTGCCGCGCGCGCCCTCGAGCTGGCCGCCGGGCAGGTCGAGGTTCGAGGCGGCGATGGCGCGTCCGACCTCCTCGAACGTCAGCCCTTCCTCATCCAGCTTCTCCGGCAGGATCTCGGCCCAGATCTCGCGGTCGCGGATGCCCGAGATCGTCACCTCGGAGATCTCGGGGAGATCGACGAGCTCCCGGCGCACGTCCTCGGCGAGTTCGCGCAGGCGCTCCTCGGGCACGTCGCCGTAGACCATGACGGAGATGACCGGGAAGAACGGCCGCAGCGCGGTGATCTCGGGCTCCTCCGCGGCGTCGGGCAGGTCCGGCCGCACACGGTCCATCTCGTTGCGCAGATCGGCGATGACCTGGTCGCGGTCGGCGTCCTGCTCCATCTCGACGCGGATCACGCAGAGTCCCTCGAGGATCTCGGCGGAGATCTCCTCGACGCCGGCCAGGCCTTCGATCTCGCGCTCGATCGGCAGCGCGACGGCCTTCTCGACCTCCTCGGGGGTCGCGCCGGGGTAGGCGACGGTGATCACGGCCTGCTCGGGCTCGAACGGGGGGAAGAGCTCGCGCGTCATCGAGAACCAGGCGATGCCACCGGCGATGACGATGGCCCACATCAGAAGATTGACGGGGACCGGATTGCGAACGCCGAGGCGCGGGAGATTCACGTCGCGCCGCCGCTCAACGCTCGGCCTCGGCGTCGCCGGGCAGGTCGGAGATCGGCGTCGGCGGCGTGCCCGCCGCGCCCTCCGCCGGCAGCACCAGCACGCGCGCGCCCTCGGCGACCTCGCTGACGCCGGTCACCACGATCAGTTCCCCCGGCTCGATGCCGCTCCCGACGAGCACCGTCTCGGCCATGCGCCGCACGATGCTCGGGAGACGTTCACGGACGATGGCCGGGCGCGCGCCGGTCGCGCCGTCCGGTGGCCCGTCCGACTCGGCCACGAACAGCGCGTCCGCGACGAACGCCTCGCGCGGCACGGCGATGACGTCGGCGGTCAGCCGGCCCTCGACCGTGGCGACGACGAACGCGCCCGGTGCGATGGTCGCGGCGTCCCTCTCGCCGTCCGTCGTCACGTCGAGGAACGCCGCGAACACGCGCCGCTCCGTGTCCACGTTCGGCGCGACGCGCGTGACGCGGCCTTCCCACACCACGTCCCCGCCCTCGCGCAGCCGCACCACGGCGGCCGCGCCGACCGCGACGTCGCCGTGGCGCGACGCCGGGAGCGACACGGGGATCTCGATGTGCGAGAGATCGACGATCGAGAACAGCGCGGAGCCCGGCGCGACGCGCTCGCCGGGCTGCGCGACCCGTTCGACGATGGTGCCCGCGTAGGGCGCCCGGACGACGGCGCGCGCCACGTCGTTCTGTGCCCGCTCCAGTGCTGACCGGGCGGCGGCGATCTCGGCCTGCGCCGTCTTCACGTCGGCGATGGCCGTGGCGCGCCGGCCCTGCAGCCCGAGCAGGGCCAGCTCGCGGATCGACACGGCCACGCGCTGCGCATCGACCTCGCTCTCGGACGTCGCCTTCGCGACGAGCTCCCGCAGCCGCTCCAGCTCCCGCTGCGTGTTCGCGAGCTCGCGCGCGGCCACCTCGATCTGCGCGGCGAGGTTCTCGCTGTCGCCGCGTGCGCGCACGAGGCGTGCCTCGGCCTGGGCCAGACGGGCGACGGCCTCGCCCTGCGCCGTCTGTGCGTCGCGCGGGTCCAGCCGCACCAGCTCCTCGCCCGCGTCCACGCGCTGCCCCGCCTCGAGCCGCGGCGAGACGGAGAGCACCGTGGCGGCGATCTCCGCCGGCACGGCGGCCCGACGCAGCGCGCGCGCGCGGCCGTAGCCCGTGAGCGTCTCGCGGAAGTCGCCCCGCGCAGCTCGCAGGACGTGCACCGCCGCGCGCACGGGGACCACGGCGGCGCGCTCGGGCGGCGTGGCGAGCAGCGACAGGAGCCGGAACGCGCCGAGACCGATCGCGAGCACGGCGATGGCGAGCAGCAGCGAGAGCGTGGCGACGCGAGTGCGGCGAACGGCGGGGCGCTCCGCGATCTCGGGCGGGGAGTCGGGCGAGGCCATCGCAGACTTATACTCGCCGTTCGTGCGAGGCGTTCCGGAAGCGTGGACGGTGCGTCGCCGAGCCGGTGCGTGTGCACACGTCCTGTCAGAGGATGTGGACGAAGGAAGCGCCGCCGTCTCTCTTGTCCACGCCTTCTCAGTCGCTCGCGGGTAGTGGCAACCGGGCGCTGAAGACCCCCGGCGCGCGCTCTTCGGCGGGGGCGGAGACGCCGCCCCAGCGTACGGCCAGTTCAAGGCCCTGCGGCGGCATCCCGCGCAGCACGCAGACGCCGCCGGCGTCCGAGATGGGCGTGAGATCGTGGTCCGCGCCGCCTGCGGCGAGCGACGGCGCGCTCGGCGCCCCGCGGCAGACGGAACCGTCACGGGGATCGGCGACCGGGTCGTCGCCGGGCACGTCCAGCACGATGCTCGTCGCGCCGGTCGGGATGACGGTTGCGGCGCCGGCGTCCCCGCCGGCCGTCGTGACGGTCGCCGTGAGCCGCGCGCCGGCGTGGCGGGGCACGTCGAAGACGAGGGGGCTGCGTCCCCGTGGCGCCATGGCGCGATCACCGAGAAGAAGCGTGGCGGCGCGCACCCGCCCGCGGAGCCGTCCGTCCGGGCGCAGAACGACGCGCACCGCCGGGACGAGCACGAACGTGGCGCTCCGCGCAGCGGCGGGGATGTGCGCCCGCAGCTCCGTGGATGACGTCTCGGCCGGCATCCACCCCGCCGGGGGGTCGATGCGTGCGACGAGCTCGTACGCGCCGCGGTCCGTGGGCGTGATGCGCGTCTGCACCGGGACGTCGAGCCGCGCGCCGCTCTCGCCGTCCACGACGCGGATGTCGAGGTCCGGACCCTCCCGCTCCGCGAGCTCTCCGGGCAGCGTCTCCGGCGCCCTCGCGGGCACCTCCGCCAGCGCGTGAGGCGCGCCGGTCGGCGTGCTCGACGCAGCGCCCGCGACCGCGGGTGCGAGCGGCGGCGGTGCGCGCCCGCGCCGGTGCGACGAACTCGCCGGCCCGGGCGCGGGGCCGGGCGAGAGGGCCAGAGCCGAAGCGGCGCCGGCGAGCGCGGCGAGAGCCGTCAGGAGGAGTGTGCGCACGGCACGCGTCGCCCGCAAGCCGTCTGCCAATGTGCCTGCCAGGCGCGCCGGGGCCGCGGGCGTCACCGCGCGGAAACGCCGCTCCGAGAAAATTCCGGGTCGCGATGTGACCTTCGGGCTTCTCGTGCGACCTCTCTTGTGGAAGGAGACGCTGTCCCATGCCCGAGAACACACCCGAGAACATGCCCGGCCGGCCGGCCGCGCACGCCGCGCAGCCCCCTCGTCGGGTCGAGCTGCCCTGTGGCTGCTGCATCCCCGTACCGGACCCCGTGGCGGAGGCCGCCGAGCGCGCGAGCTTCCCCGAGGAGGGCCCGTGGCCGCGCGTCGAGCGCGACCCGGTGGTGTCGCGGGCCGCGGAGAAGCACATCGGCGACGCGCTGTTCGGCCCGCTCCAGGGCGTCGTCCACGAGACCAGGTCCTGGCTCGTCTACGTCGAGATTCACCTCCGCGGCCCTCTGGCGGGCGATGACCCGCGGCTCGTCGATCTGCACACGGCCGGGATGAGTCAGCGGCCGATGAACCACCCGGAGAACCGCCGCCACGGACTGCCGCTCCACGCGGAGCTGACGATGCAGTTCCCGGAGGAGTGGTGCGCCGGCGAGAGTCTGCTGCGGGCGGTCGGTCGTCCGGGCAGGAGCTGGCCCGTGCTGTGGCTGCGAACCCTGGCGCGCATCCCTCACGAGCGCCGTTCGTTCCTGGACTGCGGCCACGTCGTCGTGTTCCCCGAGAACGCCTACGAGGGCTGCCGCTTCGACGGCGCGCTGATCACGGACGTCGTCATTGACGAGTTCAGTTCCGTCGGTGCGTTCGTCCGCGAGGACATGGCCGCCGTGCAGCTCTTCCAGGTCATCCCGCTCCTGCCGCCCGAGACCGACTACGCGCGCCGCCACTGCGGCAACCACCTCATCGAGAAGCTCGAGGCCGCCGGCCTCGGCGCCACCGTCCACGTGGACCGCGATCCCGTCGTCTGAGAGCGTGAGCAGGAATCCCGGGTGCGCGCCGATTGCGTCCGACGGGTTCGCTGCAAGGCGGCGCGACGAACCCGACTCAATGGAGCGAGTCATGGAGGAGCGCCAACGCCGCAGCGGGACCGCCGGGCGTAACAGCTC
>JAJRVY010000026.1 GCA_024277065.1 Planctomycetota bacterium
GACGCTCCAGACGCTCCAGACGCTCCAGACGCTCCAGACGCTCCAGACGCTCCAGACGCCGCCCGCGCGGCCGGTCGGGCAGGAGTCTGAACGTCCATTCACCCCAGTCTCCCCGCGCGGAGGGACGGCCGCAACTACCAGGCTCGAGCGCAACTAACAGGCTCGACGTCTCCGTCCGCGGTGACGATCGCCGAGGCTGGGGCGTAGATCCGCGCGAGGCGTCCGCGGGGATCCACGACGATCTCGAGTTCACGGCCGCGTGCAATGCAGCCGCGGACTGCCTGATGCCGCACGCCGACGGCCCGAGCGATCTCCGCTCTGGAGGCGCCGAGGTACTCGGTCGCCAGCCACGCGATCACAGCACGGGCTCTGGAGACCGATCGTGTGCGTGCGCCACTCGCGACGCGGCGCGTGGGAATGCGCAGGCGCCGGCAGACGAGCGCGCGGATGGACTCCGTCGTCCATCCGGCCGCGGCGAACAGGCTCTGGCGCCGTGACCTGGCATCGATCGCCGCTGCGATGTCCGTCATGAGGCCCGCAGCGAAGGAGCGCGAGACCACCAGTGGTGTACGTGGCGCCGCGCGATCGTGGCGCGTCTCGAGGCGAAGGCGGTTGAGGAGTTCTTCCGGATCGATCGGCCGTTCGCCGCCGATCCAGCCCTGCAGCATGTGCTCACGTATCGCGGCCTGCGCCGTGCATCCCTGCCCGGCGAACAGGCCGGCGACGGCCGCCACATCGAGGATGCCGTCGTCGGTTCCCGAGACCAGCGCCGCATGCCCGCTCCACTCGTACGCAGCGAGTTCCTCGAGGTTGCGCACCAGTCCGCCGCGCAGCGGGTTCAGGTGGATGTACCGGATGAGCTCGTGCAGGTACGCCTCGGACTCGACCGGAATCGAGCGAAACCGCCCCTGGTACAGTGGACCCACGCGACCGTGCCGCGCGTTGAACGAACACGCGTACGCCGTGTTGATGCGGTGCATCACCTTCGAGATCGGCGTCGGGCCGGTCTGGAGCGCCTGGTGACTGTGATTCGGCATCAGCGACCATGCGAGACACGTCGTACGCGTCTGCCGCACCGTCGCTCGAACGATCTCCGTGAACCGTTTCCGGTCGATGTCATCCCGGAAGATCACGGCCTTTTCGATCCCACGGCACATCACATGATGTACGCAGCCGGGGTAGTCATTTCGCGCGGACCTGCTCATACCCCCTAGGTCGCGCGGGAAGGCCGAAGGTTACATCGCTCCGGGCGATTCTCACTCGTCGAGCCTGTTAGTTGCGCTCGAGCGTGTTAGTTGCGGCCGTCCCTTTCGAGGGTCTCGACGAGGGTGCGGAGGCTGCGGGTGGCGGGGGCGAAGTCGTGCGCGGCGGCGCGGTGCAGAGCGTCGAGCCGTGCGCGCCGGGACTCCGTCTCCTCCGCCGCGCTGGTCGCTGCTCGATCCAATGCGGCGCGGCCTCGCAGCAGCAGGTCGTCGAGGAGTGCCTGGCGGTCGAGGGCGAGCTTGGCGTAGCGCTGGTTGTGGCAGGCGGCGCAGCGCGCGGCGATGACGCGCACCGCCGCATTCCGGTCGCCGGGCGCGTGGCACTGGGTGCAGGTGACGAGCTCCGCGTGCGGGCCGGCGGCGGACATCTTCGGCGTGGCGCCCGGGATGCGCCCCGCGAGGTTCGCGGAGACGGCGTCGTGGCACGTCGCGCAGTCCGTCGGCAGCGGCGCGAACCGGGGCGGCTCGTGACAGGCCGCGCACGGCGCCCCGGCGTGCGTCACGTCGAGAGCGAACGCGGCGTCCCTGCCGTGATCGAACGTGAGGTTCGTGCCCTTCCAGCCCGCCGTCGTGTGGCAACGCGCGCACTCCTTGCCGCCGCTGCTGCCCGTGTGCGGATCCTCGTGGCACGAGTCGCAGGTCGTGCCCCTGTCGCGGAAGCGCTGCGGCGTGCCGCTCGCCGCGGGCGTGTGGCAGTCGGCGCAGGCCACCGCGGCGTGGGCGCCGGTCAGCGGGAACCGCTCGAGATCCGCGTGGCGGAACGCGAGCTCGTTACCCCCGAAGCCCGTGTCGCGATGGCACGACGCGCACGTCGTCTGCGCGAACTGGCCGCCGTGTGGGTCCTCATGGCACGCGGCGCAGTCCCGTGATCTGCCACGGAACGTCGCGGGCGCGTCGATGGGACCGGCGGCGGGCGGCGTGTGGCACTTCGCGCAGGGGACGGTGACGTGTTTGCCGCCGAGCGGAAACGCCGCAAGGGCGCGGTGATCGAAGAGCAGCGCCTCGTCGCGGAAGCCGCGCGCCTGATGGCACGACGCGCACGTCGTGTCCGTGAACTGCCCGCCGTGGGGATCCTCGTGACAACTCGCGCACGCCGTGCCGACGTCACGGAAGCGGCGTGCGCCCGTGGCGGCGTCGATCCGGTGGCAGTCGTCGCAGGCCACCTGCGCGTGCGCTCCGTCTAGACGGAACGCCTCGTGTGACGCGTGGCGGAAGCGCACCTCCTCGCCCTTGAAGCCCCGCGGCGTGTGGCACGTCTCACAGGACGTGCCCGGGAACTGACCCGCGTGGGGGTCGGCATGGCAGTCGGCGCACGCGGTCCCGGTGCTCGCGAGCGCCGCGTCGGCCAGCCGCATCGAGCCCTCGGGCGGCACGTGACACTCCGTGCACGCGACGCCCACATGCTCGCCTTCGAGCCGGAACGTCGCGTCACGATCGTGCGCGAAGCGCAGGTCCAGGCCGCTCCAGCCGCTCTCGTCGTGGCAGCTCGTACATGCACGACCCTCGCCCTGCAACGTGCCGGTGTGCGGGTCCTCGTGGCAGTCGGTGCAGGCGTCGTGCCGGATGCCGATGTACTGCAGGCGCGTCGGCTGTGCCGCCACACCGGTCGGCTTCTCGTGACACTTCTCGCACGGCAGCTCCGTGTGCCGCCCACGCAGCGCGAAGAGCGCCAGTTCGTGGTTGAACGTCCTTTGGTCGAAGACGACCAGCTCGGCCTTGTGATCCGCGTGGCAGTCGAGGCACATGCCGCGCAGGATCTTGCCGTGATAGCCCTTGCGCTTGCGTCGCCGCTGCTGGATGACGCCGTGGCACGAGTAGCACTTGGCGTTCGGGATCTGCGTGTCCAGGGAGTGGCACTCGTCGCAGTCTGCGAGTTCCTCGACGGCCTCGTGCAGCGGCGCGAGCGCCCCCGGCTTGACCACGTTGCGCGGATCGCGCATCCAGCGCAATGCCGCGGTCCCGCGCAGCAGCATCGCCGCCGCCGCCAGGGCGCCGAAGATCGCGACGGCAGCGGCGATGAGCAGCGCTCGGCTCACGTCGCGTGCTCCCGATCGGGCTCATCGGAGGCGGTCTCGGCGGACGGGCGCGCGGGCCCGTGCTCGAGTGGATGCCCGTACTCGAGTGGATGGTGGTGCTCGGCCCAGGCGCGATTGACGCGTCCGTGGGTCACGCTGGTGAGCGACCTGCGCGTCGCCGGGTTGATCAGCGCGAGGTAGAGGTGCCCGAGGACGAGAGGGGTCACGACGGCGAACGCGATGACGTGCACGTACCACGGCAGCAGCACGCCGTGCGCGAACCACATGACGAGCCCGGTCACGAAGAACACCGGGATCACGATGACCTGCACGGTGAAGTTGATCTTCTGCCCGGCGTTGAACTTGCCCATCGGCGGCAGCTCGATGTCCGGACGGAAGCGCTGTCGCGGCATGTCGCGTAGCCAGCGCAGGTCCGCCTTCGAGAAGTGCGTTCCGAGCCGCAGGTTGCGCAGCAGGATCTTGCGGTCGCCGCCGAGCACCGTGAGCAGGATGCACACCGGGAGCGCGATGCCCGCGATGCGATGGACGTCGATCAACACCTCCGGCGCAACGACTTGTGCGCCCAGGATGCGCTCGAAGAACAGCAGTCCGCCCGTGAGGAGCAGCACCAGGTAGGGCACGGCCTGCGCCCAGTGGAAGACGATCTCCGTCTGTGTGAAGCGTCGCACGGTCGCCGGCGGGGGAGGCGCGGCGTCGGTGCCCGGGTCCGAGCCGGTGTCCGTCACGGCAGCGCGAACGTCTTCTCGAAGATGATCGCGCGCGGTCCCGAGCGCTTCCCCGTCGTCACCGTCACCCGCAGCGCACGTGCCCTCGACGGCACCGTGATCGCGAGTCGTCGCGCCACCCCCGGAACGAGCGACTGTCCGAGTTCATTGAACAGACTCTCCTCGTGCACGGACAGCGTGGAGCCCGATGGCGGCAGTGCGGCTGTCGTGATCTTCAGCCACCGGAACCCGAAGTCGCCGGTCGGCATCAGGTGCGGCAGATCGTTCGTCAGGATCAGGTCGCATCGCGTCGTCTCCTCGTCGCGTCGTACGTCGTCGATCACGGCGGACACGGCATCGTCGATGGTCCCGCCGAGCGGGACGTGGAACGTGTGGCGGCGGCCCTCGAACTCGTCCTCGAATGCGACGAGGACGGTCGAGATGGCGGACGTCGCCTGCGTGGACGTGCGCGTCACACGTTCCATGTGGCAGTCCTGGCAGGTCTCGCCGTCGGGGTCCGTGGCCTCCTGCCACTCACGGTACGTGCCCTCGTGGCACTTGCCGCACAGCAGGGAGCTGCGGTAGATGGCGCGACCGACGAGAACCGGGTGCGGCTCGGCCAGCGCCGAGGAGTCCTCGGGCCCGACCATGGCGCCGCCGTCGAAGTGACAGGAGAGGCACGTGACGCCCTCTTCGCGGCGCGTGGCACGAAGGACGGGCGGCCCGTCGGTGTAGATCGACTCGGGCGCGTGGCAGCCGAGACAGTCCTTGATGGCGTGATCCGCCGTCGCGTCGAGGAACCCCGGCCCCACCCAGGCGTCCGCGTGGGACGACGCGCGAAACTCGTCGTAGATCGCGACGTGGCACTCGCCACAGTCCTCCGCCGCTGGCTGCCGCGCGTCGCCGACGTCGGTGAGGAAATCGAACGACGAGCACGCCGCGGGCAGGGCCGCGGCCAGGGCGAACAGTGCCGGTGGCGCCAGCCGTTTCATCCGGCGAGTTCCAGCATGCGCTGGCGCGCGGCGTCGAGGTCCCGGCGGTGGGTCGCCAGCGCGTCCTGGTCGATCGACAGCGCCGCGTGCGCGAAGTCGTCGCAGTGGCGGCAGGCGCCACAGCCGCGGCCGCAGTCCGGGCCCCTCTCGACGAAGTGCTCGATGAAGCCGTCGAAGGCCGCGGCGTCGGCGCGCAGCGGCATCCGCGGGGGCTGCGCGCACCCGGCGCCGCGCCACGCCGCGGTCCACTGCGGTTCCCAGATCAGTTCCATCAGGTTGCCGTCGTAGTGCCGCGAGAGATAGGCCTCGGCGACGCGGGCGAGCCATGCCGTCGAGCGCCCGCGGCCCGCGATCTTGATCGTCGAGAGACCCACGTCCTCGTAGTGGTGCAGATCCTGCGGGCGCATCCACGAGCCCTTCACGAACTCCGCCGTGTCGCGCAGTTTGTCGAGGTGGCACGACAGCAGCGCGAACGGCTCGTAGCCGCCGCCCTCGCCCGCCGTCGAGGCATGGGCGACGCTGTTGTAGCAGTAGGTCTCGTACGGGCAGTTGAGCAGGCACGGGTGATTGCACAGCGCCTCGAGCTCGACGTCCGGGCACGCGCGTCGCAGCTTGCGCAGGAACGTGAAGTCGCGGATCGTGTCCGGGTCGAGCACCAACCGCGCCGCGCCGAGGCGCACGTAGTGCAGCGCCTCCTTCGTGGACTTCATGAACGCGATCGATGAGGAGTGGACGCGCAGCTCCGGGGCGTGCAGGCGGGCGAGCTCGATTAGGTACGGGCTCGCGACCACGATCGCGTGGCAGCCCAGGTCGCGGGCCCGCAGCAGCGCGTCAACGAACGCCCGCCGCGTCTGCGGCGCGAACTCGCGGTTGCCCGTGCAACTCGTGTTGAACGCGTAGGTGAAGAGGATGCCGGCGGCGCGCGCGACCTCGACGTGCCGCGCGAACTCGCGATCCGTGACCGGCGTCAGACTGCGCGCCGGTCTTCCGCTGCCGGTCGCCGTGCGCGGTAGCGAACCGTAGAACTCGGCCACGCGCACACCGCCCGCGGCGTGTCGCTCGTTGGCCGCGGCAAGCCTCTCGACCAGTTCGTCCTCGTAGGACGTCGGCATGACGATCTGCAGCATCGCTTTCACTCCCTCGCGCGCCCTTGCCGGGGCGCCTGTGTGTGTCGATCTCCGCGGCTCACCACTTGGAGCGGCATCACGCGACCTCCGCACTGAGCGCGCCGGCGACCGGCAGATCGCCCAGGAACCCTCGGACGACCGCGGCCAGGTCGTCTTCGCGGCCGCGGAAGAAGTGGTCCGCGTCGTCCAGCACGACGACGCGCGCCCGCGGAAAGCGGGCCCGCAGCTCGTCCGGGGACGGCGGCGGCGCCAGCGTGTCATCGCCCGCGAGCACCAGCAGGACGGGCGCCGCGTGGGACGCGACGTCGGCGATGTCGATACGCGCGAGCGGCGGCGCCACGAGCACCAGCGGGACGGGAGAGGGCAGCCACGCCGCCGTGCGCACGGCCGTCCAGCATCCGAAGCTGTAGCCCGCGAGTAGCGACGGCGTGAAGTACGCGTGCGCCCGCCGCAGTGCTTCTGCGGCGTCGGCGACGATGGCCGCGCGGTTGCCCGTCTCCTCGACGTGGCGCCACGTGTCGTAGCGTGCCTCACCGGGCGTGACGTCGCGGCTGTCGCCGACGGAACGGTAGTCGTAGCGCAGCGCCGGCAGGCCGCCGGCGACCATCGCGTGCGCCAGCGTCCTGACGACGTTGTTGTCCATGTCGCCACCGAGGAACGGCAACGGGCCGGCGATGATGGCGCCGCGCTCGAAGGCCTCCGACGGCGCGTACGTCAGCTTCATGGCCAGCGACTCGTCCCGCCGCGCGGGGGGCACGCGGACGTCGGCGAGGAGCGGTGCGGGCGGCATCAGTAGAGGCCCTCGATCGCTTGTCTCGGGACGACGGGATACGGATCGCGTACGCCCTCGGCGGCCAGCCCCAGCGCCGCGGCGCGCGGCGTCTCGACGCGCGTCGCGCGGTCGCGCTCGACGAGGTTGGCGATGAGGAACGACGGGTCGAGCCGGGAGAGCACGACGCGCCCGCGCTCGCCGTGGGCGACGGTGCGTGCGATGTCCGGCGCGCCGTCGTCGTCCGGAACGATGCGCACGACCATGCGGCCCGGCAGCGGGACGTAGTCGAGGTGCAGCGTGCCGTCGGCGTCCGGCACGGGCGCGGTCGCCTCGATCAGCAGCCCGAACATCGAGTTGCCGTAGCCCGGCAGGACGCACGCTGCCGGGAACGCGTCGTGGATCGCGGCGTAGGCACCTGACGTGACCGCCATGCCGCCGAGGTGGATGCCGCGGATGCGCGCGCGGCGCTCGTCGTCCAACTCGCCGGCGAGCGCCAGTGCGATCGGCGGGGTGAGGAAGAGCACGTCCACGTTCTCGCGTTCGAGGACGTCGAGGGCCTGCGTCAGCACGTGACGCGTGTAGTGCACGTGGCCGAACGAACCCGCGACCTGCGCGCGCGCCCAGCGTGGGTCCAGGTCCACGGCGTAGGGCGCCATCGCGCCGTGCAGCTCCGCGAGCAGTCGCGCCGCGCAAGCGATCACGTGCGGTCCGGAGGGCCCGACGAACAGCCACTCCCCGCCGCGCGGGAAGTCGCGAGCCGCGCTCGCCGCCATGAACGGCGCGCCGAAGCCCTCGGCGAACTCCGGTTGCGTGAAGACGCAGCGCACCGGGCGTCCGCTCGTGCCGCCGGACTCCGCCAGGACGAGCGCCGCGCGCTCCTGCCAGAGCCCGCGGGGAACGAAGTCCGACAGTGGACGCTCGACCCACGCTTCGCGATCGAACTCCCCGAGCAGCGACAGGTCGGCGACCGTGCGGACGTCGCGTCGCGCATCGATGCCGAGCGCCGCCTGCTGCTCGAGCCAGTACGGCGTGCCGCTCGCGGGGTCGAAGTGGGCGGCCAGCGCGGCTGCCAGGCGGGCGTCGGCGGTGCGCGTCATGCGCGCACCAGGAGCAGCGCCGGCAGCACGACGAGGTCCGCGATCAGCGCGTACACGGCGGTCAGCGCGATGAGCGACCCGAAGAAGAACACCGGCTGGAAGTCCGAGAACGCGAAGGCGGCGAACCCCGCAGCGGTCGCCAGCGACGTGAAGAGGATCGGCCGCCCGGCCGTGCGGAAGACCGCGTCGATGCGGTCCAGCGCCGACACGCCGGTACCGCGCGACCGCGCGAACCGTTCGAGGAAGTGGATCGTGTCGTCCACGACGAGGCCCATCGCCACGCCCGCGACGGTCACCGTCGCGACGTCGAGCGGCACGTCCATCCAGCCCATCGTCCCGAGTGTCAGGACGATCGGCAGTACGTTCGGCACGAGCGACAGGAGCGCCAGTTTCAACGACCGGAATGCGACCACGAGGAGGGCGGTGACGACGAGCATGGACGCCGCGAACGTCTCGATCTGCGTCCGCAGCAGCATGGCCTGCACGCGCACGAGGATCGGGACCGCGCCGGTGGTCTCGGCCACGACGCCGTCCGGCAGGTCGCGGTCCAGCAGGGCACCGAGGCGCCCGAGCAACGCCTCGCTCTGCTCGATGGACGTGGTGCGGGCCGAGGCCGTCACGCGCAGGTTCAGGTCGTCGCCTGCCATCCGCATGCGACTCTGGCCGATGGCGCTCGGAACGCCGTTCGCCAGTGCGCCGCGCAGGGCCTGCGCCGCGTGCTCGGGCGGCAGGGCGAGCAGGGCGGCGCTCGAGACGACGGGTCCGACGACGCCCGTGACGTCGGGCTCCTCGTCCGCGAACTGTGCGACGTCGTGCAGTGCCGTGATCGTTGCTGCCGAGAGCACGCGATCCGCCGGACCGTGGATCCAGACGTCCAGCGCGGTGAGCCCGAGGAGGCGCTCCTCGATGCGGCGCGTGGCCGTGACGACGGCGTCGTCGTCCGGGAAGAAGGACAGGATGTGCGACTCGACCCGCAGGCGCGCGATACCGGCGCCGGCGGCGACGGTGGCGACGAGCGCCACGGCCAGGATCGCGACGCGATGGCGGTGCACGGCGTGGGCGGGGGACCAGCCGCTCGCGACGGTAGCGTTCGCCGCGACGGCCGCCGCAGGCCGCGCGACCGCGAAGCTCGCGCCCGGCGTCCAGACGAGCCGCAGGAACGCGGGCAGGAACGTGAAGACGAGAGCGACGCTGCAGACCGTGCCGAGCGCGGCGAACAGACCGAGGTCGCGCACGGGCAGGAGGTCGGCGATCGAGAGCGCCAGGAACCCCGCCGCCGTCGTGGCGGCCGTGAGCAGGCAGGGCCGGAGCGTGTCACCGATGGCCGCCGCCCACCGTGCGTGCACATCGCGGCTCCCGTCACGGCGGAAGGCGTTCGTGACGTGCAGCGAGTACGCCGTGCCGAGCACGACCATGAGTGACGGCACCGTCGAGAGCACCATGTTCAGAGGGCGTCCGGCGAGCGCCATGGCACCGAGCGTGAACGTGGACGAGATCGCGGCGACCAGCAGGATGCCGATCACCGGCCACGCCGCGCGAAGCGCCAGCAGGAGCGCCGCTCCGATCACCACGACGACGATCGGGAACAGCAGCGAGAACGCCTCCTGGGAGCCGGCGTCGAGCTCGTGGTTGATGGTCTCGGGGCCGGCGATCAACGTCGTGCCGCCGAGCTGCGCGGCGGCCACGACGTCCGTGATCTCCGCGTGGCGCGTCGTGGCCGCGGAGCCGTGCAGCGGCGTCGTGTAGATCAGCAGCGCGATGCAGCGGCCATCTGCGGAGACGAGCTGCGACGCGGCCTCCGGCGCGGCGCCCGGGCCGACGCTGCCGGGAGCACCGCCGGGACCGACGACGCGCTCCACTCCCGCGATCGCGGCGAGGTCGGCGGCGAGTGCCCCGAAGCGCGCGCGTGTGTCGGCGTCCACCGCGTCCACACCGTCCACGGCGACGATTGCGAACGTGTCCTCGCCGAACACGTCGCGGAAGCGCTCGTAGCGCTCGAGGCTCGCATCACCGCTCGGCAGCCAGGCGTCGATCGAGTTGTCGATGCGCAGGCCCAGAGCGGCGCACAGGCCGAGCAGCAGCGTGAGCGTCGCCACGACGACCATGGTCGTGACGGGGCGGTCGAGGGCGGCGCGTGCGAGGCGGAGCACCTGTTACCTGCTCCCCACCCACGTCTTCAGCGCGCCGAGACCCGCGCGCCTGACGGCCCCGGCCACGGTGCGCTCGACCATCTTGCCGACGCCGTCCGTCAGGAGCGCGTCGATGGCTCGCGGCACGACGGCGAGGTCCTCGCGCGTCGCGACCAGCGCGGGGTAGATGCGCATGACGTGCGGGTTGTTGAGGACGAACGAGGCGACGATGTCGTGACGGCGCAGCAGCTCCGCGCCGACGATGCCCGGGAAGTACCCGGCGACGATCCTGTCCAGTCCCGAGAGCCGCAGCGGGTTGGCCCAGCCCTTGAACTCGATCGGGTGGAACTCGAGCCCGAGCATGAGCCCGGTGCCGCGCACTGCGCGGATGATGTCCGGGTGCCTGGCGCGCACGGCTTCGAGCTCGCCCCGCAGCCAGTCGCCGATCTCCCGCGCGCGGCCGGGGAAGTCGTCCTCGACGGCCACCGCGAGCGCCTCCATGGCGACCGCCGCAGCGCGATTGCGTCCGCCGAACGTCGAGGTGTGCACGAGGCACTCGTCGATCTTGCCGTAGGCGTTCTTCTGGATGTCCGCGCGCGTGATCGTGGCGCCGATCGTGGCCACCCCGCCGCCGAGGCTCTTGGCGATGTAGAGGATGTCGGGCGTGACGTTCTCGGCCTCGCAGCGGAAGAGCGTGCCCGTGCGGCCCAAAGCGGTCTGGATCTCGTCGAGGATCAGCAGCGCGCCGTGGCGCCGGGCGACGTCCGCGGCGGCCGCCAGATACCCCGCGGGCGGGACCACGACGCCGCCCTCGCCCTGGATCGGTTCGAGCACCAGCCCCGCGATGCGCTGCTCCGTGTCGGCGGCGAACACCGCCTCGAGCGCCGCGAGGTCGCCGAAGGGCACCATCGGCCAGTCCTCGAAGCGGCGCACGTGCGCGCGGTACTTCTCGCGGCCGGTGATCGAGAGCGTGCCGTGCGTCTTGCCGTGCAGCGAGTTCTCGGTGTAGACGAAGCGGTCGCGCTTCCCGGCGAAGTGGCGCTGCGCGATCTTGAGCGCGCCCTCGACGGCCTCGGTGCCCGAGTTGCAGAAGAAGACCGAGTCGAGGTCACCGGGGGCCACGGCGCACAGGTTGTGGGCCAGCGCCGCCGTGTACGCCGAGGGGAACTCCTTGAGCAGGTCCGCTTCGCCGCGGTCGTCGAACCAGCGCTGCGCCGCCACGACGCGCGGGTGGTTGTGGCCGTGGCTGAGGGCGCCGTAGGCCGACACCAGATCGAGCAGGCGGCGGCCGTCCGCCGTGAAGAGGTACGGGCCCGCGGCGCGCACGATGCGCACGTCGTCGTAGCCCCCGAGCCGCATGAGCGTCATCAGCGCGGGGTTGAGGTGCCGGCGGTGGGCGTCGGCGACGCGCGACTGCGCGAGGTCCGGCACGTCGCGCAGCCTGATCAGGGCGGGCGCCCGGTGCGCGGCCGAGGCGGTGTGTGCGGTGGTCGATGTCACGCGACGTGCTCCGGTGTGCGGGTGGACGTGAACGGGAAGAGACGGAAGAAGTCCTCGAGCGCCGTCGCCGTCGAGAGCGCGCGGAAGAGGTCGCCGCGGATCACGATGCGCTTGTCGAAGAAGAGCTCGGCCGGCTTCGCCGCTGCGGTGACCGCCTCGAGCAGCGTCGCGGCGTCGGCCTCGTAGTCGATCTCGTCGGACGACTCCGCCGCCTCCGCGACCTCGGTCAGCACGCCGTTCTCGATGCACAGCAGATAGCTGCCGAGCCCGCGGACGGTGACCGTGAAGCGGGCGGACAGCGTCGCCAGGCCCGGGACGAGGCGGCTTCCGGTGCGTGTCGGCAGGAACTCGGTGAAGTACGTGCGGACGGCGCGGGACTCGGGGGAGTCTGCGTGCCGGCGGCGCTCCCGCTCGCTCGCTCGTTCGGCGCGCCACACGTCCAGGTGATCGCGGTACGTGCACCGCAGCCAGTCGAGGTCCGCGCCGTCCTCGATGCCGAAGTCACGGTACAGTGCCGCGCGGTCGAACTCCTGATGCAGGAACAGATAGTCGGCGTACATCCGGAACGTCCGCTCGAGGATCTGCTCGTAGCGGTCGAGTGTGGCCACTTCGAGGTCCGGGACGAGGTCCGTGCGCAGCCCGGCGAGCTCCTCGTTCATCAGGCCGGCCACGTCGCTCATGCGGATCGAGTGGCGCGCCGTGACATGGTACGTGGCGCCGGGCCGCACGCCCTCGGTCACCGCGCGCGCCAGCACCTCGGCGACGAAGCTATGCGGCACGAGGTTGAGCAGGCCGCCTGGATCGCCGCGGTAACGGATCACGCGCTAGCGTGACGTGCGGCGGCCCTCCAGATTGGCCAGCAGCCGCAGGTAGGCGAGAGGGCCGGGGCCCTCGGTGGCGCCGCGGCGCGGGTGCTCCGGCAGGACGATCGACGGGCGGAAGACCGTGAACGGGACGCGCGCCGTCGCGGCGGCCTGCGCGAGCAGCGTCTCGGCCTCGAACTTCGAGCGCTCGTAGCCGTTGCGGTGCGCCTGGCCGACGTCCAGCTCGCTCTCGAGGACGCGCCCCGTGCGCTCGCCGCAGACGTAGGCCGTGGAGACGTGCACGAGCGGACACCCGGCGTCCTACGCGACCTGCAGTACGCGCAGCGCGCCGAGCACGTTGTCGTCGCGGTAGACGTCAACGTCGGCGCCGCCGTCGAAATCCGTCCGCGCCGCGACGTGCAGCACGCCGGCGAGGTCGTCGGTGACCGCGGCCCGCGTGAGTGGCGAGAGCCCCAGACCCGTGCTCCGCAGGTCACCGGCGACGACCTCGATCACGCCGTCGGCGAGCGCCGCGCGACCCTTCGGGCCGAGCGTCGCAGCCAGCCGGCGGTGGGCCGCCGCCGTACTCGCGCCGCGCACCAGGACGCGCAGCCGCACAGAGCCGTCGAGACGCTCGACGAGTGCGCGGCCGATGGAGCCCGTCGCACCCGTCACGAACCACGTCTTCGCGCGTTCCCTCGTCATCGTGTCCGCCCTCCCTGCCGCGCGGCGTCGATCGTGCCCGCCGCGGCCTCGTCGCGCACCAGCTCGCTCGGGTCGCTCGCCGCGAGCCGGGCCAGCGCCGCCTGCGCGCGCTCGCCGCCGATCGCCCGGAGAGCCAGCACGGCGTGCCAGCGGACCTCTTCGCGGTCATCGCCCGCCACCGCGAGCACGCGTGGCAGCGCCGCGGCGTCGGCGTCCGAGGTGACGGCGACCAGCGCGGCGGCCACGGCGTCGGCGTCATGCTGCGACGGCGCGGCGAGGACCTCGTCGCGCGTGGGCGGTGTCTCGTTCTCGCCCCACTCGTCGCCGTCGATGTCGGCGGCCGTGCCCGATCGACGGCCCGCGGCGCCGTCGCACGCGGTGACCGCCGCGAGCAGTGCCGCGAGTGCGATGGGGGCGGCGCCCCGTTTCATCGCACGCCGCCGCCGGGCAGCGCGATGTCGCGTGCCCGTTGCAGCGTGGCGCGGATTGCGGCGAGGTAGGAAGCGCTCATCGTCGCCGCGAACTCGCGCTCCTCGTCGCTGCCGTGGCGCAGGCCGTCCACCGCCAGGTGGAACGTGAAGCGCAGCCGCAGGCCGTGTTCGTCGTCGCCGACGATCTCATTGTCGATCGTGCCCATGGCGGCGCCGCTCATGCGTTCGAAGTGGACACGGCGCGTCGGCTCGAAGGTCACGCGTTCGCGCACGTTCTCGCCGCGCAGCACGATGTCGCGGACGATGTAGTCCGCGCCTCGTTCGACGACCGCGCAGTCCGAGATCGCCGGCACGAAGGGCATGGGCTGCTCGGCCTTGCGCAGGAGCGCCGGCCAGAGCTGGTCCACGCGGAGTCCGGAGGCGTCCTCGATTCCCGTGACAGTGAACATCGTGTCTCCTTCCGGCCCCGGGCTAGCGGGTGGCCTCGCTGCGGACGAGGTCGCTGTCGTCCTCGTCGGCCATGCGCACGAGGACCGCGTCGGCGTCGGCCCCGCCGAGCTGCCGCAGCGCCGCGGCGACGTGCCAGCGGATCTCCTCGTCGTCGTCGCGGCTGAGGGCGGCGGCGTAGGGCACCGACGACGGATCGCCGATCTCACCGACGGAGGCCAGCGCCGCGGCGACGACCTCCGGCTCGTAGTCCGCGCGGTGCGACAGCACGTGGTGCAGGTTGGCGAGGTGCTCGGTGTCGCCGGGCTCGCCGGCGGCGAAGACCTCTTCCTCGCCGACGGCGGGGTCGTTGGCCTCGAGTCGTGCGAAGCTGGTGCAGCCCGTCGCGAGCGCCGCGAAGGCGAGCGCCAGGGCGACGCCGCGGGCGCGTCGTGCGCGGTGCTGCGAGTGCGTGCGCGCGGTCATCGCTCCTCCTCGCGCTTCTCCCGGACCTCGCGCAGGTGCAGCGCGACCTCGGGGTTCTCGGGGGCGGCGCCGCTCGCCTTCTGCGCCCAGAACCAGGCCTGCGGAAGCATGTCCTTGGCGTCGTAGGTCAGAGACAGGTAGTGGAAGACGCGCCAGTTCTCGATCGACTTGACGACCCGCCGCAGTTCTCGCAGCGCGAGGTCCTTGTCGCCGCCCGCGATGGCCGGGTTGTGGTAGTGCATGCGGCCCTGCGCGAAGAGCGCCCAGCCGTTCTCCGGGTCCAGTTCCTGCGCCTTCGTGATGGCCTCTAGCGCCTCGGGGCCCCTCGTGAAGCCCGACGTCATGCCGCGGATCTGCGACGCCTTGAGCTCCGCCGTGACGCGCCATATGTCGCTGTGCTCGGGGTGGCGCTCGGCGAACGCGGCGGCCTGCGCGAGGCCCTTCTCGGCGATGTCGTCGGCGTAGAGGGCTTCGAGCGCCGCGGGCATCGCGTCCTCGTCGTGCTTCTCGTAGTAGCGGCGGATCGTCGCCACCTCGGCGTAGCCCTGGGCGATGACGTAGCGGTCGAGGTCGTGGGCCGCGTCCGTTCCGGCGCGCGCCTCGAGGGCGGCGATCGCCTTACGGATCTTCGCGTGGTCGTAGGCGGCGAAGGCCGTCAGGACGGGCCGGCCGACCTCGTCGGTCTTCTCCTGCAGCGTCGCCAGCGGGTCGTGCAGCGCGGTCCTGGTCTCTGCCGCCGCCGCGCCGCGCAGGCATGCGGCGCCCGCCACGAGCAGCAGCGCCGTGAGGGCAATGGTTCCGAGGTTCGTTTCCAAGCGAGTTCTCCGGTGCATCGGATCAGGGGGCGGGCCGGACGGTCCGGCCGTGAGGTGGATCATCGGCAAGTGCCGGCCCAGGCACGATGACGCACGAATGACGAAGTCGTCATCTACGGCCGCGGCGAAGGGTTCGCGCGGTGGCCGTCGTGGCCCGCTTCAGCCGTGTGCGAGGGCTTCGTGGCAGGCGCGTCCGGCGACGAAGCCGCTGGACCAGGCCCACTGGAAGTTGAAGCCGCCGAGGCGGCCGGTCACGTCGCAGACCTCGCCGCAGAAGTGCAGGCCGGGGGCGAGGCGGCTCTCGAGCGTGCGCCGCTGCAGCTCCGCGAGGGGCACGCCGCCCGCGGTCACCTCGGCCTTGGCGAAGCCCTCGGTGGCGATGACGCCGAGGTCGAGCGCCGTCAGGGACGTGGCCGTCGCGCGGCGCTCCGACTTGGTGAGCTGCGCGAGTTGTGTGCCCGCCGCGGGGACGAGGGCTTCGATCACGCGGCGCGGCAGACGCTTGGCGAGGCGCGTCCCGAGTTGCCGCTTCGGCCCCCGCGCGGCGGCGTCGAGGATCGTCTTCTCCAGGTCTTCCGGGCGCATGGCGCGCGGCGCCTGCGGCAGGCAGGCGCCCGGCGCCTTCGCGTCGTCCAGGTAGCGCTTGAAGGCTCCCGTGCGGTCGGCCAGCGACCACAGGTCGGCGAGCACGCGCGGCTTGCGGCCGTCGGCGGTCGCGCGCTCGAACGCCGCCGCCACGTCGAGGGCGACCGGGCCGCTCACACCGCGATGCGTGAACAGCATGCTGCCGGCGGCGCGGCCGAGGTCCCGACCGTTCTCGTCCACGACGGTGAGGATCGCCGGAAGCGTCACTCCCGCGAGGTCGTCGCGCGCGAACCCGGTCAGCGCGGCCAGGGCCGGCACGGTGGGCACGAGCGTGTGGCCGAGGTCCTGCGCGAGCTGGTAGCCGAATCCGGTCGAGCCGGTCTGCGGCACGGAGCGGCCGCCGGTGGCGACGATCACGCGGCGGGCCACCGCGTCGTCCACGCGCCAGCCGCCCTCGTCCGCGGCGACGCTCTCGATCGTCTCGATCGGCCGCCCGAAGCGTCGCTCCACCCCGGCGAGCTGCGCGGCGAGCAGCAGGGCGTCGAGTACGTCCCCGGCCTTGTTCGAACGCGGGAAGAGCTTGCCCATCTGCTCGCACCTGAACGGGACGCCGCGGCCCTCGAAGAAACGCTGCACGGCGTCGGTCCCGAACTCACGCAGGATCGATTTCAGGACGTTGGGCGCCGCGGTCGTGAAGTCACGCTCGGAGACACGGATGTTCGTCACGTTGCAGCGCCCGCCGCCACTGATGAGGATCTTGCGCCCGGGGTTCTCCTCACCATCGACGAGCAGTACGCGCGGATCGCTTGCGGGCGGCGTGAACGCGCCGTCGGCCGCGAGGCCGCCGCGCGCCGCGAGCGCCGCGAACAGTCCCGCGGCCCCGGCCCCGACCACGATCACGTCCCAGCGCTCGGCAGCGTCCATGTGCGGACGCTACGCCCCGGCGCACGGATCCGGCGCACGAATGACGACGGGATGCAGGCGGACGGGCCGGCGGAGGCCCGTGTCGTCGCCCGTGTCGTCGCGCCAGGCGGGCATGGTCGCCATGTAGGCGCGGGCCTCCTGCTCGGCGGCGGCGCTCGTGAGTGACGGATCGCGGCGGCGCATGAACTGCGTCATCCGCGTGAGGCGTTCGTCGAACGTCTGCAGGTCGCCCGACTCGTCGATGCAGTGCCGGCAGTAGGGCCCGCTCTCGCTCGTCATGCCGCAGGATCTGCAGTGCGTGGTGTCGTCGCTCATCGTGATGTCTCCTCCTCGTGGCGCGTGCCGCGTCGTGCCGTTGCTCGCGCATCGGCTCCGGCGGCTGCGATCAGGGCGCGCATGCCGCGCAGCAGCGCCGCGCGATCGGCGCTCCCCATGCGCCGAGCGGCGCGCAACAGCAGCTTGCGAGAGAGAACGTCCCTCTCGTCGCGCAGCAGCTCCTCCGCCGCCGCCGTCAGCCAGATGAAGTGGCGGCGGCGGTCGCGTTCGTCGCGCACCCGGTCGAGCAGTCCGCGGCGCAGCAGCCTCTCGATGCGCTCGCTCATCGCCGACTGCGAGCGGTCGAAGTGCCGCGCCGCCTCGGTGACGGTCAGCGGCCCCGTGTCGCGCAGGTGCTGCAGGAGCGCCAGCGTCTCGCCGCTGGGCCGCCGCTGCCGCGGATCCCGGCGACGGTGCAGGTGCCGGTACGCCTCCGCGTAGAGGTCTCCGAACACCGTTGCCGTCCGTCGCGCCTTCATGTCGTCATGCTGACACGGACAGAATCCATCGTCAAACCCGATGCATCTGTCTTTCCCCCGTTTTGTCCCGCTGCCTCGCGTCCGAGCCCTGCTTCCACCGTGGCCGCTTCTTGGGTCGCGTGGGCGGGCGACCGAGGATGGGGGTGTGGCCGAGTCACCCGCTGCCGATCTCCGTTCCGCGTCCACCGTCGCTGTGCGCGCGGTGTACGGCGACCGGCTCGCGGCGGCGGAGGCGGCGCTCGCGGAAACGATTGTCGCGGACGAGCGCGTGGCGAGTCTGCGGCTGTTCACGGCCGGGGTGGCGCTCCTGCTGGCCTTCGCTGCGTGGCGGCTCGAGGCGCTGCCGTGGATGTCGCTGACCTTCCCGGTCGCGGGGTTCGCGTGGCTCGTCTCGTGGCACGCGCGGGTCGCCCGGGCGAAGCGTGACGCCGAGCGGCGCATCGAACTCTACCGGCGGGGGGTCGCGCGGCTGGACGGCACGTGGCCCGGCGCGGGGCCGGACGGCGCGCGCTTCTGCGATCCCGAGCATCCGTACTGCGATCACCTGGACGTCTTCGGGAAGGGGTCGCTGTTCCAGCTCATCTCGGCCGCGCGCACGCCGCAGGGCGAGGCGCGGCTGGCGGACTGGCTGAAGGCGCCGGCGGCGCCCGGCGAGGTGCGCGCGCGACAGGCGGCCGTCGAGGAGCTGCGACTCTGCTGGGACCTGCGCGAGGACGTGGCGTTGCTCGGCGCGGACGCCGCGACGGCGACGGGGCTCGACGGCCTGACGGCGTGGGGCGAGGCGCCCCCGGCGCTCACGGCGTCGTGGCTGCGGCCCGCCGCCTGGCTGCTGCCGCTGCCGACGCTGGCGGCGCTCGGTGCGTGGGTCGCCGGGGCGGCGTCGGCGTGGTGGATGGTGCTGGCGTTCGTGGCGTCGCGCCTGGCGATCCAGGGCGTGCTGCGGCGCGTGACGGGTGTGCTGCGCGGCGTCGAGGCACCGGCCCGCGACCTCGAGCTGCTGCGCGGTCTCCTGCAGCGCGTCGAGGCGTGTTCGTTCGAGTGCGAGATGTTGCGGGGCGTCGCGGCGGATCTCGATGCCACGGACGTTCCGGCCTCGGCGCGCATCGCGTCGCTGGCACGCCGCATCGCGTTCGGCGACGCGCGGCGCAACCAGTTCTTCGCGCCGCTCGCGCTCGCTCTGCTCTGGGAGGTGCACGCTGCCCTGGCGCTCGAGGCATGGCGCCTGCGCTGCGGCCCGCACGTGCGCGCCTGGATCGACGCCGTTGCGCGCTTCGAGGCGCTGGCGTCCCTCGCGGGCTACGCCGCCGAGCACGCGGCCGATCCGTTCCCGGAGATCGTCGCGGACGGCCCGCTGCTGCTCGGCGAGGCCCTGGCGCACCCGCTGCTCCCCGAGTCCAGCGCCGTGAGCAACGATCTGCGCATCGACGGCGAGCGGCGGGTCTACGTCGTCAGCGGCTCGAACATGTCGGGCAAGTCCACGATGCTGCGTACGGTCGGCACGAACGTCGTGCTGGCGCTCGCCGGGGCGCCGGTCCGTGCGCGGGCGTTGACGCTCTCGCCGCTGACCGTGGGCGCCTCGATCCACGTCCACGACTCGCTGCTCGACGGCGAGTCGCGGTTCTACGCCGAGGTCGCGCGCATCGGCCGCATCGTCGCGCTGGGCGAGGGCGGCGGGCGCCCGCTGCTGTTCCTGCTGGACGAGCTGTTCCACGGCACCAACTCGGCGGATCGCCGCACGGGCGCGGCGGCGGTGGTGCGCGCGCTCCTCGCCGAGGGCGCCGCAGGACTCGTGACGACCCACGATCTCGAGCTGGCGCGGTTGGCCGAGGATCTCGGCGCGGGCGTCGTCAACGTGCACTTCGAGGATCAGTTCGCGGAGGGCCGCATGACGTTCGACTACCACATGCGGCCGGGTGTCGTCGCGCGCAGCAACGCGCTCGCGCTGATGCGCGCGGTCGGTCTCGACGTCTGACCGGCGGTGGTCCCACGCACCCGGTAGCATCGCTGCGTGGAAGAACTCCAGCGCCGCTTGTACGTGTCGGCATCCGCGTTCCTGCTCGTGCTGGCGCTCGGCACGTCCGGCTACTGGGCACTCGGTCACGAGCGCTGGGGCTGGGACTTCATCGACTGCGTTTACATGACGCTCGTGACGGTCACCACGTTCGGGCTGGAGTCGCTGCGCGGGTTCTCCGAGACGCCGGGCACGCGGCTCTTCACGAGCATCCTGCTCGTGCTGGGGATCGGCTCGTTCCTGTACTTCGCGTCGTCGCTGACGGCGCTCATCCTGGAGGGCGACCTCCGTCAGGTGTTCCGGGGGAGACGTATGCAGAGGCAGATCGACGGCTTCGTGAACCACGTCATTCTCTGCGGCGTCGGGCAGACGGGCTGCAACGTCGTCAAGGAACTGCTGGCGACACGCACGCCGTTCGTCGCGATCGACAGCGACGACGAGGCGCTCCAGGACGCGGCGCGCAACGGCGACGGCGAGCGCTTTCCCTACATCGTCGGCGACGCGACCGACGATGACGTGCTGCAGCGCGCCGGGATCGGCCGCGCGCGGGCGCTCATCGCGGCGTTGACCGACGACAAGGACAACCTGTACGTCGTGGTCACGGCGCGGCAGGCCAATCCGCGGCTGCGCATCGTCGCGCGCGCCATCGGACTGCGCGCGCCGGACAAGATGCGCAAGGGCGGGGCGGACTCCGTCATCTCCACCAAGTACCTCGGCGGCATGCGGCTCGTCAACGAGGTGCTGCGCGCGCACGTGACCGAGTTCATGGAGGAGATGCTGCGCGAGCGCCACATCAACCTGCGCATGGAGGAGGTGCGCATCGTCGCCGACTCCCCGCTCGTCGGCAGCACCATCCGCGAGGCGCACATCCGGACCAGGACGGGCGCGCTCGTCCTGGCCGTCCGCGACCTCGAGACGCGCGAGTGGGCCTACAACCCGGGCCCGGACACGCGTCTCACCGCCGGCACGATCCTGATCGTAATGGTGCCCATCGACGAGCTCCCGCGCCTGCGCGAGGGCGTCGCCAAGGGTTTCGGATAGGCGTCGTTCACGGTCACAGCAGCCAGAGGAACCCCCAGTCCACGGCGCCGGCTTCCTGCTTGCGCGAGATGAGCCCGAACAGGAACGACCAGTACGTGTCGCCGGCGTCGTTCGCCTCGTGGCGGAAGAGCGGGTTCACGACGAGGGTGTCCTTGCCCGCGTGGCGCGTGGACTCGACGAGCTTCCAGAGGATGCGGAAGTCGCTCTCGTCGTCGCCGCGGCTCTCCCACGTCGAGAGGAACAGCCCGACGTCGCCCGTGGTGTTCGTGACGCCGTCGGCGTCCGTGTAGCTCTCGTTCGAGAAGAGCGGCCACAGCATCGCCTCACCGCCGTTCGGCGCGCTCTTGAACGACCCCAGCGGCCACGGCGCGTCGAACTCCCACGAGTCGTCGTCCCACTCGTAGGTGAAGAGCGGCCACAGCGTGGACGCCTCGCGGGTCTCGCCCTGCTCCTTCCATCCGAACAGCGGCCACACGTGGGTGCTGCCGTCGCCGTCGTCCTGCCGCTCGATCCAGAACACGGGGAAGGCGTGCGCGGCCCAGGCGTCGGGCGACGTGCGCCAGCCCACGATGCTCGCCGCGAGCGCCGTGTGCTCGGTGTCGCCCTGGCGTCCTGTGATGTAGAGCGGCGGCAGGACCGAGCGCACGTAGTCACCGTTCTTCGCGTCGAGCTTCGCGTACAGCGGGAAGAGCATCTTGAAGTCGGACCGCTCGTCCTCGATGTCCCAGATGAACGGGAAGACGATCGTCGTGTGCGCGGTGGGCGTCGCCTCGTGCCACAGCAGCGGCAGGACGTGGAGCTGCTCCTCGTTGCCCGCGTGACCGAAGCGGATCAGCGGCCACGGGGCGTCCCACAGCGAGATGTCCTGCGCCGGATCGTCGTCGGGTCTGCGGTCGTGCGCGAAGAGCGGCGCGAGCACCCACTGCTTCTCCTGAGCGCCGCTCCACTCGCGTCCGTAGAAGGGCCAGTAGTGCCGCTCCCCGGCGTCGCCCTCGTCGCGCGAGTAGTAGAAGGGAGCGACGCGCCGCTCGGTCTTGCCGGGCGCATCGACCCACTTGAAGATGGGCCACAGGACGTCGAGGTCGAACGTGTCGTCGCCCTTCGTCTCGAGGTCGTACAGCGGGCGCAGGATGCCCGTGCGCGTGCGCTCGCCCTCGCTCTCGAACAGGAAGAGCGGCATGAGCACGCCGGTGCTGTTCAGCCCGTCGTCGTCGGTGGCGAGCGCCGAGTAGGCGGGCCACAGCACGTCAGTGCGCCAGCCCGAGCCGTGCGGCGTGTGCTCGAGCAGCGGCCACCCGTGGATGCCGCGGCCGACCTTTCCGGCTTCGGGCCCCGACGGCGCTTCCGGCTCGACTCCGAACGGCGAGCGGCAGCCCGCCAGCGCCGGCGCTGCGAGTGCGATCAGAAGGGTCGTCGTGATGCGGCGCATGTGGTCCTCCCGGGAAGCATGAGAACCTGCAATCCTCGCATCCCCTGCCGACGTCCACACCCTCTCACTCCGTCGCGGGGAGCGCACCGAGAGCGTCGGTGGCGCTCTCCCAGGCGGCCGTCCAGCGCTCGATCTCCGCACGCACCGCCCGGAGATCGTCGCTCATCGCGCGCGCGGTGGCCGGATCGGCGCCGGGCGCGAAGGCTTTCTCGAGAGCCTCCGCGAGCACGGCCCCGCGCTCCTCGAGCGCGAGCACGCGCTGCAGCGTGCGCTCCACCTCGCGCGTGAGGCGCCGCCGCTCGCGCTGCCTCTCCTTGCGCTCCTCGCGGTCGCGGCGCGCCGCCTCCTTGCGGCCCGCTTCCGCGGCGCCGCGGCTGCGCAGCTCGAGCGCGGCGCCGCGGCGGTCCTCGCCCGCTTCCTGCTTCGCGCGCCACCAGTCCGAGAAGTTGCCGCGCGAGAGGTGCAACTCGCAGTCCCGGACCTCGACCACGCGATTGACGAGTCCGTCCAGGAAACGGCGGTCGTGGCTGATGACGAGCAGCGTGCCGTCGAACTCCGCGAGCATGTGCTCGAGCTGTTCGCAGGCCTGGATGTCGAGGTGGTTCGTGGGCTCGTCGAGCAGGAGGAAGTTCACCTGCGCGTGGACCAGCCGTGCGAGCTGCACGCGGCTCTTCTCCCCACCCGAGAGCGTACCGATGGGGCGCTCGAGATCGTCGCGCGTGAAGAGGAAGCGGTGCAGGAGCCCGGCGGCAGCGGGGTCGGGCTGCCGCGTGACGTCGGCGAGCCAGCGCAGCAGCGGCCGGTCGTGGTCCAGGACGTCGTGGAGCTGGCGGTACTGCCCGACCTTGACGGCCTTGCCCGTGCGCACGACGGGGTTCTCCCACGAGCCCTCTTCCAGGATGGCGCGGAACAGCGTCGTCTTGCCACACCCGTTGGGTCCGACGAGGCAGACGCGGTCGCCGTGGGCCAGCTCCAGATCGACGGCGTCGAGCACCACGCGATCACCGAAGCGCGCCGTGAAGCCGTTGACGGACAGTGCGATCGTGCCGGCGCGGCCTGCGCTCTTCAGCGTGGCGCGGAAACGATCCTCGGCGCGGTCGGGGCGCTCCACCTTCTGCAGCCGCTCCGCGCGCCGCATCATGTTCTTGGCGCGGCGGGCCTGCCCGGGGTCGTCGTAGGCGTTGGCCATGTCCATCTGGCGCCGTGCCTGGAACTGCAGCCGGGCGACCTCCTTCTCCTGCACGCGGAACTGCCGCTCCTGCAGCGCCAGCGCCTCCTCGCGGGCCTTGCGGTACGCGCCGTAGTTGCCCGTGTAGGTGGTCACGCGCCCCCCCCGCACCTCCCAGATCTCGTCCACGCAGCGATCCAGCACGTCGCGGTTGTGGGAGACCATCACGATGGCCCGTTCGGCGTCCCTGACGAAGTCCACGAACCACTCGATGCCCCACGTGTCGAGGTGGTTGCTGGGCTCGTCGAGGAGCATCACGTCGGGATCCGAGAGCAGCACGCCGGCGAGCCCGATGATGTTGCGCTCGCCGCCCGAGAAGTCCGCGACCTCGTGGTCCCAGGCGTCGCGCGGCAGGCCGAGACTCGTCAGCACCATCGCGATGCGGCGTTCCACGTCGTAGCCGCCGGCGACCTCGTGCTCGTGCTGCAGCCGCGCGTACGCGGCGAGCAGCCGCTCCTGCTCGTGCTCCGCCGCATCGTCGCCGAGGCGCGCTTCGATGGCGCGCAGCCGTTCCCCGCGCGCGATGTCCGCCGCGAACACGCGTCGCATGTGGTGCAGCACGGTCTCGCCGGGGGCCGGCTGCAGCTCCTGGTGCTGCAGCGCGGCGCGCACGTCGCGCTGCATGTGGACGTCGCCCGCCGTCGCCTCGAGCTGCCCGGCCATGATGCGCAGCAGCGTGGACTTGCCGCTGCCGTTCTGCCCGACGACCCCGATCTTGCGCCCCTTCGTGACGGCCAGCGTCACGTCGTCGAGAATCGTCTCCTGCGCGTAGCGGAAGGTGACGTGAGAGAGGTCGAGGAGCGCCATGGCGGAGCCGGCAGGATAGCGGCGGGCGCCCGCCGCGGGGCCCTTGTGCGGGGCAGGACGGCGTGGCCGCCGCGCGCCGCGCCGCTCGAACCTCAGAGCGTGAGCAGGAATCCCACGCGGCGCCCAGCACGCGGTCTGCGCATGTGTGTCGCAGGGCGAGCGTCTCGCGGCGGCGGGCTGGTTGTCTCCGAGCAACGAGCGCAAACCACGCGCCAGCGAGCTGTTACGCCCGGCGGTCCCGCTGCTGCGTTGGCGCTCCTCCATGACTCGCTCCATTGAGTCGGGTTCGTCGCGCCGCCTTGCAGCGAACCCGCCGGCCGCCATCGGCGCGCACCCGGGATTCCTGCTCACGCTCTCAGACGCGGCCGAGGAGGCGCATGGCGACGGCTTCGTGCGCCGAGTGCGCGCCGATGGCGGCCGTCAGACGCTGTACGTGGTTGCGTACGGTCGTCTTGCTGATGCCGAGGTCGCGGGCGATCTCACCGAGCTCGCGGTCCTCTGCCAGGAGCCCCAGGACCTCGCTCTCGCGCGGGGTCAGTGCACGCGGCCGGAACGCCGGGTCCGTCTCGCGCAGAGCGACGCTGCGCGCGGCGAGGCGTTGCATGTACGTCTCGCACTCGCGCGAGCGGCCGAGGTCCGTGGCGGTGTGTACGAGCCACGGGGCGCGCACGGCGCCCGCGTCCGAGTCGTCTTCGAGGGGGATGACCGTCCAGCGCGTCCAGTGTGTTCGCCCCGCGCCGCGTCCGACGCGGGCATCGATGCTCGGCTGCGGCGCGCCCCGGGCGGCCCGGCATGCGACGCGGCAGCCGGCCTTGCAGATCGCCCGGCCGTCCTCGTCGCGCCCGGCCACGGCTTCGTGGCACGGTCGCCCGAGCCAGTCCGCGGCCCGCATCCCGAGCAACCTCTCCGCCTTGCGGTTGACGTAGCGCAGCGTGCCGTCCGGGCCGCTGACCCAGACCGCAACGTCGAGACGGCGCACCCAGTCCGGAATCCCGTCGGGCCCCCCGACCGTTTGCCGGTCGCGGCGCTCTGCAAGGCGGCGGGCGTGCGCCCGCCGCATCGTCGGTCGCTCCGAGGTGTGCACGACGACCATGATGCGCGACGATCGCCGGTTGCAACGCGACGAGTTTCACGTTCCGCCCCAGAGCGTGACCGGGATCACATCCCAGCCTCCCGAGCCCCGAGGGACGGCCGCAACTAACGGGCTCGAGCGCAACTAACAGGCTCGAGGAGGCGATGCGCCGTCGGGACCGTGGCCATGGCCCCGGCGCAGCGATCGGCCGGGCCGGGGGCGACCGTGTGGCGGGGGCGACCGTGTGGGACGTGTGGGTCAGTCGCCGTAAGGGCGGCGGCGGAGGCCGTTCTCGGCAATCGCGGCGAGTACCGCGCGGGCGGCGTCGTAGCCCGCCCGGTCCCAGTCGAGGGCGGGCAGTGCGGACGGATCGCGGAGTAGGCCGTTGATCGGCGCGACCACCGACGTCACCCACTTGCTGCCCGCCTGCATCACCGACGGCGCCGGTGACGTCGAGACGATCGGCACGCCGGCCCGCGTGCCGAACTGCGCGACGGGGTGGGCGCGCCTCCTCTCGGGAGGGGCGATGATGGCGACGGCGCCCTCGTCCAGCGCGAGCCGCACGGCGGCCTCGGCGGCGGCGCCCCAGCGGGACTCGCGTTGCGCGACGCGTAGGCGGACGTTGGGGCCTCCCGCGGCGCGGGACTCCGCGAGCGCCCGTCGCGCTCCGCCGGCGAGCGCCGCCGTGACGGCGTCGTCGTCCGACGCGACGAGCCCGATCAGCGGCTGCACGTCGCCCTGGTTCGTCGGGCGCAGCGCCGGAGCTTCGGGCGTCGTCGCCGGTGACGTTGCGGGCGACGTCGCGGGGCCGCGTGCGTCCCGTCCGGTCTCCGTCGCGCGGACCGGCGCCGCGGGCGTCCCGGGCGCCTCGACGGGGGCGTCCACGTGTCGTGGCGGCCCCTTGTCGCGGCCGCATGCCGCAGCGACGAGCGCTGCCGACACGGCGATCACTGCGATCACGAACGGCGCGCGCCCTCTACCCATCGAAGACGAAGCGCCCCTTCTCGACGTGACCGAGGATCACCGGCGTGATGCTGTTCTGCGTCGGGCTGAAACGGATCGTGCCCGTCACGCCCTCGTAGCTGCGGATCTCGTACAGCGCGTCGCGGATGCGCGCGCGGTTGAGACCGGCCTTGCGGATGGCGTCGATGAGCATGCGCGTGGCGTCGTAGGTGAACGCCGCCGTCGCGTCGGCCTCGTCGCCGAAGCGCTCGCGATAGCGGTCGTGGAATCGGGGCCAGTCCTTGCCGCCCGTGCGGGGATCCATGGGGTACGTGAAGACGAAACCCTCGGCGGCGTCGCCGGCGGCCTTCAGGAACGCCTGCGTCGCAACGCGATCGGGGCCGTAGATCGCGCAGTCGATGCCCGCCTCGCGTAGCGCCTTGACGGCCGTGCCCGTCGGGCCGCCGCGTCCCCACACGACGACCGCGTCCGGACGCAGTCTCTTGATGCGCTCCATGCGTGCCGCCCAGTTCGCGTCTCCGGCGGTGTCGCGCGGCAGGTAGCTCGTCTCGTAGCGCGTCTCGAGCAGCACCGGCTTGTGGAGACGCCGCGCGGCGTCCTTGAACTCGATCGTCCCCGTGCGGCCGTAGCGGCTGTTCGCGCGGAACAGCACCACGCGCTCGCGCCCGTCCTCCACGAACACCTTCCGTGCGAGGCGGTAGGATGCCTGCCGATCGTCCGGCCGCACGCGGAGCAGCCACGGGATGTTGTGTTCGGTGATCGTCGGATCGACGCCGGTCGGGTTGATGTTGGGCACCTCGACCTTCAGGAGCACGCGCGTCAGGACGTGGGAGTTGGTGTCCTCGTAGCCGCCGAGCAGCCCCCAGATGCCGTGGTCGAACACCAGCTCGACGGCCGCATCGCCCGCCGCGCCCCAGCTCGCGCCTTCCTCGCGGACCAGTAGTTCGAAGGGCAGTTCGGCGTCGCCGTAGCCGACGAAGCCACCCGCGGCGTTGGCTTCGTCGAGAGCGAGCCGGGCGGCGTTCTGCATGGCGCGCCCGGCCGCGGCGTCCGCGCCCTTCAGCGGCGCCACCATGCCGATGGCGACCGCGGTCAGGCCCGGCGGCGGCGGCGTGTCGCGTCCCGGCCCGCGGAACTGCGGCGGGTCCACGAAGAAGCGCCGCGCGGGCTCACCGACGCCGCGGAACGGGCGCAGTTCGTCGGGTGTGCCGCCGTAACCGTCGTCCTTCGCGGTGTCGCCGGCAGGGTCTTCCTGCGGCGGCGGGGCCGGGTTCTTCCGCGGCTCGTCCTGCGCGAGCAGCACGGCCGGGGCGGCGAAGGTCACCGCGAGGATCGCGAGAGCGGCGCATCGAAGCGCGTGCATGGCTGCCTCCTACTCGACGTCGTCCTGCACGGCCGCGAAGGCCTCGATCTCGATGAGCAGGTCGCTGCGGCAGAGCCGCGCCTGGATGCCGGTGGACGCCGGCACCGGATCGACGGACATGCACTCGAAGAACAGCGTGCGGATCTTGTTGAACTCGTCGTAGTCGCGCTCGATGTCGCGCAGGTAGCACGACGTCCGCACTATGTCGTGCCACGTCGCGTCATCGGCGCTCAGGAGCTCCGTGATGTTGCGGAGCGTACGCCAGAGCTGCGCGCGGAAGTCGCCCGTGTACACCGTAACGCCGCGGTCGTCGATGCTCGCCGTGCCGGAGATCCAGAGGATGCGCGTGCCCGCCCGGATCGGCACCGAGAGCCCGCGGCTGAACGACGACGGCAGCTCGTAGTCGTACGCCTCGTTCAGGATGTTGAGCGATGTCATCTGCTTGCGCGGCACCTGCGGTTCGCGGTGCGGTCGCTGCAGGATGCGGCCCTCGGCGTCCAGGATGCCGAGCAGTCCCATCTCCTCGCGCTCGGCCTTCGAGAACGTGTCGTCCACGTGTCCGATGACCTTCACGTCGTTGTCCAGCGTCTGCATCGGTGTCTCCTTGTTCATGGTCTCGATGGTCCTCTGTCGGTTGCGGTCCCGGTTGCGCGTTCGGTTACGAATTCAGTCGCGGGTTCAGTTGCCGTCGGTGCGGTCGTCTCCGCCGTCCGTCGTCTCTCGTGCGATGCCGCGCGAGAGGCCGCTCCCCGTCGCGATCCACACGTCGCGCTCGCGCGGGAACGTCCAGAGAATGTAGTTGTCGCCCGGCGCGGTCGCGATCGTTCGCGTTTCCTGCTCGACGCCGGCCTTCACGGTGCGTACGAGGCACGTCCCGTCGTCCTGGCGCACGTACGAGATCACCGTGTCGTCGCGCATGACGCCGAAACCCTCGTCGGTACCCAGCCACGCCGCGCGCCCGCGCGTCGCGACGTGCTGCATGAAGTCCCCGGGCAGTCCGGCGTCGGCCTTGGTGAACGACTGCCAACTGCGGCCGTCGTAGCGGGCCATGCCGAAGTACGTCACCTGCCACAGCATGCCGTCCTCGAACGCGACGAACGACGTGACCTCGTGGATCGGACCGTCGTCCTTCAGGAGATCGATCTCCATCTCGCCGTCCGGGTCGCGATACTCGCGCCAGCGGCCCGTGCGTCGATCGAGCTCGGCGATGGCGCCGCCCCAGAGGCCGATCCAGGCGCGCTGGGGGCCGAGGGCGATGGCGTAGCACCACGGCTCGCGCATGATGGCGTTTGCCGTGTCGTAGATGGTCCACGAGCCGCTGCGCGTATCGAGCACGCTCATGCCGGCGCCGGTGCCGCACCAGACCAGTGGCCCGTCGGTCACGCAGTGGTAGATCACGTCGTTGACGAGGCCGCTGTTCTTCTGCGTGTAGACGCGCACGTCGCCGCCCGAGATGCGCGACAGCCCCTTGAGCGTTGAGACCCACGTCGTGTCGCTCGCGACGTCGCGCGCGACCGACGTCACGTAGCGGTGCGAGAGGCCGTCGCTCTCGTCGATCACCGTCCACGTGCCACCGCGGCGCACGGCGAGGCCGCGGTCCGTGCCGACGTAGAGGTCATCGCCCTCGGCGAGTACGGACGTCACGTGCTCCGAGGGCAGCCCGTCGGCGACGCCCAGCGTCTCGAAACGGTCGTACACGATGGCGCTCTGCCGCGGATTCGCGGACCTCTTCCAGGGGTCGAGCACGACGGCCGCCGGGCGGACCGGTGCGGGTTCCTCGGCGTCGGCGGACGGCGCCGCCGCAGACGGGCGCAGTGCCAGTACCGCGGCGCCCGCGAGTACCACCGTGGCAGCGGCGAGGACGGCGTTGCGCAGGGATGGAGCGAGCATCGTCAGAGACTCCTCAGGAATTCGATGAGGTCGTTCAGGTCGGTCTTGTCGAAGTCGGTGACCACGCCGTGGTGGTCATCGACGCCGGCGGCGGTCCAGATCTGCTCCAGCGTCAGCGCGCGCGCGTCGTGGAGGTAGGGCGCCTTGCGGCCGATGCCCGTCAGGTGCGGCACGTCGAAGAGCCCCGTCTTGTCCCACGGCGACTGCGTGCGGACGTCGGCCTTGCCGAGGCTCGAGTAGACCGGCGGCGGGTGGCAGGTGACGCAGCGGCCCTCGGGAGGGATCGGCGTGCCGTCCTTCTTCTTCGTGCGGAAGAACAGCCGCTTGCCGCGCGCGACGGCGTCGTCGCGGAAGCCGAGCATGGCCTCGGCGCCGCCGGTCGGCGTGGGCGGCGGCATCGACTCGAGGAACGCCACGAGGTCGTCCAGCACGTCGTCCGGCATGACGTCGGCGCGCGTGAGGACCATGGCGAAGCGCGCGCCGCACTGTCGCTTCAGCGTCGGATTGAGGCCCACCCACTTGAACGGCGCGGTGCCCTTCACGCAGTGCAGACTGCGGTTCAGGACGATATTGCGGCCGATCCCGTCGATGTCGAAGTCGTACGTCAGGCCGTCGGTGTGCCCGCCCGGGTGGCACGAGCGGCAGGAGAACGAACCCTGGAAGGCGTAGCTCGCATCGTGGAAGGTCCGTGCGCCGCGGCGCACGGCGTCGTCCTCGAGCGGCGGTCCCATCGGGATGCGCGCGACGAGCGAGAGCGTCGCCGGGTCGTAGAGGGCCACCGAGTCCGAGAGCCGTTCGCTGACGGCCACGAGCCCGTTCACGAGTTCGACGGCGCCGGGGCGCCAGGTCGTCGGCGCGCGCCCGTCGAGGTAGGTGCGCGTGAGCGCCTGTGGCTCCGGCACGCCGGGGCGGCAGTC
>JAJRVY010000313.1 GCA_024277065.1 Planctomycetota bacterium
CGTCGATGCCGTGCTGCTGCTGCCCCTCGTACTGCCGCCGGTCGTGACGGGCTACGTCCTGCTGCTGCTGTTCGGACGCCGCGGTCTGCTCGGCCCGGCGCTCTCCGCGGCGGGCATCGACGTGGCGTTCACGTGGCGCGCAGCCGTCGTAGCGAGCGCTGTGATGGCCTTCCCCCTCGCCTATCGGGCCTGCCGCCTGGCCTTCGAGTCCGTGGACCCGCGTCTCGAGGGCGTGGCGCGCACGCTCGGCGCAACGCGTCTTGCGGCGTTCACCCGCGTCACGCTGCCACTGGCGCGGGGCGGGATCGTGGCGGGCGGCGTCCTCGCGTTCGCGCGCAGCCTCGGCGAGTTCGGTGCCACGATGGTCTTCGCGGGCAACGTGGCGGGCGAGACGCGCACGATACCGCTCGCGGTGTGGGGGCTCTTGCAGGACCCCGAGGGGCTCTCCGGCGCGTGGAGGCTGGCACTGCTGGCCGCCGTCCTCTCGGCCGGCGCACTGCTCGTCGGCGAACGGCTCGCCCGGAAGGCGCGGGCGTGAGGCTCACGGCGCACCTCCGCCGGCGCATCTCGGCGTCGTTCGCGCTGGACGTGCGGCTCGACCTCGATCTCGAATCCGGCGCCGGCGGCGCGTCGCGCATCGCGGCGCTCTTCGGCAAGAGCGGCTGCGGCAAGAGCACGACGCTCGGCGCGCTCCTCGGCCTCGTCCCGCTGGACGCGGGCCGCATCGAACTGGATGGCCGCGTTCTCGCCGACACGGCGGCGGGCGTGCACGTGCCCCCGGAGCGGCGGGGCTTTGGCTACGTGGCGCAGGACGGCCTGCTGTTCCCGCACCTCAGCGTGTCGGGGAACCTGTCGTTCGCGAGTCGCCGTGCGCGCGGGACGGCGATCGCCGTGGACCGCGTCATCGACGTGCTGGAGATCGGTGCGCTGCTGCCGCGGCGTCCGGCCGCGCTCTCGGGCGGCGAGCGCCAGCGCGTCGCGCTCGCCCGCGCGCTGCTCTCGGGGCCCCGTATGCTGCTCCTCGACGAGCCCGTCTCCGCGCTCGACGAGCACGCGCGCTGGCAGGCCCTCGGGCTCGTCGAGCGCGTCGTCGCCGAGTTCGGCGTGCCCGCTCTCCACGTCACGCACGCGCGCGCCGAGGTGCTGCGTCTGGCGTCGCTCGTCGCGCGCATGGAGGACGGCCGCGTCGTGCGGACGGGAACGCCGCACGACGTGTTGCCGCCGCCGCACGACGCCAACGCCTGGAACCTGCTGTGCGTGACCGGCGCCGCCGCGGAGGGAGAGTCGTCCACGCACGCGCGTCTCGGCGCGGCCGACCTGGTGCTGCCGCGCGCCGTGTCCGGAGGGACCGTCGTGTGGTGCCGCATCTCCTCGGGCGCGATCACCCTGCGGCCCGGCGCGCCGGTGCCGGGCACGAGTGCGCGCAACCGCCTTCCCGGGCGCGTCGTCGATCTGTGGCCCGGCGCGGGCCGCGTGCGTCTCGCCGTCGATGCGGGCGTGCCGCTGCAGGTGGACCTGACCCCCGAGGCGGTCGCGGAACTCGCGCTCACCGCCGGCAGCGCCGTGACGTGCGAGTTCAAGGCCCACGCGCTCGAGATCCTCGGCTGAACACGGCCGGCACGCTGTGTGTGGCGGCAGCCCGATGTGACTCGAGAGCCCTTCTCACGGAGCCTGGGGAGAAGTGGAGCGCGGAAACCGCCGCATTGAGCCAGGTACGGTAGAGAGCGCGGGCAGAAAAGTACTCGACGTTCCTCAGCCTGGCTCGCGGCCACCTCTCGGAAGACGAACTGATCGATTGGACCCGGGAACGTCTCGCGCTCGGCGCCACGACTGTTCGACGGGAGAACGCATTCGTCAGCCGCCGGTGATCAGGACTTCTCGGCAGCGATCCAGCGGCGGCGGCTCGGGACCGCAGAGGGCCCAGGCGGCGAGCACCTTCTCGTCGCGGCCGAGGACCTCGCGGCGGATCTCGCCCAGCTCCGGGTCGAACCAGCGTAGCGTGACGCGGCCGGTGGGGGAGGTGACGCGGACGCGGACGGTGCCCGAGCGCGTGCCGACGAACGTCGTGACGTCCTGCTCCACGGCCTCGATGCGGCAGCGGCCGGCCGGCGTGTCCCAGGCGTCGCCGACCACGGGCTTGCGCGGCAGTTCGCGCGCGGGGGGCGGGATCTGCCGCAGGGGATCGGGCGCCAGGGCGACGCGGATCTCGGTGTCGGTCACGGTGATCAGGTACGTCTCGCGCGCGACGTCCTCCGCGGGAGCGCCCACGGCGCCGACCTCGACGTCGAGTTCGTGGAGGTCGGCGCCGCCGCCCGCCCGCACCGTGCGCGTCTCGATCATCGGCTCCATGTCGCGCGGCGCGATGCCGGCGAGACGTACGACCGCGCCGACGGCGGGGAACCACCGCGGCGGCCCGCCGTCGGCGGTGGCGCCGGCTGCGGCGTCAGCGGCGGACGTCTCCTGGGAGCCCGCCGCCTGCGGCGCCGCGCTGTCGGCACCGTCGGGCGCGCCCGCGTCGGGACCGCTCGAGGGCGCCGCGCCCCCGTCGCTTGCGTCGGCCGTCGCGGTGGCGCCCTCCGGCGACGAGAGCGTCGCCGGGGGCGGCAGCGGCACGACGCCGTCCTCGTCCGTGGCGGGAGACGATCCGCAGCCGCACAGCACGACGAGTCCGACCAGCAGCGCGCCGCCGCGCCCGGCCCTCACCGTCCGGTCAGCGCCGCGATGCGCCACGCGTCACCTTCCTTCCGCAGATCGAGCGCGATGGTCCGTGCGAGGACCTTCGAACCGTCGTCGCTCGAGAGCCCGTGGCAGCGCACGGCGACCAGGACGTCGTCCTTGCGCAGGCCGGCCGCCAGGAGGCGGACGTCCGAACTGAACGCCCGCAGCGCTTTGGACGACGCGTTGTCCCGCGTGAGCACCTTGACGGCGTCGAAGTCGAGCACGGACGACAGACGTGCCGTGTCGAACTCTTCGGCCTCGAACGTGCGGCGCCAGGCGTCGAGGAATGTCTTGCGGGCCTTGGCGGTCCCGGCGCCCGGCGTTCCCGGCCGCGCGCCGAAGTCGGCGTGCAGGAGACCGTCGATGCGAGTCACGTCCTCCTCGATCACCGCGAGCAGCAACTCGCCGAGCACCGTCTTGCCGGCGCGCTCGGGCTCGGGCAGCTCCGCGAGTTCCGCCAGGGGATCCTCGTCCGTCGCGCCGAGGGCGTCGATGGCGTCCCCGAGCGGCGTCCCGGCGATGCCGCGTGGGACGCCGAAGTCGCGATCCACGTAGCGCAGCCTGCCCTCCCTGTCGATCAGGAACACGCTGCGGATGGCGAAGCCGCCGCCCGTGGACGGGGCGTAGACGCCGTACTTGCGCGCGACCGAGAGTGCGGAGTCCGAGAGCAGGTCGAAACGCAGCCCGAGGGCCTTGGCGAAGCGTGCGTGACTCTGCGGCTCGTCGGCGCTGATCCCAAGGATGGTCACGCCGCGCCTCTCCAGATCCTTGTGCTCTCGACCGAGGCACTTCATCTCGTTCGTTCAGCCAGGGCTGAAGTCCTTGGGATAGAACGCGAGGAGGACGGCGCTCTCGCCGCGCAGCGCCGACAGCGTGACGTCGTCGCCGGCGCCGTTCTGCAGCGTGAAGTCGGGGGCCTCGTCGCCGACCGCGGGCATGTCGCCGGCGCGCGCGACGAGCAGCGCCGAGGCCGCCAGAGCGGCTGCGATCATCAGTACGTGCGCAAGACGCATGTCGTCTCCCTCCGCATCCCGGCTCTGCCCGCGTTCGTGCACGCGGGCCATGCCTGCGAGGATAGCGTGAACGGTCCGTGCCGCCTGCGAACAGCGGCAGGCCGATCGAGGAACACTCTGGAGACCCTGGACGCCATGCCACGAACACGGACGCAGGCGCTCCTCTGCTGTGCGCTGACCCTCGGCGCGCTCGCCGCGCCCGCTGCCGGCCAGGACCCGGGTGGCCGTGCGGGCCGCCCGCTGCCGTTCTCGGACGACCGGCTGCCGCCGCCGCCGCTTTCCGCGCCCCTCGACCGCCACTTCCGCGGTGAGATCGTGGCCTTCGACGGAGCGCGGATCAGCCTGCGCTGGGACTGGATTGACGCCTCGCAGCTCGCGGACTTCGACGCCTTCGTGCCCGTGCGCAAGGGGCTGTCGGGCGGGTTCGAGGTTGCCGCCGGTGTGCTGTCGGCGCGCGGAACGGGCGGCCTGCGCCTGCGCCTCGGGATGCTCGATGACCTCTCCGTCCGCGTCGCCGCGAAGCTCGTCGAGCCGCACGACATCGGGATCGTGCTCGCCAAGCCGGACGTCTCGGACGAGTCGATCGTGTGCCTCGTGCAGGACCGCCTGTTCACCGCGTTCGATGCCGGCGCCGGCAACGCGAACATGATCAACAAGATCGGCGGCATCCCGGCGACGGCGCCCGGCGTGACCGAGTTCCGTTACGTGGCGCGCAGCAAGAAGCCGGCGCTCGCGCGCGGCGCGCAGGTCCGCTTCGACGTCCGGCGCAATGGGCCGCGGACTACGTTCACGATCGCCCCGGACGGCGCCGCCGCGGTCGTCCTCTCGGGCAAGGACCCCGACACCGCCATGACGCGCTTCACGCCTGGGCTCTACGTGGCGGGGGGCGCCGCGGAGTTCGCGTCGCTCGAGATCGAGGGCGCCATCGACGCCGCGTGGTGCGCCGCCCACGACGTGTTGCCGCAGATCGCCGCCGACCTGCTGCATCCGGGCAATCGCTTCGAGGGCAAGGTGAAGGGCGCTGCGCGCAGGGTCGAGGACTACCTCGCGCAGGGGCCGCAGACGCCGCCGAAGGAGCGCGTCGGCGACGCCGTCGTCGCCGCGTTCGTCGGGCAGGAGGAACTGCCGCTCGTCATTCGCATCCGGGCCGCCGAGGCACTCATGGAGAAGGGCATCGCGGCGGGCACGGTCGTGGACCGCATCGTGGATCTGCTCGACGCGGGCGACCGCCCAGCGCGCCTGCTCGCCTGGCAGGTGCTGCGTCCGGGGCTGCCGTGGCACTTCCGCTACGACCCGGACGGCGCCGCGAAGGACCGTCGCGAGGCGGCAATGCTCGTCGGGCACTACTTCCGCGAGCGCGACGACGCCCTCGCGATGGGCAAGGTGTTCGTCGAGGGCTACTGGATGACGCCCTCGCGCGCCGATGCCGTGCGCGCGGACTGGGAGCGCGCCTGGGACTGGCGCTCGCCGCGCATCCGCCTGCGGACCAACCTGACCGGGGACTGGGCGCGCTGGTACTTCGCGGCTCTCGAGGCGGCATACGCGGAGATGGTGCGCGTCGTCGGACGCGAGCCGCCGCCGCAGAACCTGCCGCTGTCCGTGCTCGTCTTCCGCGGCAAGGACGACTTCACGGCGCTCTGCAACGAGAGCGGCTACCCCGAGAAGGCCGCGTGGGGGCGCTTCGTGGACCTCGAGAAGAACTGCGCCTTCGTGACCTTCGACAAGCGCAGCGCGCCGTTCTGGGCCATCGGGCAGATGTCGAAGCTGTTTCTGCGCCGGGCCACCGACCGCTACTGGCCCTCGTGGTTCGCCGAGGGGCGCTCGTCATGGTTCGGCAACCCGTCGTACAGGACGGGATCGTGGGACGGTCGGGCGCTCGTCGTCGGCAAACAGGCCGAGGGGCACGAGGCGCAACTGCTGCGCGCGGCGGCGCAGGGCGGCGATCTCCCCGACGTGGCGACGTTCATGGGGCAGGACCCGCGGCGGCTGACGGCAGGGGACCGCCGGCGCTGGTACGCGCAGGCATGGGCGCTGCACCACTGGTTCATGCGCGAGGCTCCCGAGGGCATTCGCGGCCGGTTCGCGCGCTGGCAGCAGGGGATGGAGTCCCGCGAGTTGTCGCCGCGTAACGTGGATGCCGAGGGACGGCGTCTGTTCCTGCGCGTCTTCGCCGGCCGCGTGAAACAGGTGGACGACGGCTTTCTGTCCTGGGTCAAGACGCTCTGACGACTGCGCCCCACGGCGTTTGCATGCGGTGAACCTGCCGCGATCGGCGAGAATCAGCGCGCCATGACCGCCACGTCCGCCCCCGACCTGACCGACGTCCCCACCGACCCGGACGAACTGCGCGCCGGCATCCGCCGGCTGCGCACCGAGCGGCGCGCGGTCATCCTCGCGCACTACTACCAGGAGGGCGCGATTCAGGACATCGCCGACTACGTCGGGGACAGCCTGGGTCTGTCGCAGCAGGCGGCCGCCACCGATGCCGACGTCATCGCCTTCGCCGGCGTGCACTTCATGGCCGAGACGGCCAAGATCCTGAACCCCGGCAAGACGGTCGTCGTCCCCGATCTGGACGCCGGCTGCTCGCTCGACGAGAGCGCCCCTGCGGACGAGTTCGGCGCGTGGGTCGCGGCCCATCCCGGCGCGACCGTGATCTCGTACATCAACTGCTCGGCTGCCGTGAAGGCGTTGTCCGACATCATCTGCACGTCGTCGAACGCCGAGAAGATCGTGCGCTCGCTGCCCGCGGACACGCCGATCCTGTTCGCGCCCGACGAGCACCTCGGCAACTGGCTCAGGGGCCGCACGGGCCGCGAGATGACGCTGTGGCCGGGGCGCTGCATCGTGCACGACGCGTTCGCCGTCGAGGGGCTCGAGCGTCTGATGGACCAGTTCCCCGACGCCGAGGTGATCGCGCACCCGGAGTGTCCGCCCGACGTGCTCGAACTGGCGGGCTTCGTCGGCTCGACGTCCAAACTCATCGGACGCGTCACGGCGGATCCGTCGCGGCCCTACATCGTCGCCACCGAGTCGGGGCTCTTGCACGAGATCCGGCGCCGGGTGCCGCACGCCCGCGTCATCCCGCTGCCGCCCTCGCGCAGCAACGTGCTCGGCGCGTCCACCGAAGCGTCGTTGCCCGCTCCGGGCGTGCGCGCCGACGGCAGCGAGGTCCTCGCCGTCGAGCCCGAGCACGGGTGCGCGTGCGCGATCTGTCCGCACATGCGCAAGAACACGATGCAGAAGCTGTACGTCGCCTTGCGCGATCTATCGCCCGTCATCGAACTCGATGCGGCGATCTCCGCGCGCGCGCTGCAGCCGATCCGGCGCATGATGGAACTGTCGGCATGACGGACGCGTCCCACACGTCCCACGCGACGGACGCGACCGACGCGACCGACGCGACCGACGCGGCACGCGAGCCCCGCGTCGCGCCCGCCCTTGCACGCACCGGGCCCCGCGACCGTTTCGGGCGCGTCATCGACTACCTGCGCATCTCGATCACGGATCGCTGCAACCTGCGCTGCGTCTACTGCATGCCGCTCGAGCACCCCGACCTCGCCGAGGACGATCATCTGCTCACCGCGGGCGAGATCGAGACGCTCGTGCGCTGCGCCACCGCGATCGGCTTCCGCAAGTTCCGGTTGACGGGTGGCGAGCCGACGCTGCGCCGCGACCTCGTCGAGATCTGCCGCCGCGTGTCGCGCGTCCCCGGCGTCGAGGATCTTGCGATGACGACCAACGCCGTGCGCCTACCGGAGCTGGCCGTCGATCTCCGCGCCGCCGGCCTGCGCCGTGTGAACGTGCACATCGACTCGCTCGACGCCGTGACGTTGCCGCGCATGATGCGGCTCGGACGCAGCGAGCGGCTGCTCGCCGGCATCGAGGCCGCCGAACGCGCGGGCCTGACACCGATCAAGCTGAACGTGGTCGTCGCGCGCGGCATGAACGACCACGAGGTCGCGGACCTCGCGCGCCTGACCGTCGAGCGCGACTGGCACGTGCGCTTCATCGAACTGATGCCGCTCGGCTCGTCGGCCGAGGCGCGGCTGTCGGTCACGCACTTCGTTTCGAACGTGGACACCAGGCGCCGCGTGGAAGCGGCGCTCGGGGCGCTCGAACCGCTGCCGATCGCGAACGCGAGCGACGAGAGTGACAACTTCCGCGTCGCCGGTGCGCGCGGCGTCGTCGGCTTCATCTCGCCGGTCAGCAATCCCTACTGCGGCGGCTGCAACCGCATGCGCCTGACCGCCGACGGGCGTTTCCACCTGTGTCTCCTGAACGACGACGAGATGGACGTTCGCGCGGCGCTGCGCTCGGGCCGGCCCGCCGCCGCCCGCCGCGAGGCGGTCCGCGCCATCCTCTTGCGCGCCGTTGCCGGCAAGCCCACGGGCCATCGTCTCGACGCCGGTCTGCACACCCGCGGCCGACGCATGCACCAGATCGGCGGCTGATTCGCCGGTGCTCGCGGACCCGCTCACCGGCGGCGCCGTCGAGAGCCCGCGGCGGCGCCGCGGGCACCCCGTCTCGAGGGGAAGGAACGACATGACGGCACGAATCTGTACCCTCCTCGGCCTCGCGGTCGTCGTTGCCGTGCCGCTCGCTCTCGCCCGCGGGCAGGATGCGCCGCCGACGGTGGAGATCGCCGCGATGACCACCGCCGCACGCGTCGATCTCGAGAGCAATCTGCGCTGGATGCTCGCGCGCGCCCGTTCGGGGAAGGACGTCGGCGCAGCGGAGGTGGGCGTGTACGCCGACGCCGGTGCGTGGCCGCTCGGCGCCCGTTCCGTCGTCGCGGCGCTCGAGTCCTCCGGAACCCGCGTGCGCGTGCTCGACCGTTCGCAGATCGATGGCGACGGTCTCGCCGGACTGAAGGCGATCGTCCTGCCCGGCGGCTGGGCGCCCTTCCAGCGTGACGCTCTCGGCTCCGTCCGGCTGCAGGCGGTCGCCTCGTGGGTGCGGGGCGGGGGGCATGTCCTCGGCATCTGCGCCGGTGGGTATCTCCTGACGAGCACCGTGCGCTGGGAGGCGCAGGAGTATCCGTACCCGCTCGGGCTGTTCCCCGGCACCGCGGAGGGTCCGGTCGAGGGACTCGCGCCGTGGCCGAACATGGCGCCCGTCCGCGTCGCCGTCAGCGCCGCCGGGAAGCGTGCGGGGCTGGGAGCCGCGGCCGACGCGGACTACCTCTACTTCGGCGGCGCGCGCTACGTGGACATGGACGAGGACGCCGTGCTCGCGCGGTATCCCGACGGCAGCGCCGCGGTGATCCGCGTGAACGCCGGCAAGGGCGTCGTCACCCTCAGCGGCATCCACTTCGAGCGACCGGCGCCGGACGCGTCCGACTCCGGACCACCGCCCGCTGCGGGCAAGCTCCTGCGCGCCCTGCTCGCCCTTCCGAAGCGGTAGCCCACGACGCACGGGCGACGGCGCCGGGCCTCACGCAGCCGCGGCGCGCAGGCCGCGGCCGCGCCAGAGGAAGTAGATCGCGGGGTAGACGAGGAGGCCGACCGCGAAGTCGGTCACGACGCCGCCGACCATCGGCACCGCGATACGTTTCATGACGTCCGCCCCCGCGCCGGTGCTCCACATGATCGGCAGGAGGCCGGCGACGATGATCGTGGCGGTCATCGCCTTCGGCCGCAGCCGTTGCACGGCGCCGTCGTAGATCACGAACCGCAGATCCGTGAGCGAGCGGAGCGGGCCGTTCTTCGCCGTCCACTCCTTGTAGGCGATCTCGAGGTAGAGCAGCATCACGCTCCCCATCTCGGCGCTGAGACCTGCCAGCGCGATGACACCGACCCAGACGGCGATGCTCATGTTGTAGTCCAGGAGCCAGATCAGCCAGAAGGCGCCCACGAGACTCAGCGGCACCGAGAACATGATGATCGACGTCTCGATGAGACTGCGTGTGTTCAGGTAGATGATGAGCATGATCAAGAACAGCGTCAGGGGCACGACGAGGAGCAGGCGCTGCTTGGCGCGTTGCATGTACTCGTACTGACCGGACCACGTGATGCCGTAGCCGGGCGGCACCACGATCTCGCCCGAGGCGAGGGCCTCGTCCACCGCCTTCTGCGCCGCCGCGACGTACGTCCCGACGTCGATGTCGCGGATATCGACGTAGATCCAGGTGTTCGGCCGGCTGCCCTCGCTCTTGATCGCCGGTGCGCCCTTGCTGATCTCGATCTGCGCAAGCTGCCCCAAGGGGATCTGCCGTCCGCGCGGCGTCGGTACGAGGACCGCCCGGAGCTGATCCAGGTTGTCGCGCAGTTCGCGCGGATAGCGCAGGTTGATGGGGTAGCGCTCGAGCCCCTCGACCGTCGTCGTCACGTTCATGCCGCCGATCGCCGTCGAGATCACGTCCTGGACATCGCCGACCGTCAGTCCGTAGCGGGCGATCGCGTCGCGGTCGATGGTGAAGTTCACGTAGTTCCCACCGACGACGCGCTCCGCGTAGACGCTCAGCGTGTTCGGTACGCCGCGCACGACGGATTCGATCTGCTCGCCGATCGTCTGGAGCGTGGCGAGGTCGTGGCCCGAGACCTTGATCCCCACCGGCGTCTTGATGCCGGTGGACAGCATGTCGATGCGCGTCTTGATCGGCATCGTCCATGCGTTGGTGACTCCCGGGTAGTCGATGGCGCGATCCAGAGCATCCACCAGCTCGTCCGGGGTACGCCGGCGGTGCGCGACGCGCTTGCCCATCATGTCCGTGATGTCCACGGCCGGCCAGTCCTCCTGCGGTTTCAGCATGATGGTCGTCTCCATCATGCTGAGCGAGGCCGGGTCCGTGGCGGTCTCGGCGCGACCGACCTTACCGAAGACGTTGGCGACCTCCGGGAACGTGGCGATCGTGCGATCCGTCTGTTGCAGGAGTTCACGCGCTTTCGTGATGGAGATGCCCGGCAGCGTCGTCGGCATGTAGAGGAGGTCACCCTCGTACAAGGGCGGCATGAACTCGGAGCCGAGCTGACTGAACGGGAACAGCGTCGCGACGACGGTCAGGACCGACGCGATGACGACGCCGAGCGCGGCCTTGCGAGAGTGCAGGATGCCGCTCATGAACGGGTGATACACCGCCGCGAGGAACTTGTTGATCGGGTTGGCGCTCTCGGGCCGGATCTTGCCCCTGACGAGGTAGTACATCAGCACGGGAGCCAGCGTGATCGACAGCAGCGCAGCGGCGGCCATCGAGTACGTCTTCGTGAAGGCGAGCGGCTTGAAGAGCCGCCCCTCCTGCGCCTGGAGGGTGAACACCGGGACGAAGCTGATCGTGATCACGAGCAGCGAGAAGAAGAGGGTCGGACCGACCTCCACCGCGGCTTCCTTGATCAGCTCGAAATGCGACCGCCCCTTCGCACCGTGCTCCAGGTGCTTGTGGGCATTCTCGATCATGACGATCGCGGCATCCACCATCGCCCCGATGGCGATTGCGATCCCTCCGAGGCTCATGATGTTGGCGCCGATCCCCTGCCAGTACATCACCATGAACGCGAGCAGAATGGCGAGCGGCAGCACCAGGATCGCGACGAGCGCGCTGCGTAAGTGGAGCAGGAACAGCATGCAGACGATCGAGACGACGAGGCACTCCTCGATCAGCTTGTCCCGGAGCGTCTCGACCGAGCGATCGATCAGCCCCGAGCGGTCGTAGGCCACCTTGACCTCGACGTCATCCGGGAGGTTCGTCTCGATCTCCCGCAGCTTCTCCTTGACGCGCTCGATGACCTCGAGCGCGTTCGCCCCGTAGCGCACGATGACGACGCCGCCGACGACCTCACCCTCGCCGTTGGAGTCCGCCAGACCCCGCCGCATGTCGGGCCCCAGTGTGACGCTGCCGAGGTCCGAGATGAGAATCGGCGTGCCGTCCGGGCGTGCCCCGACGGCGGCCTTGGCGAGTTGCTCGGGGCTGTCGATGTAGCCCTTGACGCGGACGATGTACTCGGACTCGGACATCTCCATCAGGCGTCCGCCCACCTCGCCGTGCGAGCGCTTGATCGCGTGCCGGACCTTGTCGAGCCCGATCCCGTAGGCGCGGAGCTTCTCCGGCTCGACGGTCACCTGGTACTGCTTCACGAAGCCGCCGACGCTCGCGACCTCGGACACTCCCTCGACGGCGGTCAGCTCGTACTTGAGGTACCAGTCCTGAAGGCTGCGCAACTCTTGGAGGTTGCGCGTCGGGCTCTCCAGCGAGTACATGAACGCCCAGCCCACACCGGTGGCGTCGGGACCGAGCGTCGGCGTGACGCCCTGAGGGAGTTGGCTCTGCAGCTGGCTCAGGTATTCGAGCACGCGGCTGCGCGCCCAGTACAGATCCGTACCGTCCTCGAAGATGATGTAGACGAACGAGAAGTTGAAGAAGCTGTAGCCCCGCACGACTTTCGCATAGGGCACCGCGAGCATCTTCGTCGTGATCGGATACGTGATCTGGTCTTCGACGATTCGTGGCGCCTGCCCCGGATACTCCGTGAAGACGATCACCTGCACGTCGGAGAGGTCCGGGATCGCATCGAGGGGCGTGGCGCGGAGAGCGAAGTAGCCACCGAACGCGATGAAGAACGCCCCGAGGATGACGAGGAAACGGTTGTCGAGGGAGAAGCTGATGATGCGGGCGATCATCGAACTGCACCGCCGGTGTGCTCGGTGTTCGGCGGGCTGACGCCCGGCGCGTCGGAGTCACGGTCGCTCATCGGGGCTCGTCACCTGCGGACTCGCGGTCCGTCGGTTGCGCGCCGGCCGTCGGGACCAGTTCCATGCTGTCGCCGCAGATCGGACACGGCCCCGGCGCGTCGTAGACGATGACCTGGTGCTCGGGCATCGGGCACACGTACTGGCGTGTGGGCGCGGGCACCGTGCCCGGTGCGGTCCCGGGCGGCGCCGGGGCCTCGGAGTCAGAGGTCGCGTCGGCGGACGATGCTGCGCCCGGCTCCAGGAACTTCAGCGCCGCCTCGCGCAGCCGGCTCTCGGAGTCGAGCAGGAACTGACCGGACAGAACGACCTGCTCGCCCGGCTCCAGCCCGGAGATGACCTGGATCATGTTGTTCTCCGAGCGGACGCCCGTGCGGACGTCGCGCAACGCGAAGCGGCCGCCGTCCCTGGCCACGAACGCCACGGCGCGCTCGCCGGTGTCGATCACGGCGATGTCGGGGACGAGTGTCGCCGCCGGATCGATCTCGCTTCGCACGTGGATCGTCGAGTACATGCCCGGCTTCAGGTCGTAGCCGGGGTTGAAGAACTCCATCCGGATCGAGATCTCGCGGGTGCCCTCCTCGAGGTAGGGGTAGATGTACGTCACGCGGCCGACGAAGGTCCTGCCGGGAATGTACGAGAGTGTCATCCGTGCTTCGTCGCCGACGTGGACGAACGGCAGGTCGTACTCGAAGACGCGCCCCAGGACCCAGACGCGCGAGAGATCCGCGATGCGGAAGAGATCCCGTCCGGCACGGACCGCCTCGCCATCGACGACGTTCTTGTGCGTCACGATCCCGGTGAACGGGGATCGCAGCGTGACGGTCTTGGAGGCGACGCCGGTGCGGGCCAGTTCCTCGATCGTCTCCGGCGGCACGTCGTAGTACTCGAGCTTGGTCTTCGCGCCGGACAGCAGACTGTTGGCGTCGAGCCGTGAACCGGGCGCGGCGGTGCCGCGCCCTCGCCGCGAACTCCTGAGTGCCACGAGGTACTCCTTCTGGGCGGAGAAGAGCTCGGGTGAGTAGAGATCGAACAGCGGATCGCCCGTATGGATCTGCGTTCCCGTCTCATCGACGTAGAGCTTCTCGATCCAGCCGTCGATCTTGGTCGTGACCACGCCGAGCGTCGTCTCGTCGAAGGCGACGTAGCCGACCATGCGGACGTTCTTGACCAGCGGTCCGGTCGTCACGCGGCCGAGGCGGATGCCGATGTTCTGGCGCGTGGTCGGGTCGATCTCGATCTCTCCGGCTGACGCGCCCTCACCCTCGTAGACGGCGACGAGATCCATGCCCATCGAGTCCTTGCCGGGTTCCTGGTGGATCTCGCCCGGCACCATCGGCGACTTCCAGTAGAGGACCTTCTTGCCCGAACCGGCTGCTGCGCCGTTGCCCATCGCCATGCCGGCGGGCATGTCCGCGTCACCCCAGAGGCTCGAGCCCCACTGTCGTGACGCCCAGCCGCCGAGCGCGAACGCCACGACGATGAGCCCTGCTGTCAGCATCGCACTCTTGCCGCTCATGCGCTCTTCCTCCCCCCCGTGCTCCGCAGAAGAGCCGCGAGGCCGTCTTGTCGGTGTCGTCGTGTGGGGCGGCGCGGCTCGCCTGCGCATGACGCGACCGCCCGGCGGCGGTGAGTTCGCGCCCGGCGCATCGTACACCCGGCGCGTCGCTACTCGCGCCGTCGGGCCAGGGCAAGCTCGTAGAGCGCCGTGGCGCGCTTGCTGAGTTCCTCGTTCGTGTCGCGGAGCGCACGGGCGAGGTCGCGCAGACTCAAGGTGAGTGCGGCCGCCGGCTGCGCGAGCCCGCCGATCGCCGTCTCGGCGGCATCGAGCTCGCGAGCGGCGGCGCGCGTCGCTGCGGCGAGGACGTCACGCTCGATCTTCAGGCCCTTCTTGCCGGCCTTGCGTGAGACCTTGCGCAACCGCTGGTACGCACGCAGAGCTCTGGCTGCTCCGTGCCGTGCGAGCGTTGCGCGCACCTTCGCGGCCTCCGCTTCGCAGCGCTCGACGTCGCGCGCTGCAGCTCGCTTCTCGCGTTCGGCCGCACGTGCGGCCCGCTTGGAGCTCGAGCCCGACCCCGAGCCGGACCCGTCGGCGCCCCCGCCGGCGCCACCGTTCGTACCGTTCGGTCGGTCGCCTCCGACGCGGCGCCCGGTGGGCCCGCGGGTGTTGCCGCCGCGCCCTGCCCCGCCACCGCCGAGACCTCCGCGGGCGAAGGCCTGGACGGGACCGGCTGCGAGCGGCGCCGGACCGCCGAGACGGAAGCCGGTCGGCGGCTGGGCTTCCGGCCGACCGCCGCGGACCGGGACGACGTCGGCCCCGGGCGCCGACGGCGCTGCTCGGGCGCCGGACGGCGCAGGGAGCAGCGCGGCCAGTGCCGCAACCGCCGAGAACAGAACGAGCGTGCGTCTCAGGGACCGTCGATGCAGCGTGGGCATGCCGACCTCCTGGCAGGTTGCCGCGGCACGCGCGGTCACCCACCGTTTGCATCCGACGCAACGTCCGTGCCCGCCGCGCCGGCGGTGCGCCGCCGTGCTCCGTCGCGTCCGGCGAGCCTGGCTGCGCGCGAGCCCCTCCCCCCGCCGATGTGTGATATCCGGCGGGGCCTGTCGGATATCGGACAGGTCCCGCCACGCAGAGAACCCCGCCCTCGCGATGCGAGGGCGGGGTCAGCGGCGGCATTGCGCCCGGCGCCCGGCCTTCTCGGCGCGGTCAGCGCGCGGCGTGCCCGTACGCGCCGGACAGCAGCAAGGCGTCGATGATCCTCCCGTGGAGGGCGTGGTTCTCTTTGCCCTCGGGATCGAGGTCGCAGGCCTTCGTGCACCAGTCCTCGGCGCGCGCCACAGAGCCTCGCAGCAGCTCGCTCTCGCCGAGGCGCAGGTACGTGGCGAGGAGCTTGGCCTTCACCGCGTCGCGAATACGGTCGGCGTCGTCGGGCGCCACGCCCTCGGGCGGGAGACCCAGTTCCTCGGCCTTCTTCCACGCCGCTTCCAGATGGGTTCGGCGTTCGCGCAGGTGTCTCGAGTCGCGCACCGACCGGGCGTGGCCGGCGACCTTCGCGCCGTGTTCGTCGGCCTTCTCGACGTGCAGCCGGATGTTCTTCACGTCGGCGTCCCAGGCGCTTGCCTGCTGCCGGAACGCCGAGAGCGCGCGGGATGCTTCGCGAGCCTCTTTCCTGGCGCGAGCGGCCTGGGCGAGCGCCTCCCGGACCGTCGCTAGACGTTCGCGCGCCGTCGCGGCGACGTCGGTCTTCGCGTAACGTGTGGCCACGATCTCGAAGTAGCGCTGTGCCGCCGCCGGACGGCCCTCGGCCAGGAACGCGTCGCCGCGCGCGACCAGATCCTCGGCGATCTTCGTGCCGAGCCGCGCGATCTCCGCGTCGGCGCGCTCCGTCGCTGCGGCGTCGCGCCGTGCCTTCCGCAGCTCACTCACGGCCTGCACGAGGAGACCTCGACTCTCGGCCCACTTCGCCAGCGCCAGGCGCGCCTCGGTGTCGTCGCCGAGACGGTTCGAGCGCACCTGCCACCACGAGCGCGGCTCGAGCTCGGAGGCCTGCAGCGTGACGCGGCCCAGCGGGGGCCAGTCGGCGTCGATCACGACGGTGGAATCCGTCACTTCGACGACCTCTCCGTGGTAGGTCGCGCCGTCGCTATTCATGAGCGTCTCCGTCGCAAGCGCGGGCGTCGCGAATGCGAGGTTCACGAACACGAGACTCATCAGGATCATGGACTTGAGACGCACGTGTCACCTCCTTGGCCGTGGGGGCTGGTTGCCCCTGCGGCTCACGGCGATGCCGCGCACATCCTGTGCCGGAAGTTGCGCCGAACGAGACCCACCGCCGGGTGGTGGCGGGGACATCGGGGGTGGGGGGGCGCGGCGCGGAGAGGTCAGCGCAGGGCGTCGTGCAGCGCCTCGAGCAAGGGCTCGCGGACGAACCACAGCGCGGCGGCGACGGCTGCCATGAGGAGCAGGCGGATGCCCCAGTCGGAGAGCCCGCTGCGTACGCGGCGCGCGCGCTTCCTCGACCGGCGCGCGACCGCCACGTCGTCCAGCGCCGCGGCGAGCCGTTGCCCGACGGCTGCCGCGTCGGTGGGGCGCGCACGCGGGTCGCGGGCCATCATCTCGTGCACGGCGCGGGTGACCTCGTCCGGGAGGCCGCGACAGAGACGTTCGATCGGGAACGGCTCGTCCTCTCCGACGGCGCGGATGATGTCGCGCAGATCCGCGCCCTTGTGCGGCGTGCGCCCGGCGAGCATCCGGTAGAGCGTGGCGCCGAGGGAGTACACGTCCGACGCGCGCGTGACTGCTTCGCGGCGCGCCTGCTCGGGCGACATGAAGTGCGGCGTGCCGATGCGCTGCCGCGCGGCGTCGTCCACGCGCACGACGGTGCCCATGTCCCCGAGCTTGACGATGCCGCGGGCGTCGAGCAGCAGGTTGGCGGGCTTGACGTCGCGATGCACGAAGCCCTGCTGGTGGACGTACGCGATACCCCGCGCCGCCGCGGAGGCGAGCGCGACGGCGTCGCGCCACGGCAACCGCGAACCCGGGCGCGTCAGCAGCAGGTCCTCGACGGTGCCGCCCTCCATGAACTCCATCGTGAAGTAGTGCATGCCACCCGCGGCGCCGACGTCGTAGACGGGGATGACGTTGGGGTGGGAGAGCGCGGCTGCGGCTCGCGCCTCCGCGATGAACCGATCCACGTGGCCCGGTCGCTCGGCGAGCTTCGGCGACAGCACCTTGACCGCCTCCAGACGGTCGAGGGCCCTCTGCCGTGCGCGGTACACGGTGCCGCCGGCGCCCATGCCGACGCGTTCCAGGATCTCGTAGCCGGGGATGTCCGGGAAACCTGCGCGCGCGCCCTCGCCGCGCGCCGGCAGCGGTGGGGGCGCGTCCCCGTGCGCGTCGCCCTCGAAGCGTAGCAGCGTGCGTCCGACCTGGATGCGCGCGCCACGCTCGAGCGGCGTCCAGCCCTCGGCGCGCCGGCCGTCCACGTGCGTGCCGTTCTCCGTCTCGAGGTCGCGCAGCACCCATGCGCCGCGTTCGATGCGGATGACGGCGTGCTGCCGCGACGCGCGCGGGTCGTCGAGCACGATGTCGCAGCCCGCTTCCCGGCCAATCACCGACGGATAGGCCGGCAGCACGATCTCCCTGCCGACGTCGGCGCCGCGAACCACGATCAGCCGTGCCATGTGCTCCTCGCCGCGTCCGTGCGCCCGCTCGCTCCCGACTTGCGGCGCGCCCACGGTCGCAATCGGGGAGCGCGCCGTCAAGCCTGGCGCGGTGCAGATCGCCGTCCGTCGAGCCGCGGCGTCAGCGTGCGCCGGCGGCGAGCGACGAGTCGGCGGCGCCGAGCCGCAAGAGCGCGATGCGGCGGATGTCCTGGGCGCGCTCCTCGCAGGCGCCGGTGCCGTTGATGCGCCCTGCCTCGGCGAACGCTCCGAGGTACAGGCCGCGGCCCAGCAGGATCTCGGCCTTCAGGTGTCGCACGACCGACGGCGGCTGGCCCTCCAGACGGCCCTCGATGCGGCGCATCTCGCGCTCGACGTCGAACGTCGTCACCTGGAACGAGGTCGCGGCGGCGCCCGCGCCGGATCGCGGGCGGAAGCCCCACGCGACGTCGTCGCCGGGGCGCAGAGCGGACATGACCTCGGGCGGGACGCTGCCCCGCGCCGCTCCGTCCACGATGCGCAGCGGGGACTCGTGGAGCACGTCGTCGCCGCGCGCGAAGAAGAGCGTGCCGTCCGTCGTCTGCTGCGCGGGCAGTTCGATGCGCCAGGCGGCGACGTCGGAGACGCGCACCTCTCCCGCCGGCAGCAGCACGGGCACGGCCGCCGCGGCCGCTCCCGCGGCGCCGATCGTACCGGGCGCGACGTCTTCCCCCTCGTCGATGCGGATGCCGAGAGCGTCCGCCAGACAGCAGATCGCCATGAAGCTGTCGTCCCCGCCCGCGCCGCCCGCGGTGTCGCCGCTGCTCACGATGAGTACCTGATGGATCTCGTGGGCGCTGCCGGCGGCCAGGTCCAGGACGGACTCGTACTCCCCGAACCCGGCGCGGCCGAGGGTGAAGCGGTGCTTGCCGGGCGCGAGCTTCATCTCGAGCGGCGTCATGCCGCGCGCCTCGCCGTCGATCGTGACGACGGCGGGCGGGAAACTGGTCACGTGCACGGTCGCGGGCCGTGTGATCATCCAGACCAGAGCGACCGCCCCGAGCAGGGCGCCGATACCGAGGCTCACGCGCAGCTCCCAGAGGCGCCGCAGCGCGTGTCGGCCGGCCCCGACCGGTCGCCCGCGCACGCGTTCGCCGTTCGCGAGGGCGAGGAGGTCGTCGCGCAGTGCGGCGGCGGTCTGATAGCGATCCTCGCGGCGCTTCTCGAGTGCCGTCATGAGCACACGATCGCCGCCCGGCGGGAGATCGTCGCGATCTGCGGGCAGCGCTGCCGGGTGCTCGTGCAGCACCTTGCGGATGAGCCCGCCGACGTCGTCGGCGCTGAACGGCGGGCAGCCCGCGAGGAGTTCGTAGGCCGTCGCACCGAGCGAGTAGACGTCGGTGCGTCCGTCCGTCGTCGCGGAGTCGCCGCGGAGTTGCTCCGGGCTGGCGTACAGCGGCGTCCCGAGGGTCTGCCCGCTCGCCGTGATCCCCGACGACCGCAGCGCCTTCGCGAGGCCGAAGTCCGCGAGGACCATGGTGCCGTCCTCGCGCAGCATGATGTTGGCGGGCTTGACGTCGCGGTGGATGACGCCCGCGCGGTGCATCGTGTCGAGGGCGTCGGCGATCGATGCCAGCCCGCGCAGGAGATCCGGGACGGCCGGAAGCTCCTCGGGCGGCAGGTCCGAGAGGGCGGTGCCGGAGAGCAGCGCCATCGAGTAGTACGCGCGTCCCTCGACTTCGCCGGCGTCGAAGATCTCGACGACGTTCGGGTGCCGGATCTGCGCACACGCCTGGGCCTCGCGCCGGAAGCGCTCGCGGGCGCGCTCGTTCTGGGCGACGTGTGCATGCAGCACCTTCACAGCGACGCGCCGCCCCAGCGCGCGGTGCAGCGCGTCGTAGACGACACCCATGCCACCCGCCCCGAGCCGGCCGAGCAGCATGAACGGCCCGAAGATGCGCGGGTACGCGTCGTCGCCCGGCTGCTGCGGCGGATCCAGGTCCTCGAGTGACTCGGTGAGTGCCGACAGGAACTCCGGATACGCCTCGCCGAGACGCTCGCGAAACGCGTCGGGCGTCGGCGCGTCGCCCGACTCCAGGAGCTCCCGGTATTCCGCGACGCACAGTGCGACTCGATCGGGTGGGTGGGGAGAGCTCATGACGTCGTGCTGCCGGGTGCTGCTCAGTGCTGCGGTCTCAGGCAACCGCCGTGCCGATGGGCGCCGGACTGGTCGGCCCGGTCGAGGCACGGCAAGACGTCTCGCGAACGGACTTTCCACGATGGCGGCGCTTCATTCCGTTCATTATCCCACAGCGAGTGTCGGATATCCGACATCATCATCGCCGCGTCGAGCGCGTCGGCGTCGCTCGTTCGCCGGTGCGATCAGCGGCCGTCGAGGTTGTGCGTCGCCCGCTGCCAGATGCCTTGGACGTTCGTTCCGGTGTCGATCCGGAACTCGTCGGCGGAAGGGCGATCGTACGTCACGTACCCGCTCGTGCTTCCCGCCGGTTCGCTCGCGCAGGACGCGGCCACGATCGACGCCACGGCGAGCACGGAGACCGTGATGAGCCTGTTGGAATTCCGCATTCGAGCCTCCTCGTCGTAGGTTGAGTCCGCGGCATGTGCCCGCGTGTCCGTGGCAGGCGGGCGTCCGAGTCGCGCAAGGGGCATGCCTTTCGTGTGCGCGTCGGATCGGCGTGGGCGCCGCGACCCCGCGGCCTCTGCGCGGCGGCGAGGCGCCGCGGCGTGTCGTTTGCGTCGCGAGCCCGACTGACGAATCACCCCGGAGGGAGCAAGTGACGGACCCAGCGCGGAGCGCCGATCCGGGCCCAGCCGGCCCGCGGATCCTCGTCGTCGAGGACGACCCCAGCCTACGCCGTATCGCGGAGTTCCGGCTCGGCGAGGCGGGCTACGCCGTGACCAGCGTGGCGGACGGCAAGGCCGGGCTCGCGGCGTTCGCGCGGAATCCGCCTGACCTCCTCATCACCGATCTGCGCATGCCTGGGATGACAGGCGAGGAACTGGTGGCCGAGGTCCTGCGACGGGATCCGGCGCTGCCCGTGATCGTCATGACTGGGCACGGCACCGTGGAGAGCGCCGTCGAGGCCATGCGCCGCGGCGTCGCGGACTACGTGACGAAGCCCGTCTCGTGGGACGAGATGCTCGTCGTCGTGCGCAAAGAACTCGATCGCGCCGCGTTGCGCCGCGAGAACTCGGCGCTGCGGGCCACGCTGCGCACGCGGCACAGCTTCAAGGGCATCCTCGGCGAGAGTCCGGCGATCCGCGCCGTGTTCGCCACGATGGATCGCCTCAAGGAAGTGGACTCCACGGTGCTGATCGAAGGGGGCAGCGGCACGGGCAAGGAACTGGTGGCGCGCGCGCTGCACTATTCGGGAGCCCGCAGCGAGGGGGCGTTCGTGCCCGTGAACTGTGGCGCGATCCCGGCGGAACTCGTCGAATCGGAGTTGTTCGGACACGAGAAGGGCGCCTTCACCGGCGCCGGGCGCGTACACCGTGGCTACTTCGAGCAGGCGAGCGGCGGCACGCTGTTCCTCGACGAGATCGGCGAGATCCCGCCCGCCGCCCAGGTGACGCTGCTGCGCGTGCTCACCGACCGCCGCATCCGCCGTGTGGGCGCGGAGACCACGATTCCCGTGGACGTTCGCGTGGTCGCCGCGACCAATCGCGATCTCGCGGCGGCCGTCGGCGAGGGCGACTTCCGCAGCGACCTCTATTATCGCATCGCCGTCGTGCCGTTGCGGCTGCCCTCGCTGCACGAACGCGGCGGCGACGTCGTACTCCTTGCGCAGCACTTCGCGTCGCGGACGGCAGGCAGGCCGATCTGCATCTCGACGCCGGTTGCCGAGGCGCTGACGGCCTACCATTGGCCCGGCAACGTGCGCGAACTCGAGAACGTGATGGAGCGCGCCGTCGTGCTCGGTTGCGCGGGCGACACGCTCGAAATGGAAGACCTCCCGGACGACGTACGGCGACCGTCACACCCGCCCGTGGCCGATGGTCCGTTCCCGGAGGACGGCGTCGATCTCGCCGTGATCGAGAAGAGCTGGCTGCGGCGCGCGCTCGCGCACACCGAGGGCAACCGGTCGCAGGCCGCTCGACTGCTCGGGATCAGCCGCCAGGCGCTGCTGTATCGGATGCAGAAGCACGGCATCGTCGAGCCTCCAGAGGCGAGCGGAGACGACTCCCCGTGACGATGACGGATGCGGCGCCGGAGAGCGCGGCGCAGGCTGCCCGAGCGCGGTCCGGCGGCGGGGGCGCGCGGCACCACCACATCACCGTCGCGGTGCTCCTCGCGGTGCTGACGGCGTTCCACTTCGCGACGAGCGTGCATGCCGTCGCCATCCACGACCTGCTGTTCAAGGCGACGTTCCTGCCGCTCATCCTGGCCGGGCTGTGGTTCCGCCCGCGGATCGCGCTGCTCTGGAGCGCCTTGATCAGCGTCGTGTACCTGTGGCACGTGTTCGGCGATCTCTCGGGTCATGCGCACGACGTGCTCTGGCTCGGCGACATCGTGCTCTACAACGTCGTGACGTTCGTGACGGCCGTGCTCACCGAGCGCCGCTCCTCCGCACTCGCGGAGTCTCGCCGCCACGCACGCAGGTTCGAGGAGCAGGCCCGCGCGCTGCTCCGCGCGGAGGAGACGCTGCGCCGCACCGAGCGGCTGCGCGCGATGGGCGAGTTGGCGGCCGGCATGGCACACGAGATCCGTAACCCGCTCGGCGGCATCCGCGGCGCCGCCGAGGTGCTGCGACGGCACGATGCTCCGCAGAACGTGGCGGACGAGTTCTGGCCGTTGCTCGAGTCCGAGATCAAGCGACTCGACGAAGTCGTCGGCAACTTCCTGCAGTTTGCGCGGCCACCGCGCCCCGAGGTCTCGGCCGTGGGCGTACGCGATCTCGTCGCTGCCGTGTTCCTGTTGCTGCGACCGGAGACGACGCGTCGCAGCATCGAGTGCGTCAACGACATCGGGGCCGACGTCCTCGTGCGCGCCGACGAGGCACTGCTGCGCCAAGTGCTGCTCAACCTGTGCCTGAACGCCGTCCAGGTGCAGACGTCCGGCGGCCACCTGCGCGTCACCGCGCATCGCGACAGGAAAGAGCTGCGAATCGATGTCGAGGACGGCGGTCCGGGCGTGCCCTCGCATCTGCGCGAGACCTTGTTCGACGCGTACGTGACGGGCCGCGCCGAGGGCACGGGGCTGGGGCTCGCCATCGCCGTGCGCCTCGTCGGCTCGATGAACGGCAGCCTCGAACTCGTGCGCACCGGTGACCGCGGTTCGACCTTCCGCGTCTCGTTGCCGAAGGTGTAGAAGAGAGAGGTTGGCCGTGATGGGCCGACGCTGTGGCATAACGGGCAGATCCGCTTCGGCATGTGGGATATCGGACAGCTTCGAGCGCTCACGCAGCCTCGACCGGCCTCAGGTCGCGGATGGCACGCTCGATGCGAAGGAGCCGCCAATGGAATCGATCTCACTCCGCACGTGGATCGTCGTGATCTCGGGCGTGTTCGTTCTCGCGGGCTGCGCGAACGAGCAGGACGCGGTCCGCGAATCCGTTGCTCGACCGACGCCCGAGTCGCTCCCGGCGACCGCGCCCGCGGACGGTCCCGGCCCCGACGTGGCTGCCGCGCCGCCGCCGGACCTTGCCGCGGCACCGACACTCGCCACCCTGCTCCGCGTCGCGCTGGACCGCAGCCCGGTCATCATGGCCGCGCGGGCCCGGGCGCTCGCGGCGGCCGAGGGCGCGGCCGTCGAGAGCGCACTCCCCAACCCGCAACTGCTGGTGGGCTGGTACGAGACGCCGGTCGAGACGCGCGTCGGATCGCAGGAGTGGTCCATCGGCATCCGCCAGTCGATCCCGTTCCCGACCAAGCTGAGCACCAAGGCGGACATCGAGAACAGCGAGGCGCAGCGCATGCGCATCGCCTACGAGCGCGTCGCCCGCGACGTTCTCGTCGAGGTCGTGAAGACCGCCAACGAGATCGCCTACATCGACGAGGCGCGGGGCGTCACGGCGCAGATCGAAGGGCTGCTCGAGCGCTACGCCACGGCGGCCGCCGCGGGCGAGACGAGTTCGCTCGTCTCTGAGCTCTTCCGCGCGGAGACCCAGCGCGCCCAGCTCCAGAACGACCGCGTGATCCTCTCCGAGTTGCGCGTCGTCGAGGCGCAGCGCATGCGCTCGCTCCTCAACCTCCCCGTGAACGTCGTCATCGGCACTCCGGACGTTGGCGAGGCACCGTCCATCCGATCATCCGTCGCGGAACTGCTGGACGTTGCCGAGCGCCACAACCAGGAACTGCGCGAGGCCGGCATCGCGCTCGAGACGGCACGCCTGCGGGCCTCGCTCGCCGAGCAGCGGCACGTGCCGGACATGTCGGTCGGCGTCACGAGCATCCGCACCGAGCGCCTGCCGTCGTCCCTCGGCATGAACCCCGACGGCAACGGCGACAACCCGCTCATCTTCAGCTTCGGCGTCACGCTGCCCATCTGGCTGCAGGGCGATGCCGCTGCGATTCGGCGTGCGCACGCGCTCGAACGCGCTGCGTCGCTCGAGCGCCTCGACGCGATCCAGAAGACGCGCGACAGCGTCGCGCGGGCTTGGTTCCAGGTCGGCAATGCGGCGCGTCTCAGCCAGTTGTACGCCCAGGTGCTCGTGCCGCGGGCGGCCGTCGCCGCGCGCACCGCCGAGGACCTCCTCGGGAGTGGCAAGGGCAACCTCGGCGGCGTGCTCGAGACCATCGCCGTCTTCCACAACTTCCGGCTGGCGGCGGCGCGCGCGCGGGCCGACCACGGTCGCGCCGTGGCGGATCTCGAGCGTGCGATCGGGCAGCCGTTCACGGCGGACGGCGTCGCCGACGCAACGGACGTCGGAGGCGTCGATGTCGGCGCGCCACGCGGCGACGAGGCGGAGGACACCGAATGAGCTCCCGCGGCCCCCTTCTCCTGATCGCAGCCGGACTGCTGGTGGCCTGCTCGTCCCCGGCCGTCGATGACGCTTCGGATCTCGACTTCGCGCAGCGTCTCGTGGCGCGCGCGGACGCTGCGCCCTCGACGCTACCTGTGTCGAGCGCGGACGGCGGCGCGGCCATTCCGGACCCGCGCGCAGGCACGGACCCGGCCGCGGATTCGGCCGCGCAGACGGCGTACGAACCGCTGCCGGCGTGGACGCGCGCCGACGAGTGGCGCGGGCTGATCGACCTCGCTCCGGAGCGCACGCAGGCGCTCGAAACGGCCGCGGCCGGAGACGACGCGCTCGCGGAGCTTCTCGCCACGCCGCTGCAGATCGACGACTTCGCGGCTCTCGCGGTGCTGCGTTCCCCCGCGGTGCGCACGGCCCGGTCGCGCTACGAGGCGGCGCGCACCGCGTACGCGCAGTCCCGTGACCTCGGCGATCTGGTGGGCCTGTTCCACTCCTTCACACGCGACATGAACACGCGCGTCGGCCCCGAGCGCAGTCGCACTGGGACCGGCAGCATCGCCCCGGCGCCCAACGTCAACGGCATCTCCGCCGACATCGCGCGGCGCACGGCCGACATGGCGTTCGAGTCGCTGCGCGCCGCCGTGCGCGACGTCGTGGCGCGGGCGTGGACTACGCACGCTGCGGCGGCGCGGCTCGACGAGGCACGCCGCATCGTCCGCGAGGAGGTCGAGCTCGACGCCGTGCTGCTCGACGTCCTGCGCTCGCGGCTCGAGGCCGGCACCGGCAGCCAGGCCGGGTTCCTGGCGTTAGAATCCCGTCTGCAGAAACTGAAGACGGAACTCTCCATCCTCGACCTTCGCACGACGGTGGTGCGCGCCGAGTGGAACCAACTGCTGTCGAGGCCGGAGTCCGCGGCCGTCGCGATCGACGTCGCGCCGGACGTACCGTTCGAGGCGCCGGCGCGCGACGCCGAGCCCGTGGTCGTGGAACTCGCCGTGGCCGAGCGCCAGGAGTTGCGCGCCGCGCGCCTGGCCGCCGAACGCGCAGACCTCGGTGTGCGTCTTGCCGAGACGATGACCTTGCCGCGCATGGACGTCGGCTCTTCGCGCTTCGAGCGCGAGCGCGCCGGCGAGGCCGGAGTGCAGCGCGGAGCGGTGTTTCCGCTGCCCGGGGCGATGATCATGCCCCGCTGGGACTTCGGTGTCCGCGAGGCCCAGGTTCAGGAGATGCGCTCTCGCGCCGCATCGATGGGCGAAGCGCGCGACACTCTCCGGGATCGCGTGCGGACCGAGGCGCGCACCGCGCTCTTCGACGTGGACGCGGCGCAGCAGCGCGTCGCCGTCCACGAGCGAGATCTCGTGCCGCTCGCCCGGGACTCCCTGGAAGCCGCGCGCGGCGCGTACGAGGGCAACCGCACGGGATACCTCGACCTGCTCGACGCCGTGCGGCGTCTGCTGGATGCCCGGCTCGGGCTGGCGGACGCGAGGCGCGACCTGGTGCGCTCCGACGCGAGTCTGCTGCGCGCGGTGTGCGCGACGATCTCGGAAAGGAGATGAACATGAGCTTCACGACATCCTCGCTTGGTGCTGCGCTACGTCTTCACCCGCGCGCGTTCGCCGTCTCGATCGTGGTCAGTGCCTTCTTCGTGCTCGCCGCTCGCTCGTCCTTCCTTTCGACCGGTGGCGAGATGGTCATGGCGCAGGACGCTCCCGCGGCGGCCGACCACGAAGGGCCGGGACACGACGGCCACAGCCACGACGGCGCGCCCGACGATGCGCCTGACGACGCGGCGCCGGCCGCGGCGGACGCCAGCGAGGGCGGCGGCGGCCAGAACGACGAGCACGCGGGCCACGACATGAGCGGCGACGGGATGGGCGGCGGCGCTCTGAAGGAGAGCGGCGCGGGTGATGCCGACGGCGCCGCAGGCGGGGCGCCGGACGCGGGTTTCGTTCCCGTCCTCCTGGATCTCGGCAACGCGTCGTGCCCCGTGATGAAGGGCGACGTGGACGGCGAGGTCTTCACCGAATGGAACGGCCTGCGCGTCGGGCACTGCTGCCCGGGCTGCAAGGAGAGGTTCCTCAAGAACCCCGAGAGTCTGCTCGACGACGTCAGTCCCATGTGGCGTGACGTCGCCGCAGCGGCCGCGGCGATCGACCAGGCGGACGGTGAGGAGCGCGAGGCGTTGCTCGCGAAGGCGGCGCAGACGTGGACCGTCGTGCGCAAGCCGCTGGGCACGGCTCCCGCGGCGCAGCCGGGCGGCCTGCTGATCGACGTCGGTAACACGAACTGCCCCGTGATGGGCGGCGAGGTCGATGGCGAGCACTTCTCGGAGTGGAACGGGCTGCGCGTCGGGCATTGCTGCCCCGGCTGCGCAAAGCGCTTCCTGGCCGACCCCGAGGATCTCCTCGACGAGGCTGCGCCGGACTGGCGCGAGGCCGCCGCTGCCGTCAGGAGCGTGAACGAGTCCGAGGGCGCAGCGCGTGCCGAGGCTCTCGCTACGCTGCGGAAGAAGTGGACGGTCGTCCGCGAGCCGGCGGCGGCGGACGTGAAGTGAACCTCCTCTGATCCAACAGGCGACGCCACCAGGCGTCCGGCGAGTCCACAACCAACCCGGGACGATCAACGATGACCCATGAACCTTCCGACACGGCGTCGCTCTCGACGAGCGAGAGCGCGGCGAACGACGGCGGACCGCGATCACCGCGGACCGTGCTCATCGCGTGCGTCATGGGCGTCGTGCTCGGTGCGCTCGTCGCTGCGATCCTGCCCGCGTCCTGGGTGTTCGTCGAGGCCGAAGCGATGCCCGGCGCCGACGCCGCCGGCGGCGAGTCCGTGGTCTACGCGTGCCCGATGTTCTGTGTCATCATGGACCACATGCCCGAGGGCGGCAAGTGCCCCGTGTGCGGCATGACGATGACGATCGTGTCCGGCGAGAGCACGCTCAACCGGCTCGAGCAGCGCATGATCGGTCTCGAGACGGACATCGTGCGCCGGCTGCCGCTCGTGCGCTCGCTGCGCGTCGTCGGCGAGGTGGACTACGACGAGACCAAACTGGCGCGCATCACGACGCGTGTCGGCGGTTGGCTCGAGACCGTGTGGGTCGACTCGACGTGGACCGAGGTCGTGAAGGGCGAGCCGCTCGCGTCCATCTACTCACCGGAACTCTACGCCGCGGAGCAGGAGTACCTCGTGGCCTGGAACGCCAGCCGCGGCGTGGCAAGCGCGAACAAGACGCTGCGTACGTCGTCGCTGTTGCGCGCCGCGCGGCGGCGTCTGGAACTGCTCGAGGTCGGCGACGAGGAGATCGCCGCGCTCGAGAAGAGCGGTGTCCCGCGCGACTCCGTCGTGCTGCGCGCGCCGTTCGGCGGTGCCGTCGTTCAGCGACGCGCGCTCGAGGGCGCGTCGGTCGGCAAGGGCGCCTCGCTGTACACGGTGGCCGACCTCTCGCGCGTCTGGGTGCAGGCGCTCGTGTTCGAGTCGGACCTCTCGTGGGTTCGCGAGGGGCAGCGCGTGCGCCTCGAAGCGGAGGACGGCTCCGAGCCGATCATCGGCCGCGTCGCGTTCGTCGATCCGGCCGTCGATCGCCGCACGCGCACCGCGCGCGTGCGCATCGAGGTGGACAATTCCCGCGGCCCCGACGGGCAGCGCGCCCTGCGCATCGGGCAGCGCGTGGATACCTGGTTCGAGTCCGCCCTCGACGTCCGTGGGCGACTGCTCCCACCGTCCGCCGAGGACTCGGCGAAGAGGCCGCTGGCGGTGCCGCGGGCGGCCGTGCTGCGCACCGGCGAGCGCAACCTCATCTACGTTCTCTTCACCGAGGAGAACACCGACGAGGGACGCAAGCGCAACTACCAGCTCGACCCCGAGAACCTCCCCGAGAAACTCTGGTACGAGCCCGTACAGATCCGCGTCGGCCCGCTGGCCCGCATCGCAGGCGACGGCCAACTGGCGGAGTACTACCCCGTGCTGAGCGTCGTGCCACCGCCTCCGGTCGTGGACCCCAAGACGGGTGAGAAGCGCGCCGTACTGTCATTGCGGCGGCTCGACGAGGGCGTCGTCGTCGTGAGCAAGGGCAATCTCCTGCTCGACTCGCAGGCACAGCTTGCCGGGAAGCCCTCCCTCCTCTTCCCCGAGGGCAACCGTGGCAAGTCGTCGGATCCCCACGCGGGTCACTAGGTTAGCCGGAGACCGACCATGACAACCCTCGTCCGGTTCTGCATTCGCAACCCGTTCATCACGCTGGCCGTGACGGCGATGCTCGTCGTCTGGGGTTGGTTCGCGTGGCAAGACAAGACCGTTGACGCCATCCCCGACATCTCCCAGAACCAGACCGTCGTCGTGACGGAATGGCCTGGGCGCTCGCCGCAGGACGTTGAGGATCAGATCACGTATCCCCTGGCGTCGAAGCTCGCCGGCGTGCGTGGCGTGAAGGAGGTCCGGGGGCTCTCGGGCTTCGGCTTCAGCCAGATCTACGTCGTGCTCGAGGACAAGGGGCGGCTGTTCGCCAGCGGCGTCGTCGATGACTTCTACGAGGGGCGCACGCGCGTCCTCGAGAAGCTCGCTTCCGTGCAGAAGGAACTGCCGGACGGTGTCGTGCCGGAGCTCGGTCCCGACGCCACCGCCCTCGGCCAGGTCTTCATGTACACGGTCGATGGACCGTACGACCTGGCCACCCTGCGCAGCGTGCAGGACTGGATCGTGCGCTACGACCTGCAGACGGTGAGAGGCGTCGCCGAGGTCTCGACCGTCGGCGGCATGGTGCGCGAGTACCAGGTGGACGTGGACCCGAACCGCCTGCTGCACTACGGCGTGGGCGTCATGGACGTGGTCCGTGCGATCCGCGGCGCCAACGTCGATGTCGGGGCCAAGACCATCGAAGCCGCGGGCATGGAGTACGTCGTCCGCGGACTCGGCTTCATCAAGAACGTCGAGGACATCGAGGAGGTCGTCGTCGGTGTCGCGACGCCCGCCGGCTTCGTGCCCGCCGCCGGCATGGGCATGGCGCCCGGCATGGGCGGTGGTGACGGCATGGCCGGTGAGCCGGCGCCGCGCGGTGCGGGCATCCCCGGCACCGCGCAGCCGATCGACGAGGACCTGTCGCACCTGCCGATCCGCGTGCGCGACCTGGCCGACGTACACATCGGCCCGGCGTTCAAACGCGGCACGCTGGCGGACGACCGTACCGAGCTCGTCGGCGGCACGGTGGTCATGCGCTTCGGCGAGACCCCCCGAAACGTGATCGCCGACATCCGCAAGCGCGTGATGTACCTGAACGATCCGTCGAACGGCGCCATGCCCGAGGGCGTGCGGATCGTGCCCTACTACGACCGCACGCAACTCATCGACGACACGGTCGCCACGCTCGAGGAGGCGCTCGCAGACGAACTCTGGATCACCGTGCTCGTGGTCATCGTGTTCATGCTGCACCTGCGCAGTTCACTGATCATCGCGAGCACGTTGCCCATCGCCGTCCTGATGTCCTTCATCGCGATGGACGCGCTCGGTGTGGACAGCAACATCATGAGTCTCACCGGAATCGCCATCGCGATCGGGACCATGGTGGACATGGGCATCGTCATGACGGAGACGATCTATTCGGCGCTGGTCGAGAACGACGGTCGAAGACCCGTCGCGAAGGTGGTCGAGGAGGCGGCGCTGGAAGTGGCGCCCGCGCTGGCGACCGCGATGGCCACGACGATCCTCACCTTCCTGCCGATCCTGTTCCTGACCGACACGGAAGGAAAGCTGTTCCGGCCGCTGGCTTGGACGAAGACGTTCGCGCTCGGCGCCGCGGCCATCACCGGCGTGCTGGTCGTGCCCGTCCTCTGCCGTCTCTTCCTCGACGTGAAGGACAGGGGCGTGGCCGCCGTTCGTGCGACGTGGAAGACGCGCATCGCACGTTGGGCGCCCATCCTGCTCGCGCTGCCGTTCGCGTGGATCGCCGCGCAGGCGCAGTGGCTCGGCCTGCAGCCCTGGTTCGCCGCGCCGCTCGCCGGCGCCGGTGCCTGGTGGGTCATCGCGCGCCTGACGAACGAACGGCTGACGCCGATCGACGAGAACCCGGTGAGCCGTGGTGTCCACATCTGGTACGAGCGCTCGCTGAGTTGGATCCTCGCCAACAAGGCAGCCTTCCTGTCCGTGCCGGCGGTCATCGTCCTGTTCGGCATCCTCGTCACCGGCGGCGGCCTCGTGTTCATGGCGCCGCTGCGCGCGATCTTCGGTGACGGCCTCGACAAGATCCGGCCCGTGGTGTGGATCGAGGACTCGTTCCCCGGACTGGGCCAGGAGTTCATGCCCGCGCTCGACGAGGGCAGCCTGCTCTACATGCCGTCGCTCCTGCCGCAGGCCGGGCTGACGCAGACGCTCGATGTCACCAAGCGCCAGAACGCCGCGATGATGACCGTGCCCGAAGTGGCGCGCGTCGTCGGAAAACTGGGGCGCGCCGAGAGCGCGCTCGACCCCGCGCCCGTCGGCATGCTCGAGACGATCGTGCAACTCAAGCCCAAGTCCGAGTGGCGTCCGGGCATGACCAAGGCGGACATTCGCTCGGAACTGATCGGTGTGGTCCACACACCGGGCGCCACCGAGGGCGCGGGCGCGTGGCTGCAGCCGATCGAGACGCGCGTCGTGATGCTCAACTCCGACATCCGTGCGCCGCTCGCCATCCGGCTCCTGGGATCGCCTCAGGACGAGAACGGCACGCCGCTCGACACGAAGGCGGCCGTGGCGAAGCTCGCACAGGTCGCCGGCAACATCCGTGACGTGATCCAGGACGTCCCCGGCGTCGCCGGCCCGAACGTCGAGAACATCGGGGCCAAGCCCTACATCGAGTTCGAGATCCACCGCGACCGTGTCGGGCACTACGGACTGACCCTCGAGAACGTGCAGCAGACGATCGTCAGCGCCATCGGTGGCATGGAGATCACCCGGTCGCTGGAAGGCCGCGAGCGGTACCCGATCCGGGTCGCCTACTCACGTGAGCTGCGCGACAGCGTAGAGTCCATCAACTCCATTCTCGTGCGCGGGGCCGGCGGCATCCAGGTGCCCATCTCCGAGGTGGCCACGATTCGCGAGGTGAAGGGGCCGGCTGCCGTCAAGACGCAGGACGGCCTCATGCGCCTGCACGTGACGTTCGCCGCGTCGGGTCGCGACGAGGGCCGCGTCATGGAGGAGGCTCTCGACCGCATCAAGGAGTGGCGCGCCGGGTTCGAGGAGATGGGCAAGCCGGACCCCATCCCCCAGGGCGTCTCGGTGCTCCCAGCCGGACGCTACGAGGACCAACTCCGCGCGCGGCAGCGCTTTGCCGTCCTCATCCCGATCTGCCTCGTCGCGATCTTCTTTCTGCTCTACCTCACGTTCAAGAGCTGGACCACGGTTCTGAACGTCTATGCCGCGGCGCCCGTCGTGATCGCCGGAGGCCTGATCCTGATCTGGGCCTATCCCCACCTGTGGAACCTCGCGCACGACGTCGGCTTGGCTGACCGGCCGAGCGCCGGTCCGATCTACATCACGGTCGCCGTCGTGGTGGGCTTCATCGCCTTGATCGGAATCGCGACCGACGACGGCGTCGTCATCGCGACGTATCTCGAACAGACGTTCGCCCGCGAACCGGTCACCGGCGGCATCCCGGAGATCCGGGCGCGCGTGATGGAGGCGGGCCTGCGCCGCGCGAGGCCGTGCCTCATGACGACGGCCACGACCATCCTCGCGCTCGCGCCCATCCTCGTCAGCACGGGCACCGGGAGCGACGTCGCGCAACCGATGGCGCTGCCCGCCGTCGGGGGCATGATCGTCGAGCTCCTGGCCCTCTTCATGGTCCCGTGCGTGTACTCGTGGATCAAGGAGACCAAGTGGCGGCTGGGGCTGCCGGACGAGCACTTCGCCCGCGACGCGGCGCCGGACGCGCCGGCCGTCGTGGCTCCCGAGTAGAGGCTGCGGCCGCCGTTGGCTTCGTGTGGCGGCGCGGTGTGGCGGTGCGGTGTGGCATTTCAGACGCCCCCGCGTCGCATTTCCGACAGATGGCGTGTGCCGCGCCTCGTTGTCGTGCCTGACGATGCGCTTCGAGGCGTCGCCGACACCGTGGCACGCCACTTGTGAGACGAGGTCCGTCTGCCGCGGTCCCGAGGGCCACACCGGGCCCCGGGACCTCGCGGTGGCCCAACCGAGAACTGCAACAGGAGATCCTCCGATGAACATCCTTCGACGCTCACTGACCTTCGCGGCGGCCGGCCTTCTCGCCGTCGGCCTCGCGGCCTGCAACTCCGATACGGAGACGGGCAGTGAGCATGACCACAGTGCGCACGACTCCGCCGCGGACGTCACGGAGACCGCCGACGCTGCGGTGGCGCAGGACCACGCGGCGGCCGCCGAGGGCGGCGCAGCGCATGCGATGGACGGCCACGACGGAGCCGGCATGGAAGCCATGGCCGGCGCGGCCGCGATGCCCGCGGGGCTGAAGAAGATCGAGCCGTCCGCGGACTACCCGCTCACGACGTGTGTCGTCAGCGGCGAGGAACTCGGCGGTGACATGGGCGACGCCATCGCGTACGAGTACGACGGCGTGGAGGTGCAGTTCTGCTGCGCGGGCTGCGTCAAGGAGTTCAAGGCGTCGCCCGACGAGTTCCTCGCGGAGGTGCGCGCGGCGAGCGCGCGATAGAACGAACAGGACACGACCAGAGTGACGCCCGGGCGTTTCGGACGGGGTTCCCTCCCATCCTTCTCCCTATGCCGGACCGAGGGAAGACTCCCTCGCTGATCCGCTCCCCATGCCCAGCCGGGCGTCCGGAGCGTCCTCTGGTCGGCACGCGATCCTCACGATACGGTGCCTGACGGCGCGCCCCCGGATCGCCTGTCCGCTCGTTCGCGTGACGAGCAGGCTGCCGTCGCCACTGCGATCGGGGAGGGAGCATGAACGCTGCGATCGACCCCGTCTGTGGCATGAGCGTCCGCGATGCCGGCGCGCACGTGCACCTTCACGACGGCGTGCGCCACGCGTTCTGCAGTGACGGCTGCCGGACGAAGTTCGCCGCCGATCCCGCGCGCTACCTCGCGCCCGGCGCGGCTCACACCTGTCCGATGCACCCGGACGTCGTGCAGGACGGCCCCGGCTCGTGCCCCAAGTGCGGCATGGCTCTCGAGCCGGTCGTGCCCGTCATCGGCGATGGCGCGGGACCGGATACGGAGTGGGTCTGCCCGATGCACCCGGAGGTCATGCGGGACGAGCCCGGCAGTTGCCCCAGGTGCGGCATGGCGCTCGAGCCGCGCGGCGGTGGGGGCGCGGCGGCCGAGGAGAGCCCGGAACTCCGCGGCATGTCGCGGCGCCTCTGGTTCGCGGCGGTGTTGACGGTGCCGCTCGTCGTCGTGTCGATGGGCGACCTGCTGCCGGGGCAGCCCGTCTCACGGTTGTTCTCGGCGCGCACACGTGTCCTCGTCGAACTGGCCCTGGCGACACCGGTCTGTGTCTGGTCGGCGCTGCCGTTCTACCAGCGCGCGCTGCAGTCGCTGCGCACCCGGAACCTCAACATGTTCACGCTCATCGGCCTGGGCGTCGGTGTCTCGTTCGTCTACAGCCTCGTGGCGGCGCTCGCGCCGGGCCTGTTCCCGGACTCGTTCCGCCGCGGCGGCGAGGTCGCCGTGTACTTCGAGGCCGCGGCCGTGATCGTCACGCTCGTGCTGCTCGGCCAGGTACTCGAGTTGCGCGCGCGCAGCCAGACGAGTTCGGCCATCAGCAAACTGCTGGGCATGCAGGCCAAGACGGCCCGCCGCATCGCCGACGACGGCAACGAGAGCGACGTGCCGCTCGCGAGCGTGCACCCCGGCGATCGCCTTCGTGTGCGCCCCGGCGAGAAGATCCCGGTGGACGGCGTGCTCATCGAGGGCACGAGTCACGTGGACGAGGCGATGGTCACGGGCGAGCCCATTCCCGTGCAGAAGGCTGTCGGCGATCAGGTCGTCGGGTCCACCGTCAACGGCACGGGGTCGTTCGTGATGCGGGCCGAGAAGGTGGGTGACGAGACGCTCCTGGCGCGGATCGTCGCGATGGTCGCTGCCGCACAGCGCAGCCGTGCGCCCATCCAGAAACTCGCCGACTCCGTCGCCGGGTACTTCGTGCCCGCGGTGCTGGCGGCGTCGGTCATCACGTTCGTCGTGTGGTCGCTCGTCGGACCCGAGCCGCGCATGGCGCACGCCTTGATCAATGCCGTGGCCGTGCTCATCATCGCGTGTCCGTGTGCGCTCGGACTGGCGACGCCGGTCTCGATCATGGTGGCCACGGGCCGTGGCGCGTCGATGGGTGTGCTCTTCCGCAACGCCGAGGCGATCGAGCTGCTGCGCAAGGTCGATACGCTCGTCGTGGACAAGACCGGGACGCTGACGGCGGGCGTGCCGACGCTCGTGACGGTCGAGACCGTGGGGGAGATCGCTTCGGGCGCGCTCCTCTCGCTCGCGGCTTCGCTCGAGAAAGGCAGCGAGCACCCGCTCGCCGCCGCGATCCTGTCCGGCGCTGAGGCCCGGGGCGCGGTCGCCGAGGCCGTCGCCGACTTCGAGTCGGTGACCGGCAAGGGCGTGACGGGAACGCTCGACGGCCGGCGCATCGCGCTCGGGAACCCCGCGCTCATGGACGCGCTGGGCGTCGCCATCGACGAGACCGGGGCGCGCGCCGAGGAACTGCGCGCGGCGGGGCAGACCGTCGTTCATCTGGCGCAGGACGGTCGCCTCGTGGGCCTGCTCGGCGTGGCCGATCCCGTGAAGGAGAGCACGCCGGCCGCGATCGCCGCGCTCCACGCCGACGGGGTGCGCATCGTGATGCTCACCGGCGACAGCGAGACGACCGCGCGCGCGGTGGCACGCGAACTCGGCATCGACGACGTCGTCGCGGACGTGCTGCCCGACGAGAAGCTCGACGTGATCGTGCGCTTCCAGTCCGAGGGGCACATCGTCGCCATGGCCGGCGACGGCATCAACGACGCCCCCGCACTCGCGCGTGCCGACGTCGGGATTGCGATGGGCACGGGGACCGACGTCGCCATGGAGAGCGCGGCGGTAACGCTGGTCAAGGGTGATCTGCGCGGCATCGCGCGTGCCCGGAAACTGAGCCGGCGCACGATGGCGAACATCAAGCAGAACCTCGTCTTCGCGTTCGGCTACAACGCCATCGGCATCCCCGTTGCGGCGGGCGTGCTCTACCCGGCGACCGGCGTGCTCCTCAGTCCGATGCTCGCTGCCGCGGCGATGAGCTTCAGTTCGGTCTCCGTGCTCGCGAACGCCCTACGCCTGCGGCGCGCGGTCGCAGCGTAGCGACCGGACGCATCGCATCGCGCTCCGTCGTCACTGCGGCGGTGGGCGTCCGGACGGGCGATGGGCGCGGGCTGCCGCGGCGTTGGCGACGAGCGCGTACGTCCGCGAGCCGTTGCCCCCGATCGCAAGCGTGCGGTAGGTCGGATCGAGCGCCTCCACGTCGCGCCGGTGGTTCTCTCCGCGCACGATGCAGAAGCGCGGCCCATCCGCGTCCATGTGGCGCGCCACCTCCTCGACGTCGCGCAGCGAGTCGTGCTCGGACTCCATCGCCCAGGCGAACACTCCGAGGTCCGTCTCGCCGTGTCCGAAGATACCGATCGGACGGGCGCCGATCTCCGCGCGGACCCAGTTCGGAAAGGCCGTGAAGCGCACGTCCGCAGGATCGCTACCCCCCGGTGAGCGCGAGAGCAGCGCTGCGAGCATGAGCGTCGCGAGCACGCAGTGCGCGGCGAGCCGCCGCGACCCGGCGCGCAGGACGACGAGCGACAGCGCGATCCCCGCGAGGCCGACGGCGACGCCGATGACGTAGCTCTGCGTCAGCGTCGCCGGCAGTCCGAACAGGGTGAGCGCGAGCAGGACGGGCGCGAGCCACGCCAGGGTCGCCGTCGCGCGCGACGTCCAGGGCCGAAGGTCGCAGCGGTCCCGGCGCACGGCGTGGCGGTGCAGCCACAATGCCCCCGCGATGGCGAAACCCGACGTACACGACCCGAGATGGTGGACGCCCTTCTGGCTCGAGAACGTGAGCACGATCGGGGGCACGAGCGCGAAGCAGACGGCAAGCGCCGCGAGTCGCGTGCGCGAGCCGCGCTTCCGAACGCGCACGCGGCGCAGGGCGAGCAGCACGAACGGCAGCAGCACGACGGACGCGCCGGCGAGCGATCCGATGCGTCGCAGATAGTGGAGCGTCTCGGACGGGCTGTTGACGTCGCCGTACTCGAGCGTCTCGACGCCGGCCACCATGAAGCGGTGGTTGAGGAAGCGGCCGAGGGTGTTGTTGACGAACGCCTCGAACACGAACGTCTCGCCGCCGTCCGCGTAGAGCACGGCGGCCCACAGTGCGATGGGCAGCACGAGTACCGCGATGGACGAGGGCCACAGCAGCGCGCGCACGATGCGCCGGTCCCGCGCCCATGCGGCGTAGGCGAGCAGCGGTGCCCCGAAGAGGAACGTCCCGAGGAACCCCTTCGACCAGAACGCGAGGCCGCCGCAGGCGAGACCGAGGATCCACGGGCCGCGGCGGATGCCGCCGCGGCCCGACGACGTCGCGCGCGCGAAGAACAGCAGCGCCAGCGTCAGGCTCGCCGTGAGGGCGACGTCGATGCTGATGCGTCCGGCAAGTTTGACGAACATGTTCGACGACGCGACGAGGCACGCGGCGAGGAGCCCGGCGCGCGGTCCCGCGACGCGCTTGACCGCGAACGCCGTCGCCAGCATCCAGACGATCAGCAGTGCGCCGTGGACCAGTCGCGCCGCGGTGACCGACGGGCCGCCCGCGGCGTGGAACGACAGCGCGAGCAGGTCGTAGTAGAGCGCCGGCTTCTCGAGGAACGGCATCCCCGAGAACGTCGGCACGCGCAGCAGGCCCCCGTGCACGTACTGCTCGCGCGCGATCTCGAGCACGCGTGGCTCGAACGGTCCCCAGAACGTCGTGCGCCACAGTCCGAGGAACGCGACAGAGACCGCCGCCGCCATGAGAGCCGCGTAGGGCAGACGCGAGCGGAGGGGCTTCGCACCGGCCGCCGTCATGCGGTCTCCTCGCAGGTCGCCACGCCCCCGGAACGTCCCGGCAGCGTCTTCGTCGCGAGTCGCCGCACGGGCAGGTCCGTTGCCGCGAGCCGATCCGCCACCTCGCCGAGCGGCAGCACGGCGTCCCGCTCGCCGCACAACCCCGGCACGAGCCCATCGAACAGAGCGAGGTGGGCGCGCCCCTCGATCTCGGCGTGTACAGCGAGCACGGCGGTGTCCGCGGACGCGACGCCTGCGGTCAACTCCCGGACCAGTTCGGTGTCGCCGCGGATGCCCGTCGTCACGAGTTCCTCGATGCAGAGTCCCGTCGTCGGGATCTGCACCGTCGCGAGCTCGCGGCCGTCCGCCGTGAGCCGGCACGGCACGCCGCCCCGTAGGTCGCTCGCCCACGCGAAGCCGAGCGAGTCCTGCGCCGCGAGGCTCGCCGCGGTGACGATCCACCCCGGCGCCGCCGTGCCGCGCGGCGGCGCGCCGACGATGTTCTCGCACGCGTCGCGCGCGCGGCGCAGGTCGTCCAGCACGGCCTCGCCGGGCAGTCGCGGCAGGCGATCCTGCCAGCGGCGGTGATCCCAGCCGTGCACGGCGACCTCGTGTCCGCCGTCCACGATGCGGCGCACGATCTCCGGCGCTCCCGCCGCGATCGGGCGCGCCGGGAGCAGCGTGCCCGAGACCATCGTGCGCAGGCCGTACGTCGTCGGCGCGCCGGTGCGCACCATCTTCTTCAGGAACCCCGGCTTGAAGACGTTCAGCAGCGCCTTGCCCGAGTTGTCCGGCCCGAACGCCAGGCAGAACGTGGCGCGGACGTCGTGCCGCGCGAGGACGCCGAGGAGCGGCACGACGCCGCGGTGCAGCCCCTCCCACGTGCAGACGTCGATCTTGAAGGAGAGCGTGCGCACGTCACGATCTCCGCGAGTGCGGTGCGTGGCAGGGCTCAGCAGACGTCATCGTCACCGGAACCGAGCGCATCCACGGCCCCGGGGGCGACGTACGCGGCGATCGTGCGCCGCACGGCGTCCTCGAACCCGATCCGCGGCGCCCACCCGAGCACCTCACCGGCGCGGCGGATGCTGGGCACACGGTGCACGATGTCCTGGTACTCCTTGCCGTAGTACTCCTCTGCCGAGGCCTCCTCGATGCGCGCCTTCGCGGCCGTTTCCCCATAGCCGGGGAACTCCCCGAGCACGCGCACCATCGCCTCGGCCAGATCCCGGATCGAGTGGTCGTTGCCCGGGTTGCCGATGTTGAAGATTTCCTTCTCGCAGCACCCGTTCTCGTTGCGCAGGATGCGCATCAGCGCGTCGATGCCGTCGTCCACGTACGTGAAGCAGCGGCGCTGCGCGCCGCCGTCCACTAGCGTGATCGGCTCCTTGCGCAGGAGGTGCCCCAGGAACTGCGTCACGACGCGCGAACTGCCCTGCTTGGCGGCATGGATGGAGTCGAGCCCGGGGCCGATCCAGTTGAACGGACGGAACAGCGTGTACGACAGATCCTCGTCGCGGCCCATGGCGATGATCACGCGGTCGAGCAGTTGCTTGGCGCACGAGTAGATCCAGCGCGTCTTCGTGACCGGGCCGCAGACGAGCGGACTCGTGCGTTCGTCGAATTCGGCGTCCTCGCACATCCCGTAGACCTCGGAGGTCGAAGGGAACACGACGCGCGTGCGGTACTTGGCGCACTGGCGCACGATGCGCAGGTTCTCCTCGAAGTCGAGACGGAAGACGCGCAGTGGGTCGCGTACGTACGTCGCGGGCGTGGCGATGGCCACCAGCGGCAGACAGACGTCGGCGCGCCGGATGTGGTACTCGATCCACTCGTGGTTGATGGCGATGTCGCCCTCGAGGAAGCGCACCCGGCGGTTGTCGAGGAACCGCTCCAGGTGGTCGCTCCCGAGGTCCAGCGCGAACACGTTCCAGTCCGTGTCCGCGAGGATGCGCTCCGTCAGGTGGCTGCCGATGAAGCCGTTGGCTCCGAGGATCAGGACGTCCATCATGGGTTCCCTTCGGGGTGCGAGGAGAGGCCCTCGGCGTACGAGGCGAGAGACGCGCCCTCGGGCAGGGCGCTGCGAAGGTCGTCGCCCGTCACGGTGCAGCCGTCGATGTCGAGGTCGGAGAGGAGGAGCGAGCGCCCGTCGCCACACGTCACCAGGACGCCGCCGCCTGCGGCGTGGCGCAGGGTGCCCGGCGCCGCGTCCGAGTCCGCAGTCGCGCGCGCCATCTCGGCCCACCAGACGTTGACCCGCCGGGTCCCGACGAAGGCGAACGCGCCGGGGTAGGGGCGCGTCACGGCGCGCACGAGGTTGCGCACGTCGCCGGCCGCGAGGTGGAAGTCGATGCGCCCGTCGTCGGGGCGCCGGCGCCCGAACGTCGTCGCGTTGGACTCGAGCTGGCGCGCGCGTCGCGCCGTGCCGTCGAGGACGGCGAACGCGCTTCGCCGCAGCACGACGCCCGCGGCGTGGACGACCTTCGCGTAGACGTCGGCGGGGCGGTCGTCGTCCGCGATCGGGAACGCCTCGCGGTCGATGACGTCGCCGGCGTCGGGACGCGCGATCATGTCGTGGAGCGTCACGCCGCCCTCGCGTTCGCCGTGCAGAATCATCCAGTTGACGGGGGCGCGTCCGCGGTAGCGCGGGAGCAGACTGCCGTGCAGGTTCACGGCGCCGCGCTCTCCGCAGGCCAGCACGGGATCGCGCAGGATGTTGCGGTAGTAGAAGCTGAACAGCGCGTGCGGCGCGAGTGCGCGGATGCGCGCGACCTGCGCCGCGTCGTTGGGGTCGGCGGCGGCGTCATGGGGGATGCCGAGTTCGTCGCACGTCGCGCGGACCGAGCCGAACCAGGTGTCCTCGGCCGGATCGTCGTCGTGTGTGTAGACGAGCGCCACGTCCACGCCGAGGTCCGCGAGCGTGCGGATGCTGCTGCAACCGACGTCGTGATACGCGAACACGACCGCCCTCACGAGGCATCCTCCGACGCGGCTGCGCCGTCGTCGTCGCCTGCGTCGGCGTCCGCCGCCGCCGCGTCCGTCGTCAGGCCCGACAGGTCGCGCAGAACGTACGTCGGGCGCCTGCGCACGACACCCAGGGTGCGGCCGACGTACTCGCCGATCAGGCCCAGCGCGAAGAACTGCGCTCCGACGAACAGGAACAGGATCGCGAACAGCGTGAAGACGCCCTCCGCCGCCCATTCGGGGCCGTGCAGGACACGCATGGCGGCCAGTGTCAGACCCATCGCGACGCCGGCGGCGGCGACGAGCACGCCGGCGCTGAACAGAAGGCGCATCGGAGCCTGCGAGAAGCCCGTCATCAGGTCCAGTTGCAGGCGGAAGAGGCGCAGCAGGGAGTACTTCGAGGCGCCCTGGTCGCGCGCCGCGTGCGCCACGGGGATCTCGACGGGGCTCTGGGCGTAGACGTAGGCGAGGGCCGGGATGAAGGTGTGGCTCTCGCTGCGCGCGGCCAGGGTCTTGGCGATCTCGCGCGAGTAGCCGCGCAGCATGCACCCGAAGTCGCGCAGCTCGATGCCCGACGCACGCCGCGTCATGGCGTTGACGAGCCGCGACGCCCGTCGGCGGAACCAGGAGTCCTGACGATCCTGGCGAATGGTGCCCACGAGATCGTGTCCAGCGCGGAGTTGTTCCACGATGCGCGGGATCTCCTCGGGCGGGTTCTGCAGGTCGGCGTCGAGCGTGACGACGCACGTGCCCCGGGCGGCGTCGAACCCCGCGAGCACGGCGGCGTGCTGGCCGAAGTTGCGCGCCAGCGAGCGCACGACGATCTCCGGGTTCGCGCGCGCCGCGGCGAGCAGCAGCTCCAGCGTGCGGTCCTTCGAGCCGTCGTCCACCAGGATGACCTCGGCCGGCAGGTCCATCGCCCGCACGACGGGGATCAGCCGGGCGCAGAGCGTCTCGACGTTGTCTTCCTCTTCGTAGACGGGGATGACGACCGAGACGACCGGGTGCGCGCTCTCAGACACCGTGCGAGGTCTCCGCGACGACCGTGCGCAGTGTGTCAGCGACGCGATCCACGTCGTCGAGGGGGAGCAGCGGGTACAGCGGCAGCGACAGGATCTCCTCGCCGACGCGCTCCGTGGCGGGCAGCAGCCCCGGCGCGATGTCGTACTTCTCGCGGAAGTACGCGTGCTCGTGCACCGGCGTGAAGTGCAGGCCTGCGGCGACGCCGCGCCGCGCGAGCTCCGAGATGAGATCGTCGCGGGAGATCCCTGCGCGCTCGGTGTCCAACCGCACGATGTAGAGGTGCCAGGCGTGGACGTGGGGATACGGCACCACGCCGAGGGGGCGGATCGCGTCCACGTCCGCGAGTCGTTCGGCGTAGCGCTGGGCCCGCTCGCGGCGCGCCGCGTTGAAGCGTCGGACCTTGCCGAGCTGTCGCAGGCCGAGCGCCGCCTGGATGTCCATCATGTTGCACTTCCAGCCCGGCTCGATGACCTCGTAGCGCGACGAGCCCGCGCGGCCGTAGCGCTTCCAGGCGTCCTTCGAGACACCGTGGAAGCGCAGCGTGCGGATGCGATCGGCCAGCGCCTCGTCATGGCATGTGACCATGCCGCCCTCGCCGGTGGTGATGTTCTTGATGGGGTGGAAGCTGAACACCGCCGGGTGGGCGCGTGCGCCGATAGGCCGGCCGCGGTACTCCGTGCCGACGGCGTGCGCGGCGTCCTCGATGATCGTGGCGCCGCTGCCCGCGACGACCGCCTCGAGCGCGTCGAGATCCGCCGGCTGGCCCGCGAAGTGGACGGGCACGACGGCCTTGGTGCGCGGCGTCATGACGCTGCGCACGTGCGCGGCATCCATCTGCAGCGTGTCCTCGTGGACGTCCGCGAAGACCGGTCGCGCCCCCAGCAGCTCGATCATGTTGACGACCGACGGCCATGTCATCGAGGCCGTGACGACGTCGTCGCCGGGACCGACGTCCAGCGCCGCGAGCGTGACGTGCAGCCCCGCGGTGGCGGAGTTCAGCGCCAGCGCGAACGGCGCATCGACGGACTCCGCGAACGCCTTCTCGAAGGCCGCGACCTGCGGGCCGGTCGTGATCCACCCCGAACGCAGCGTCTTTGTGACGGCCTCGATCTCGTCGTCCTCGAGCGTCGGACGGCAGAACGGGATGAACGGGGGGTCTTCGGGCACGATCGTTCCTCTCACGCCAGGCTGCGGCGAGGCCGCCGCACGCGACATGCTATGCAGAGCGTGGGCGGAACCTCACGACATCGCCGGAGTGCGCGGCGGGCGGCCGCGCGGAGCCGTCACTTCGCCGCGCCCTCCCGGACCCCGAACACGATGACGAAGTCGCCGGACTTCAGCTCGATGCGTGCGACCTCGTCGAAGCGCGCGCGCGCCGTCCCGACGAGGTCCGCCGTGCGGCCGCGGTCCTCGATCACGAACTCTCGCAGCCCGTTCTGCGCGACGAGCTGGTCCACCTGCGCCAGGTTCGCCACGTTGCGCACGCGCCTGCCGGAGTAGAACGCGAGCACCGCCTCCGCCGTCTCGCCGAGGCGCACGCCGACGATCCGATCGGGCGACGAGACGTGTGCCGCGATGCTCAGCGTGCCGGTGCGCATCTCCTTGCCCGGATCGAGCAGCGGGCGCCCGACGGCGCTCGTCACGGCGGCGACGACGACGGCGAACGCGAGCGTGACGCGCACGAGACGCCAGTCGCAATGCCTCAAGGCGCGGCGCGCGAGCACGATCGCCGTGATCGCCCCGGCGGCCGCGAGGGCGGCCACCGCCCACAGCCCCGGCATGTCCTCGATCACGTGCAACTTCTCGACCGGCGCTCCGCGGAAGGCGATCCACGCGAGGGTGAGCGTGAGCGCGGCGGCGACGGCCGCCAGAAGGCCCGTCAGGACGACGAGTGTGCCGCGATCCAGCCGACTTCCCGATCGTGAGCCGATGCGCGCGACCCACACGCCGAACAGGGCGGCCGTGGCGGGCAGGAGCGGCATGAAGTAGAGCGTGCGCTTGCCGGCCGGGATCGACAGCAGGACGATTCCGCAGACGACCAGCGCGGCGACGAAGCGCATCCGCCGCGGGCGTGCTCCTCGGTCCAGGAGGCGCGATGACCACACGGCGGGCAGCGTCAGGCTCCAGGGCAACAGCGCGATCGGGAACGCGTGGACGTAGTACAAGAGCGGCTTCGAGTGCCCGTACGTGCCGAAGTCCTCGCCGGAACGGCCGAGCGTGCGCCCGATCGTGTTGTTGACGAGGCTCTCGCGCACCAC
>JAJRVY010000314.1 GCA_024277065.1 Planctomycetota bacterium
GACGGCCTCGAGACGAGCGCGCTGCCGCAGCCACGCCACAGGCTCATCGAGGCCTTCGCCCCCGTGCTGCTGCTCGGGCTGGCGCTCTTCGTCCTCGGAACGTTGTCGCGTGAGACCTGGTTGCGGGTGCTGCCGTGAGCGCGGCCGACATCTTCCTCGACCCCGCGGCGTGGCCGTTGCCGGCCGCGGCGCCGCTGCTCGCTGCCCTGCTCTGGCTCGCGGCGCAAGGCCGCCGGCGCGCCAACGCGCGCGCGTTCGGACCGCGGGTGGCGGCTCTCACCGAGTGCGACGGGCGCCGTCCACGACTCGTGCGCGGCGGGCTGCTCGGCGCGGGTGTTCTGCTGGCGGGGCTGGCCCTCATGCAACCCGCCTGGGGCGAGGGCGAGCGGTCCGCGGCCGGACGCGGCGTGGACGTGCTGGTGTGTCTCGACGTCTCGCGCTCGATGCTCGCGCGGGACCAGGCGCCGAGCCGTCTGCTCGCGGCGCGCCGCGAGATCGCGGAACTCGCGCGGCGCGCGCAGGGGGACCGCCTGGGACTCGTGGTCTTCGCCGGCGAGGCGCGCCTCGCCGTCCCTCTGACGCGCGACGTCGCCGCGTTCGTCGCACTGGCGCAGCAGCAGGGCCCGCTGAGCGTCCGCCGCGGCGGCACGGACCTCGGCGCGGCGCTGGACGCGGCCGTCGCCGCGCTCGCCGGAGCCACGGGCGACCACGAGGTCGTGCTGCTGCTGACCGACGGCGAGGACCACGAGGGACGCGGACTGCGCGCCGCCGAGCGCTGCGCCCGCCGCGGCATCACCGTGCACACGGTCTCGTTCGGAGCGCGGCGCGGCGGGAAGATTCCCGTGCCGGGTGAGGGCGGCGAGGTCTTCCTGCGCGACCGCTCCGGCGACGACGTGGTGACGGTGCCGGGCGTCGCCGCGCTCTCGCGCATCGCCGCTGCCACGGGCGGCACGCACGTCGCCGCGGCGACGACGCCGCAGGCCCTCGCGGCGCTGTACGACGACGAGATCGTGCCGATGGCGCGCAAGGCGCTCGACGAACGCCGACGGCAGGAGCGCGAGAACCGCTTCCAGTGGCCGCTCGCGGCGGCGCTGGTGTTGTTCGTGCTCGAACTCCGTGTGGCCGATCGGAGGCGCCGCTGATGCGCGCCGGGCCGGCGGCCGCCCTGCTGCTGCTCGCGTCGTGCGGCGGGGCGTTCGACGACGGTGTGCGCGCCTACGAGGAGGGGCGCTACGAGGACGCGCACGCGGCGTTCGCGGCGCTCTCCGACGCGGCGCCCGAGGTCGCGTACAACCAGGCGCTCTGCGCGCTGCGGGCGGGTCTGTTCGAGGACGCGGAGGCGGCGGCGGCACGGCTGGCGCGCGCGGCCGATCTCGAGATGGCCGCTCGCGGCTGCTTTCTGGCGGGCAACGTGGCGTTCGCACGCGCCACCCGTGCCGCGGCGCAGGCGCGCGGGGCCGAGGCGGAGCCGTTCGCGTTCGCGGTGGCCATCCGTCACGCGGAAGAGGCCGCCCGCGCCTTCGGCCGCGCCGCGGTGACCCGCGACGACTGGCCGGCGGCGCGGCGCAACGTCGGTCGTGCGCAGCGGCTGGCCGAACGTCTGCGGGAGGAGCAGCGCGAGGCCGCGCGGCAGCGCGAGCGCAGGACGGCGGGCGGCGGAGCGCGCGTGCGCCCGGTCCCCGTCGCCGCGGGCGATGCGCCGGACGACGCGGGCACGCCGCCCACCGAGGCGCCGCCCGAGGCCGGCGACGACGGTGACGACGGGGCGCCGGGCGCGCTCGCGGGCGTCACGGAGACGGACCTGACGCTGGCCCAGGTGCGCGGCCTGATCGAGCGGCTCGCTGCCAAGGAGCGCGAGAAGCGCGGCGCGCGACGGGCCCGGCGGCGCGTCACGCAGTCGGGCGTGGAGAAGGACTGGTGAGGCGCGCCCTGCTTCTGCGGGCGGCGCTGATCGTGGCGTCGGCGTCCGTCACCGTGCCCGCGGCGGCGCAGGACGCGGATCCGACCCGGGCCGTGTTCGTCGAGGTCGTGCCGCAGCGCACGACGTGGTTCGTCGGCGAGCGCGTGTCGCTGCTTCTGCGGGTCGGCTACGACACGGCCTTCTTCGAGCGCAGCGTCGTGCAGACGTTCCGGCGCGAGTTGGACGTGCCGTTGCGCGTGTCGGCGCCGTGGCTGAATCGTGCGCGGCCGTACTCGTGGCGCGCACGGGGGGCCGCGTCGATCGCCGCCGGTGACGGGCCGCTGGAGATGGAGAGGAGCGCGGACGGCGCCGTGGAGCGCGGCTCGCGGTCCTTCGCTCTCCTCGAGCGCCGGCTGGTGCTGGACGCTCGCGACGCGGGCGACGTCGATCTCTCGGTGACCGTCGAGTTCACGTTCGCCACGGCCTTCCGCGACGACTTCGTCGAGGGTCGCGTCGCCCGCGACGCGCACCGCGTTCGCGTATCGCTGCCGGGGCCCGTGGCGCGCGTTCTCCCGCTCCCCGGCGAGGGCCGGCCGGAGGGCTTCTCGGGGGGTGTCGGGGCGTTCGAGATCGAGGCGCATCTCGTCAGCGCCGAGCTCACGGAGGACGGGCGGGTCGCGGCGACAGTGCGCGTCGTGCTGCGCAGCGAGCCGGACACCGACCCGGACGGCGCGCGGTTCCCGGTGCTCGACAAGCGCCCCGGCCTCCACGTTCTGGGTGGGCGCAGCGAGTATTCGATCCGCACGAACGACGTGCATCGCCGGGCGTGGCTGTGGGAGCTCGAGGTCGGCGATCCGTCGCTGGGCGCGATCCCGCCGGTGGTGTTCAGCTTCTTCGATCCGCTGCAGGGCGGGCGCTACGTCACGATCGAGACGGAGGCGCTCGAGCTGCCCGTCCGGGCGCGGGCGGAGGCGCCGCGGCCGCCCGCCCCGCGCGAGCCGCCCGCGGACGACGGCGTCTCGAGGGAACTGCTCGCGGCTCTCGCCGCGGCGCTGCTGCTGCTCGCCGCCACCGCAGCCCTGCTGCTGCGCCGGCGCCGCGTGTCGCCCCGGCCGCGGTCCGGGCCGGGGGCGGATCCGCGGGCGGCGGCGCGGGAGGGCGCGGCGGCCGAGGCCCGCGCGGCGCTGGACGGCCCCGGCGCGGACGTGGCGGACGTCCTGGCGACGTTCCTCGCGCGGCGCCTCGGCTGCGCGCCGGCCGCTGTCGTCTCGCCCGACCTGCCGCGCCGCCTCGAGGCGGCAGGCGTCGCGCCGGAGGTCGCGCGGGAGATGTCGCAACTCCTCGAGCGCCTCGTCGCCGCACGCTATGGCGGCGCGGCGCCGACCGGCGCCGACCGTGCCGCGATCCTGGCCGCCCTGACCGCTCTGAACTGACCGACGCCAACGGGCGCTCGCCGCGGCTCGCGCCGTCCGAGGTGGCGGGTAGCCTGCGCGCATGCGCCTGCCCTCCCGAACGCTCCTGGTTGCCGTCCTGATCCTGCTCACCGCCGGCGCCGCGGCCTGCGGCTCGGACGAGGCCGTCCGTTCGACCGGGCCGGACGTCTACCACGTCACGCAGGAGCGCCACGGCGCCAGGATCGACCTGGTGGTGGGTCAGCGGCTCGCCGTCGTTCTGCCGAGCATCGCCGGATCCTCGTCGCGCTGGACGCCCCGGGAGTACGACCGCTCGGTGTTGCGGCAGACCTCGGGCACGCGCACCGTCGGCGGGCGTCACGGCGGGATGATCATCGGCGGCGCGAGGGCCTACGAGAAGATCCTCTTCGAGGCCGTGCGCCCCGGTGCGACGAGGTTACGTCTGACACGTGCCCGCAAGCCGTCCGAGGGCGGCGGCACGGCGCTGTTCGAGATCGCTGTGGTGGTGGGCGGGGCGCGCCGGCAACGATGACGCGAGGTCCCGCGTCGGTGCGGCCGGCGGTCGCCGTCGCGCTCTCGGCGCACGCGCGATTCGCCGCCGAGGTCGGCGCGGCACTCCCGGCGGGGCGGGTCTTCGTGGATCGCCTGCACCGCACTGCGTTCGGCGCGGACGCCGGCGTCTACCGACTCGTGCCGCAGGTCGTCGTGCGGGTCGCCGACGAGGCGGAGGTGCGGCTCGTCCTGGCCGCCGCCCATCGCCACGGCACGCCGGTGACGTTTCGCGCCGGGGGCACGAGTCTCTCGGGGCAGGCCGTGACGGACTCGGTGCTCGTGATGCAGCACCCGGCGTCGTTCCGCGCGCTCGAGGTCCTGGACGGCGGCCGTCGCATCCGCGTGGGACCGGGTGTCATCGGGGCCGAGGCCAACGCGGCGCTCGCCGCATCGGCGTCCCGCATCGGC
>JAJRVY010000315.1 GCA_024277065.1 Planctomycetota bacterium
GAGGAGTTGGACGAGCCCCTGCGCGTGACGCGGACGTGCGCGCCTGCGATGGCCTCGCCCGTCACGTCCGAGACGACGCGCCCCGCGAGCGACAGGCCCGCGCCGAGTTGCACGTCCACGTCGTACGTGGTCCGCCCGTCCTCGAGGGGGACGCGGTCCGAATCGACCGGCGGGAAGCCGGGCGCGACGGCGCGGATGCTGAACGCGCCCTCAGCCGTGTGGACGGTCGCCTCGTACGAACCGTCGCGGCGCACCGGGAGGCGCTCGACGTTCGTCGCCGCCGACGCGCCGGGGAACGGCGGACGGTTGCCCATGCCCCGGAGCACGATCACTTGGACGTAGGTGTCGTCCGGGAGCTCCCCGGTCGAGGTGCTCACACGGCCGCGTACGATCGGTAGCGGCTGCATGACGAGCACCTGGTTCTCGAGCGGCGTGCCGTCCGACATGGCGATCGGGTCGTGCTTCGCGAGCGCAAGCCCCTTGCGCGTCGCCGAGAGCTGCACCTGCGGCGCGGGGACGACGCCCTCGATGACGAACGACCCGTCGTCCGCGGAGATCGTCGGGTCGGAGTTGTTGTCACGGACGAACCCGCCGCTGGACGTGGCGCGCACGCTCGCGCCCGCCACCGGCTCCCCACTGCTCGTCTCCACGCGGCCGGAGATCGTCGTGCCGGCGCGCAGCTCGATGTCGGTGACCGTCTCCTCGCCCGCGACCGTCTTGCCGGAGAGGTGCTCGGGCATCTTCCCGTTCTGCAGCGCCATCCACCAGTTCTGCGGAAAGTCCGGCGTGTAGAGACCCGGCGCGCCGGCCTGCACGAGGTAGCGGCCCTCGCTCAGTGTGTCGAAGCGGTAGCTGCCCTCGGCGTCCGTCGTCGCCTGCTTCTGGTCGAAGTTCCCGGCGGCGCGCTGGTACATCACCGTCACACGCGCGCCTGCGACCGGACCGGCCGGTCCCTTCACGGTGCCGGTCAGCGTGGCCCCCGGCGTCATCTGGATGTTGCGTTCGACCCTGTCGCCGGCGCGGAAGCTCGTGGGCGTGAGCGCCTGGTTCGAATCGACGACGCTCACCAGCCCTTCCTTCTCGGCGGTGATGTTGCCGACGTTGCCCTCGGGCAGGTCGTCGATCGTGTAGCGGCCGTCCTCGTCGCTGACGGCCTCGGCCGTGCGCCCTCCGGACATGCCCCACGACATGGCGCGCACCTTGGCGCCCGCGACCGGCTCGCCGTCCTCCTTCATCGTCACACGCCCGGTGAGCACGCCTCCGGCACGCAGGCGGATGTCGAACGCGGTGACGTCCGGGATGCGCAGGGTGACGATCCGCGCGGGCGTCGCCTCCGCGCGCGCCGCCCAGATCACCGCGTCCCCGGCGCGCAGCGCCGTCAGTTCGTACGCGCCGTCCTCGCCGGACGTCGCCCGGACGCGCAGCGCGTTGGCGCCGAGGTTCCAGAGGTTGCCGTCGCCGCCGCCCATCACGAGTGCGCCCGCCATCGGTTCGTCGTTCTCGTCGAGCACGCGCCCCGTCAGCGTGTGGCCGCTCTCGAGGTAGAGGTTCACGGGGTCGGGCTCCTCCGACGACCGCAGGCGCAGCGACGCCCTGCCCGAGCGGGCGTAGCCGTCCTTGCGGGCGACGAACGTCCAGCTTCCCGATGCGAGCTCGTCGAAGACGACGGCACCGTCGGCAGCGCTCCTCGCCGTCGCGACCGCCACCGGCGCCTGGCCGAGCTGCGCCATCGCCTTGGACCAGTCGAAGCCCCGGCCGAACGTCGGGGCCGCGAACGCCGAGACCGTCGCCCCGGCGAGGGGTTCGCCGGCCATGGTGCGTACGCGGACCTCGACGCGCACGGCCAGATCCAGCAGCAGCGTGCCTACGTCCCGCTCCTCGGCGCGATCGAGCGCGATGCCCGGCAGCCGGATGGGGGCGTAGCCCTCGCTGTCCACTCCGATCGCGTACGGCCCGCCCGGCGGCAGCCCTTCGAAGCGGAACGCGCCCGAGGAGTCGGTCACGGTCTCGACGGTACCGATGCTCTCGCCCACGAGCTGCACGGCCTGCGCCGCAGCCGGCTTCGCGGAGCCCGCATGCTCGACGATGCCGAAGAGCGTGGCCGCCCCCGGCACGCGGGCGTGACGCCGGCCGCCGCTCCTGGCCGCCTCTTCCCGCGGCTCGTCGCCCGGCGCGGACGCGGCGCCGTCTGCAGCGGCGTCGTCCGGGGCGTCGTCCTGCGCCACCGGGTCCGACAGCACCAAGAACAGTGCGCCACCGACCACGGTCGCGACGACCGCGCCGATGCCCATGAGGATCTTCGCCTGACGAGACATGCGTACCTCCCGAGCCCCTGCCGCCCGCTCCGGGCGTACCCCGACCCCCAACAGCATATGGGACGCGTGACGGCAGCGCTCCGTCCCGGTGGGCCGGAATTCACGGCCGGCGCATGGACGTCGAGGTGCGGGCCGCGTGCCCGCGGGGCGTCACTTCAACCGTTGCAGGATGTGGAAGCCGTAGGGGCTGCGCTTCTTGTCGTAGGGGACGAGGGCGAACTCGCCGACCTCCATGGAGAACGCCGCGTCGCCGAAGGCGCGCGCGAGGCCGACGCGCTCGACCTCGTTCGGCGCCTCCCTCCGCGCCCCGAAGTTCGCGATCGCGTAGACGCCGCCGTCGCCGCGATCGTCGCTGTAGAGCCGCACGAGATCGTCGAACCGCGCGCCGCCGCGCGCCTTCTCGAGAACGGTGTTCGCCAGCCGCTCGGCCTCGGGAAGCGTGCGCGTCACGCCCGGGATCTCGGCCCCCTCGTGGGCGATCAGAACGTGCTGCACGACGACGTGCGCCGGCTCGCGGCGACCGGGTTCCTCGCGCACGGCGGTCTCGTCCACCTCGTTCGGTGCGAGCCCGAGCTGGGCGCAGCCGGCGGCGAACGCCAGGCACGCGGCCAGACAACCGGAGACGAAGGACGTGCGGGCGGGTGAGATCGACGAACGCATGGGGGGCTCCCGGAGAGAGCGCGGATGGTACAGGGGACGCGGCGCGGCCGTGAGTCGTGGCGTACGGTCACCGCGCGCCGACTCTTAGTGGCGCGCATGCCCGTGGACGCTACGTTCTGCGGCTCCGCCCCCGACCACCGACGGAGTTCCTCATGCGCATCGCTGCTCTCATCCTGATCCCCGCCCTCGCTCTCGTCGCCGCGTGCGACTCGGCCAAGAAGGCACCCCCGGCGCCGACCGCGGGCGGAGCCGGCCCCGGCGCCGCGTCCGGGCAGTTGCCCGAGGGCCATCCGCCGACGGGCGGCATGGGCGCTGCGGGTATGGGTGGCGCGGGCATGGGCGCAGGCGGGATGGGGGCGGGCGGCATGGGGGCGGGCGGCATGGGGGCCATGGGCATGGGCGCAGCGGGCACGGGCGCCCCCGCCGGCGCGGTCCCGGTGGCGTGGGACGTTCCCGAGGGTTGGACGTCCACGCGCCCGGCCAATCAGATGCGCATCGCCAACTTCCCCATCGCCGAGGTGCAGGGATCGCCGATCGAGGTCGTCGTGTTCGGCGGCATCGGCGGCAGCGCCGAGCAGAACTTCGAGCGCTGGATCGGTCAGTTCCAGTTCGCGGACGAGGCCGCCGCCAAGCAGGCCGCGAAGATCACCGAGACCACCGTGAACGGCCTGACGATCAAGCGCCTCGACGTCACCGGTCCGTTCGGCGGCGGTATGGCCGCCGATCCGAACGCCGCCGGCGCGAACTACCGCATGCTGGCCGTCGTCGTCGAGGGCACGGCCTCGCCGGTGCAGGTCAAGCTCGTCGGTCCCGCCGCCGTCATCGCCGAGCACGAGAGCGAGTTCAACACCTTCATAGCCAGCATGCGCCCCGCCCGCTGACTGATCCAGCCGTCCAGCCGAGGGACGGCCGCAACTAACGGGCTCGAGCGCAACTAACAGGCTCGAGGTGATCGCCGCGCCCCCCGCCTGCGCGATCCGCGGGCACGGCCCTGTCGAGGCCGAGAGGCGACCCGCCGGTCCCGGTGTCGAGCCCCACGGGCACAGTCTCCGGGGGCCCGATGGGCGGTCTCGGCGGACCGCCGGCGCCGGCCCACGGGCTCCTACGGGTTGAGGATCCGTAACGCTTCCTCGACGTCCACCTTGCTGCCGATGAAGAGCGGCGTGCGCTCATGCAGCGTGTCCGCGACCTTCTCGAGGATGCGTTGCCTGCCGTCGTGGGCACCGCCGCCGGCGGCCTCCGCCAGGAACCCCAGCGGCGCGGCCTCGTACATCAGGCGCAGCTTGCCGCCGGGCTTCTCGACCTCGCCCGGGTACATGAAGATGCCGCCCTTCAGCAGCGTGCGGTGGAAGTCCGCGATCAGCGAGCCGACGTAGCGCGCGGTGCGCTTGCTGCCGCCGACCTCCTCCTCGCGGAAGCGTGCGACGACACGGCGCACCTCGTCGCTCCAGAACGGCTGGCGCGACTCGTTGCAGCTATAGCTCCTGCCGACCTCGGGCATCTGCATGTCGGGGTGCGTGAGGAAGAACTCGCCCACCTCGGGCAGCAGCGTGAAGCCCTGGACGCCCGAGTCCTCGGTGGCCAGCACGAGGATCGTGGACGCTCCGTACATGACGTAGCCCGCCGCCACCTGGTCGGCCCCGGGACGCAGGAGGTCCGTCAGGCGCCCGCGGTCGTTCGGGCGGTGGCGGTAGATGCCGAAGATCGAGCCCACCGTGACGTTGACGTCGATGTTCGAGGAGCCATCGAGGGGGTCGTAGAACACCGTGTAGTGGCCGCGGCCCCAGTGCTCCGAGACGTACGCGGGCTCCTCGCGCTCCTCCGAGACGAGCGTGGACACGAGGTCCGACGTCATCATCGCGTCCAGGAACACCTGATCGGCCACGATGTCGAGCTTGGCCTGCTCCTCGCCCTGCACGTTGACGTTGCCGGCCTGCCCGATGAGCCCGGTCAAGGGCGCCTGCGAGACCTTGTGGGCGATCATGCGCGCCGCGAGAGCGACGTGCGTCAGGAGAATGGACAGTTCGCCGCGTGCTCCCGGGTGCAGGGACTGCTGCCGCAGCACCCAGGCCGTGAGACTCATCCCGACCTTCACGTTGCGCCTCCCCTCCATTCCGCTTCCTCCTCGGCCCTCGTTCACAGGCGCCTCGAAGGTACTCGTTGGAGTAAGTTCGACGGGGCTGGAATCCCGAACCGAACCGGGATCAGGAGACTCCCCGCCGTGCATCGATTGAACCTCATCGCGCCCCTTCTCGCCGTGACCGTGGTCGCAGCGTGTGGACAAGACCCCGCCGCCGCCGACCAACGGGCCGGGGACGCGCCGGGCGCCGCCGCCGCGCAGGCAGACGGCGACGCGCCGACGCCGCTCGACGACGAGGAGGTCGTGCGGCGCGTGTTCCTGGCCGCCGCCGACGGCGATGACGGGGCGCTTCCGGAGCAACTGACGCCGCGCATCAGCGCCGTCCGCGTCGGCGTCGTGGCGCTGCACGATCAGCTCCTCGATCGTCGCCGGCCGACGCCTCCGCGCGCCGCCCTCCTCGACGCGCTGGACGCCCTCGCGGACCGTGCGGGGGGCGTGGACGCGGGCGCGCTGGCGCCTCTCGTCGCCGCCTGGCGCGACTGGAGCGACGACCAAGTGGCGACCGAGACCGAGCTCGCGCGGCTGCTCTCGATCGCCAACGCGGCGTTCGCGCTCGACAGGCTCCCGGGCGCCGACGGCCTGGCCGACATCGGCGCGAGGGCGGACGAGTTCGGCGCGCCGCCGCTGGGCAGCGGTGCGGGCGCGGGCATCGCGTTCGTGCGCTACGCGGCGCTGGCCGTCGGCGAGGAGGGCGCGGACGTGACCACCGCGCAGACGGCCGCTCTCTCGAAGGCCCGCGAGGCGTTCGAGGAGCTCGGTTGGCCGGGCGGTCTGGCGCTGATGGCCGAGCCGCTCGCCAACGCGCTGCTCGCGAAGGACCCCGCGGGCATGCGCGGCGCGATCCTGTGGTCCACGGCCGCCGATGCCTACCGCGCGTCGGGAGATCTCCTGCGCTCGGGGATGATGTACGTGCGGCGGGCCGGCAGGATGTGGCGCGGCCAGCTCGACGCGGACGCCGCACGTCGCGCGGCGCTGATGGCCGAGACCGGGCGCGCACGCGTTGCGGAGTCGGGCGCCGGCGGCCGCGAGCTGTTCGAGGCGTGCTACGTCCATGCCGCCCTGCTGCAGGCGGTCGGTCGGCACGAGAAGGCGATCACCGCGGCGCGCGCCGCGCTGGCCGTCGGCGGCGCGGGCGGAGGCCAGGGCGGCGACGCCGCGGAGCGCGCCGACGCCGCGCGTATCGAGGCCCTGTCCAACCTGCGCCTCGGCCGCTTCGACGAGTGTCTCGCCGTCGCCGCCCGGGCGCTGGACGCCGCCGCGGCGGCCGAGGGCGAACTGCCGGGCGAGAAGCAGATGATCGTTCCGGCGCTCGAGGAGATCGCGGGCCACGCGTGCCTGCGCCTGGGCCGCTACGACGACGCGGCGCGCTGGTTCGCGGCGGTCGCCGCGTTCCACGAGCGCGAGGCGGGCAAGCCGTGGGCGAGCGCGGAGCAGCGTGACGCGGCGCGCCTCGCGGGCGCCCGGGCGCTCGCCAAGTCCGGCGATCCCGCGGGGGCGCGGGCGGCCGTGGGGGAGGTCCTGGCGTCCGGTCCCAAGGGCGCGGCGCAGCTCGCGCTCGCCGCCGACGTGCTGCTGGACGCCGGGTTCACGGACGACGCCGATGAGATCGTCGCCGAGGGCGAGCAGGCGCTCGGCGCCGAGCGCGCGGCGCTGTTCGGCGAGCTGCGTTGGCGCATCGCCGCCGCTCGCGGCGACCTGGACGCGGCCCGCACGGCGTTCCGCGGCGCGATCGACTTCGTGACCGGCGGCGACACGACGAAGAAGAGCCTCTCGGCGTCCCGCATCTTCGAGTCCTGGGCCCGCGTCGAGGAAGCCGCCAGCGACCCCGTCCGCGCCGCCGAGCTCTTCCAGACCGCCGCCAACCACCTCGTGGACATCGGCGTGGACCACGAACTGCGCCGTCTCCTCGCCGAGGTGAAGCGCCTCCGCGACTGATGCGTCCCGAGCGCCCGGTCCGCGGCCCCCGCAGCGCCGGTCGAGGCGAACTGGGGCCTGCGTCCAGGGGGTGAGAGCCCCGGCCCCGCGCTCCGCGCAGGATCTCGGGCTCAGCTCGACGGGGAAGCGCCGGCTGTCGGTTGCGAGGGACATCGCGGACCGGCTCGTGCAGGCTCCGCCGGGCGCCGTCGTGCGGCCGCGTCGTCGTTGA
>JAJRVY010000316.1 GCA_024277065.1 Planctomycetota bacterium
GAGCGACGAGCGCAAACCACGCGCCAGCAAACTGTTACGCCCGGAGGGCGCGCTGCGGCGTTGGCGCTCCTCCATGACTCGCTCCATTGAGTCGGGTTCGTCGCGCCGCCTTGCAGCGAACCCGCCGGACGCAATCGGCGCGCATGCGGGATTCCTGCTCACGCTCTCTGTCGCAACTGTGTCCGGTAGGCGAGGGATTCGCTCTTCCCGGCTTCTCGTCTTCCGTGTCTCAGCGGTGGGGCGGCTCAGCGCTCGCGGCGTGCGGCGGCCATGTCGTCGAGGACCTTGCTGTAGACGGCGCGCCACTCCTTCTGCGTCTCGCGGTACTCCTCGAGTTCCTGCGTGTCCAGGACCTCGGACATGCGCGCGTCGCGGCGGTCCCAGATGGCCCCGAGCTTCTCCTTCACCGCGCCGAAGTCGGCGCGCTCGAGCCCGCCGCCGAGGTAGGGCGCCACGTCGCGGACCGCGGCCTCGGACTCATCGGCCAGGATCTCGCGCAGCGTGTCCTCCTGCTCGGGCGTCATCGAGTACTGGACGGCCAGTTGCTTCGTGTCGGCGTACACCTGGCTGCGGCGGTCGGCGGCGCCCTGCTCGCTGGCGTCGGCGATCCTCGTCAGCCGCTGTTTCATGAGGCCCGGCGCGTAGCGGAGGACGATCTTGCGTGCATCCTCGCGGAGCTTCGCGATCTGCTCCGCCTCGCGCCGTTCGCGCTCCTCGTCGGTGAGCGGGGCGACCGCGCCGTCGTCGGTGCCGAGCCGCGTCCCGGTGCTCGGCGCGACGGCCGGCGGGGGGGGCGAGCCGCCCGTGCGCAACGCATCGAGCGCGCGGCGCAGGGCATCGATCTCGCTCGTGCGCGCGAGCGCCGCCTCGGCGGTCTCCTCGACGATGCGCAGCCGCTCCTCGACGTTGCCGAGGCGCCGGTCGAATTCGTCGAGACGGCTGATCACGATGCTGTCGGGGACGACGCGGGGCGCCGCGGGCGAGACGTCCTTGCCGCCGCCGGTCGTGCTGCCGCCGAGCATCCCCGCGCCGAACGAGAGCGCGACGACGACGATGCCGCCGGCCGCGAGTGCGAGAGCGTTGGAGAAGGCCATTGCTGGAGTCTACCCGCCGCTGCCGCGGGCGCAGGGGGAACGCGCCGCGCCGCAGGGGGCCCGCGCGCCGGAGCGCGCGGGCCGTACGGGGGGGGAGGGAGAGCGCCGCGAGCCGTCAGTCGGTTGCGACACTCACGGGGATGCTGCGCGGGCGCTTCTCCGCGCGACGCGGGATGCGGATGGCGAGCAGGCCGTGCCGCAGCGCGGCCTCGATGCCGCTCTTGTCGGCGTCCTCGGTGAGCAGGAACGTGCGCTGGTAGCGCGTCGGGCGCCACTCGGCGCGCAGCTCGCGGCCGTCGGGGGTGACGTCCTTGGACGTGGCCGTCAGCGTCAGCCGATCGCTCTCGATGCTGAGGTCGAGTCCGTCCTTGGGGACGCCCGGCAGTTCGATGGCGAGGTGCGCCGCCTCGGCGGTCTCCCAGACGTCGGCGCGCGGGGTGACGGTGGGCAGGTTCGCAGTGGTTCGCGCCGGCTTGCTCTCGCGGCGCTCGATCGTGGTGGTCATGGTGGTCTCTCCTCGTCGCGTTCTCGTGTGATCGTGGGGTCTGTTCTCTTCTCTCGAGGGTCGCGGCACCGTGCCGCGCCGTCTCAGACCTGGACCGTGATGCGCCGCGGGCGGGCCTCGGCGGCCTTGGGCAGCGTCACGGTCAGGATGCCGTCCCTGTAGTGGGCCTGCACCTCGTCGGCCGCGACGGCGGCCGGCAGTTCCAGCGCCCGTTCGAAGTGCCCGGCGAAGCGCTCCGCGGTGAAGCGCCGCTGGGCGTCGTCCGGCATGCCCTCGCGTTCACCGGCCACGTGCAGCACGTTGCCCTCGACGCCGATCTCGAGCTTCTCCGGGTCCGCGCCGGCGACGGCGATCCGCGCCTCGAACGCGGACTCGGTCTCGTGCAGCGTGAGCGGGGCGACGAACCCGTCGCCCTGCGGCGTCACGCATTCGAACAGGCGGTCCATCTCGTCGCGGAGCCAGCCCAGCGGGGCGAGTCCGTCTCGTTGTGTCAGGAACATCATGTCGTCTCCTCCTGTCGTCGTGTGGCCAGGCCACGTACCGCGGAGGGGATCGCAACGGGTGTACCAATCGGGGCGGGGCTCGCCCCGAGCGTGACGTGGCCCGGGAACCGTCGCCGTGCCGTCGCACGGCCGTCGCAGAGGGGCGTCGCACGGCCGTCGCGGCCGCTGTGCGGGGCGGCGCGTCGTTCAGCGGGCGGGGTCGCGCCTCAGAACGCCTGGACGAAGGCGATCGCGCCGTAGAGGTAGCCCGCACCGATGGCGGTCAGGACGACGAGATCGCCTTTCTCGATCGTGCGGCCGCAGGGCTCGATGGTGCCCATGGCCGAGGAGCCCTCGGGCGGCGGCAAGCGGCGCAGGTTGCCCTCGCGCAGACCGCGGTCGTACGTGACGAGGTTCGTGGCTGCCGAGGCGTTGCCGTAGATGTAGATCGTCCGGTACACGCGGTCCTCGTGCAGCCCGAGCTTGGACTGCAGGCCGTCCACGATGCGACCGTTGGCCTGGTGCGGCACGACGTGGACCCGCGAGAGGATCTCGCGCAGGCCGGGATCGTCGTTCTTGAGGTCCTGCATCGAGTACCCGAGGACTTCGACGACGGACGCCGCCATGCGATTGACGGCGTTGCGCAGCACGCGCGGTCCGCCGGCCATGCGGATGAAGGTGCGCGCCTGCTCGCGTGGCTGCGACTTGTCGAGCACGGGACGGGGCGGCGAGTTGCCGTTCCACATCATGATGTTGCCGTTGGCGTACTCGGTCTTGAGGATGCTCTTGCCGATGAACCCGGTCGCCTCGGCGGCGTCCTTGCGGCCGATGACGACGGCGCCCGCTGCATCGCCGAAGAGGATGGCCGTGAGCGGATCGCTGAAGTCCATCGCGCGCGTGATGCACTCGACGCCGATCACCAGTACGTTGCGGCACTGCCCGGACTGCACGAGCGAGCGGCCGTACGTGAGGCCCCACAACGAGCCGGCGCACGCCCCGGTCAGGATGACGGCGCCGCAGTCGATCTCGAGGCCGAGTTCCTTAACGAGCCAGGCGTGTACGCCGGGATAGAGGTCCTCGAACGTGAACGAGCAGAGCAGGATCTGATCGATCTCGGCCGGATCGACGCCCGAGCCTTCGATGGCCTGGCGACAGACCGCCAGGCTGAGCACCGCCACGCCGTCTCCGTCCGGGTCCGAGAAGCGCCGCTCCTGGATGTGTGTGACGCGATCCACCCAGGCGCTGAACTCGCCGGGCTCGCCGTCGTAGCCGGAGATCAGCCCCCGCAGCTCGTCGTTCGTGACGCGACGCTCCGGGACGGCGCCGCCGGTCCCCAGGATGGCAACGCTCGAGTCGAGTTCCGGCAACATCGGCGCGATGGTAGTGCGCTGTCCCGGCGTGGTCGCGAATTCAGCCGCGGGACGCGCCGCCCGAGCGTCGCGCGCGGGGCCCGTGTCGGCCGGCACGCGTAGCCTCGGGGCCATGTCGCGGACGCTTCTCCTCGGGCGCGCGGGCGCGGGCAAGACGCATCGCGTCCTCGCCGCCGTGCGCGCGCACCTCGCTGCGCACGACGCCGAAGGGCGTTTCGAGCGCTTCCAGGTGCTCGTGCCGACGTACTCGCAGGCCGAGCACCTCAAGCGCCGTCTCCTGCGGCGCGACGGCGGCCTGCCGGCGCTCCTCGACCGCGGCATCGGCACCTTCGAGCAGTTCGCGGAGCACGAGACCGGGTTGCGGCTGCGCTCGCTGGCGCCGGCCACCGTGCGCGACGCGCTCGTGCTCGCGGCGCTCGAGGACGACGACTTCCCCGACTTCCGGCCGCTGCGCCGATTCCCCGGGTTCCGCCGCGCCGTGCTGCGCTTCGTCAAGGAGGTCAAGTCCGCGGAGCCCGAGCCCGGGGCGAGCCCCGTCGCGGCGGCGGCCGAGCGGCTGGTGGCCGCCGCAGCGGGTCTTCGGGGCGCCGCCGGGCGGAAGCTCGAGGGCATGGCACGCGCGCTCGCGTCGTACCAGCGGCGGCTCGACGCGGCGGGACTCCTCGACCACGAGGATCTTCTGTTGCGCCTGCTCGTGCGGGTCCGCGAGCCGGCGCAGCAGCGACTGCGCCTGTTCGCGCTCGACGGTTTCAGCGACCTGACGCAGGTGCAGGAACGCATCGTGCAGTCCGTCGCCGCGCATGCCGACCAGGTGCTGGTCACGCTCACGGGTGATCCGGACGACACGGGCGGACGTGAATGCGGCGCCGGCCGGGCGTCGAACGCGCCGTTCGCGGCATCGACGGCGCTGCTGGGGCGGCTGGCCGCCGCCTCGGCGCTCGACGTCGAGGTACTCCGCGAGCAGCACCGCTTCGGCGGAGATCTCGCGCGCGTCGAACGCCGCGCCGCCGGCGCCGCCGTGGCGCCCGCCGCGCCCGACGGCAGCGTGCGCCTGCTGGCGGGCGCCGATCCGGCCGACGAGGCCGATCGCGTGGCCCGCACGTGCCGGCGCTTCTGCGCCGAGGGCGTGCCTCGCGGCGACGTGCTCATCGTCGTGCGGCGGCTCGACGGTGAGATGGGGGAGCGCGTGCTCGATGCGCTGCGCCGTCACCGCGTGCCTCACCGGCGCTCGTCGGGAGCGCCTCTCGTGGGCGTGCCCGCCGCGGCGTCGGCGTTGCGGGCGCTGCGGCTCCTGGCCGGCGCCGCGGCCCCGCATGAGGTGCTCGACGCTCTGTGCGCGGGCGACGCCCGCGACGTGCCCGCGGCCGAGTCCGACGCGCTGCATGCCGCCGCACGGCCTCGCGGCCTGACGTCGCACGAGGCGCTCGCCGACGTCGCGGCCCGGGACCGCCTGCGTGGCGTCAGCGGCTGGCTCGACGCACTCGCCACGGCGCGCGTCGCGTCGCCGCCGGCCGCCCCCGCGGACGTCGCGCGCGCTCTCCTCGCCGGCCTGCCGACACTCGTCTCCTGGTCGTACGAGGGCGCCGTCACGCGTGACGGCGAGAGCCGCGCCGCGACCGACGCCGCCGCGCTGCGCAAGGTGCGCGACCTGGTCGCCGAGGTGGTGCGCGCGATGGGCGCCTGCGGGCATGCCCAGACCACGCCCGTGGGACTCGTCCGCGCCCTCGAGGCCGCCGCGCTCGAGGCGCGCTGCCCGGTGCGCGACGAACGCGTGGACGTGGTCAATGTCGTGGATGCCGAGGAGGCGCGGCAGTGGGAGGCCGAGGCGGTGATCGTCTGCGGCCTGCGGATGGGCGCGTTCCCGGCGGGCGCGCGCGAGGACCTGTTCGTGGCCGATCACGATCGCGCCTCGGTCGAGAAGTCGTGCGGCGTGCGGCTTCCGGCGCGGCTCGACGAGGCCCTGCGCCGCGAACGGTCCTTGTTCTACGCCGCCGTGACACGCGCGCGCTCGCGGCTCGTGCTCACGGCGTCCGTCGCCGGCGACGGTGGCGATCCCGTGCTGCTCTCGCCGTTCCTCGAGACGCTGCGCGAGATCTTCCCCGAGGAGCAGCGGGCGCTCGAGGGCTCGGGGCGCACGCCCGGCGACGTGCGCCCCGAGCCCGGCGAGGCGTTCGGGCTCGGTGACGTCGAGCGCGCCGCGCTCGCGGCTCTCGGCGAGCGGCATCGTCCGGGCGGCGTGGGCGAGGCGCGGGCCCACGCCGGGATCGCCGTCCTGCAGCGACTCGCCGACGACGAGCGTGGCGATCTCGAGCGTGCGGCACGCGCCCGTGTGCGCTCTGGCGTTCCCGCGACGCTCACGGTCGGCGGCGCCGCGGCGGCGCACATGGCACGCCCGCGGCCGCGCTCGGCGTCGTCCCTGGGCCGGTTCCGCCAGTGTGCGTACCAGCACTTCGCCGACAAGGGACTGGGGCTTCGCGAGCCGCTGCCCGCGCCCGACGAGGGGCTGCCGCCGATGACCGCCGGGAGCATTGCCCACGCGGCCCTCGAGGCCGTGCACCGGGCGGGCGTGCTGACGGCGGCGGCGGCCGAGGCGGCGTTCGACGCGGCGTGGCGCGAGGGCGCGGGGCACCTCCCACCCGGCATCACGCTGGCGGGCACGCGCGCGGAGTTACGACACGCGATCGTCTCGTTCGTCGTCTCCGAGGCCGCGGCCCCGCTCGCGCCGGGATTCACGACGGCGGACGTCGAGTGGCGCTTCGGATTCGGCGACGGCTCCGGCGTGGTCGTGCCGGACGACGAGGGCGACGTGCATCTCCGCGGCGTGATCGATCGCATCGACGAGGACGAACGTGGGCGCGCGGTGGTGCTCGACTACAAGTGGTCGTGGTTCTCCCGCTTCGGCGGCCTCGAGCGCCTGATCGCGGAGGGCGAGGATCTGCAGCTCCCGCTGTACGCCCTGGCGGTCGAGGCCGCTCGTGAACGGTGCGTCGTGGGCGCCGGCTACGTCACGCTCAAGGACGGCCGCGTGCGCTGGGTGCGCATGAGCGAGGACGCGCCGCGCGCCGGCCGCTCCGACGTCGATTGGACGGCGGACGCCGCCGCCCGTCTCGCGGCCGTTCGCGGCGTGGTTCTGGACCTCGACGCGGGCATCCGCTCCGGGCGCATCGCCGCGACGCCGCGCAACACCGACCTCTGCGCCTACTGCGCCTATCGCGACCTCTGCCGCAGCGACGAGGCGGCACGATGACGGGCGATCGACTGAACGATGCCCAGCGCCGCGCCGTGGCGACGCGCGGCGCCGACCTCTGCGTGGAGGCCGGCGCCGGCACGGGCAAGACGCGCGTTCTGACCGAGCGCATCGCCGCGCTCGTGGACGATGGCGCCGACCTCTCGCGCATCCTCGCGATCACGTTCACCGAGAAGGCCGCCCACGAGATGAAGCAGCGGCTGGCGGCGACACTCCTCGCGCGTGGGAAGGCGAGCGCGCGCGAGGACGTCGAGGCCGCCTCGATCTCGACCGTGCACGGCTTCTGCGCCCGGCTCCTGCGCGAGCACGCCGTCGAGGCCGGCCTCGACCCTGCGTTCGCGATCGTCGATGAGCTGCGCGCGGCGGAACTGCGGCGTGAGGCGCTGGCGGCGCTCGTCGCCGAGCTGGCGGCGGAGGCGGAGTCGGGCGGGGGAGACGGCGGGGAAGCCGGGGGCGACGGTCGAGCGGGCGCCATGGCCGAACTCGCCACGCTGCGCGGCGGCGATCCGGAGGAGACGCTGCTCGAGGTCTACGAGCGGGCGCGCGAGAGCGTGCATACCGTCGGGGAGTTCGTGCGGCGCCTGCCGCCGGGGCCTTCGCCCACCGCAGCGATCGACGATGTGCGACAGGCGGCGGGGGCGGTGACCGCCCTGCGCGACGCCGCCAAGGGCGCCTGGCGGCGCAAGATCGACGCCGTGGCCGCCGCGGTCGTGGAACTGCCGGACTCCGTCGGCGGCGCGGCGGCGGCCGCGGACGCGGCTGCGGCGCTCTCTGCGGTTGCGAGCGCCTTCGACCTGCGGGGCGGCGCGGGCCCCGTGAAGGACGCCTGCGGCGTGCTGAAGGACGCCTGCGCGGCGGCGCTCGCGATCCTCGCCGATGCCTGCCAGGCACCCCTGCGCGAGCGGCTGGCAACCGCGCTCGCGCGCCTCGAGGAGCTCCACGACGCCGCGAAGGGCCATGGCGTGGCGCTCGACTTCGCCGATCTCGAGCGCCGTGCCGTGCGCCTGCTCGACGAGCGTCCTGACGTCGCCGCTGCGCTGCGCAGCCGCTTCACCGAGGTGCTCGTGGACGAGTTCCAGGACACGAGCCCCATCCAGGCCGCGCTGTTCGAGCGCATCCGGCCGCCGCACGCGCTGTTCGTCGTCGGCGACCCGAAGCAGTCGATCTACGGCTTCCGCGGGGCGGACGTGGACGTTTTCCTGGAGCGCAGGGAGCGCGTCGCGACGTGTGGCGAGCTCGTGCGGCTGGACGAGTCGTTTCGCGCGCGTGCGGGCGTCACGGGCTTCGTCAATCGCGTCTTCGCGGGCGGCGTCTCCGCGCCGGACCCGGATGCCGGTGTGCGCGGCGTGCCGTACGAACCGCTCGTCGCCGCGCGTGCGTTCCCCGTGCTCGACGACCCGCAGGTGGAGATCTTGGCCTTCGACGCCCCCGACGCGCAGACGGCCCGCGAGACCGAGGCGGCGTGGATCGCCGGGCGCGTCCACGCGATGGTCGCCGGGCCCTCGCCCGTGGCGGTGACGCGCCGCGCCGGCGACGACGGCGACGCCGACGTTCTCGGGCCCGCCGAGTACGGCGACATCGCCATCCTGCTCCGCGCGACGCCGCACGTGAAGTTGCTCGAGCGGGCGTTGATGGCGCACGAGATCCCCTATCTCGTGGTCAAGGGCCGGGGATTCTTCGAGGCCCGCGAGGTCGTGGACCTCGGCAACCTGCTGGGGTGCGTGGCCGACCCCACCGACGACATCCGGCTGGCGGCGGTCCTGCGCTCGCCCGTCTGCGGCGTCTCGGACGACACGCTCTACGTACTCGCGAGCCGTCGCGGCAAGGGGACGCTGGTCGAGGCTCTCATGCGCGTCGTCGAGGACGCCGGCGAGGATACCGGCGAGGACCTCGACGCGGCCGACGTCGGGCGCCTGCGCGCCTTCGCCGCGACGTTCGGCGCACTGCGCGCGGCGCGCGGCCGCGAGCCGCTGGCCGAGCTCGTGGATCGCGCCATCGCCCTGACGCGCCTCGATCTCCTCGTTCTCGCGCGACCGAACGGACGCCAGCGTGCGGCGAACCTGCGCAAGGTGCGCGACCTGGCGCTCGCCGCCGATCGCACGGGTGATGCCCCCCTGGCCGCGTTCGCCGCCGGCCTGCGCGAGATGCGGCGGCGTGAGGTGCGCGAGACCGAGGCGCCCGTGGCCGGCGCGGCGCGTGGCGCCGTCGCGATCCTGACCGTGCACGCCGCCAAGGGGCTGGAGTTCCCGATCGTCTTCGTGCCGGACCTGGGACGCACCGATCGCCACGCGGGTGGCGACGTCGTGGCGCACGTGCGCGACGGCGTGGGGCTCGCCGGGGCGTTCCCGCCGGGTCACCCCCTGGCCCGCGTCACGCCGCGCTCCCACGCGTACGTGAAGGCGCGCAACGTCGCGCGCGAGCGCGCCGAGTCCATGCGATTGCTCTACGTCGCGATGACGCGCGCGGAGGAGCGCCTCGTGCTCACGGCCGCGGCGACCGGCGGCCGCGGTGGGGCGCGTCCGTGGTGGGATCGCGTAGCGGCCGTGCTGCCGCGTCCCCCAGAGAGTGCCGAGAACGCCGAGAACGCCGAGAACGCGGGCGAGGACGAGGCGCCCGCGCCCCGTGTCGTGCGTGTCGCCGCCGCCGATCCGCGGGAGGGCGGCGTGGACGTGCTGCTGCACACCGCGCCGGAAAGGCGGGCGTCGCGCGCTGACGGAGCCCGCACGCTCCTGCACGGCGTGGCCCGGACGCTCGCCTCCGGCCGCGTGCCCTCACGCGTGCCGCAGCCGGTGGCGATCGCCGCCGCCGAGGCGCTCCTGCAGGATGCGCGCCGGCCTCTGCCCGCGGCGCGCGGGACTCTGTACGCCACCACCGTCAGCGCCCTCGTGGCGTTCGCCCGCTGCCCCGAGGAGTTCCGTCGCCGCCACCTCCTCGGCATCCCGGAGAGCCTCGATCTCGCGCTCGCGATCGACGGCGATCCCGGCGTCGCCCGGGCCGGCACGGACGAGCGTCCGGGTGACGACGACGAGTGGGGCGTGCCGCTGACCGCGCGGGCCAAGGGGCGGGCGGCGCACCTGGCTCTCGAGCGCCTCGTGCCGGACTTCGACGACGACGTCGAGGTCGTCGTCCGCGCCTGCCTCGAGACGGAGACCGGCGGCACGCCGCCGTCGCCCGCCGAGGTTGCGGAACTGTCGGGCTGGGTGCGCGGCTTCCGCGACGGCGACGTCGGACGCGTGCTGCGCACGGTCTCGCGCGCTGCGCTGCGGCGTGAGCAGGCGGTGTTGTTGCGCTGCGGCCGTACCGTCGTGCGCGGACAGATCGACCTCCTGTTCCACGACGGCGCCGGGTGGACCATCGTCGATTACAAGGCCGGCGCGCTCGCGGCTGCCGGGGATGCCTACGCGCTGCAGATGCGGCTCTATGCCCTCGCGCTCCTGGGCGTGTCCGGTGACGCCCCCCGGCGGCTGCTGCTCTGGAGCCTGCCGTCCGCGCGTGCCGTGGAGATCTCCGCGTCGGACGACGAACTCGCGTCGCTCCGCGCGGGCCTGCTCGCGGACTTCGAACGCCGCACGCTGGAGCACGACTTCGAGCCGCCGCGCGAGAGGCCGTGCTTCGTCTGTGCCTATCGCTCGTCGTGCGCGCTCTCGCTCACGGCCCGGGAGAAGGGCTCCGCGCGGCGCGGCGCGGTCCCGTGACGCCCTGGCCCGTGACGCCCTGGCCCGTGACGCCCTGGCCCGTGACGCCCTGGCCCGTGACGCGGCGCCGGTGTCAGAACAGGCGTACGAGCGACATCGCGAGGTCGATGGTGTCGAAGATCGGCGTGTACCAGTAGCCGGCGTCGGACGGTGCGCCGCCCATGAACTCGTCGAGGCGTGCGAGCGTGTCCTGGCGCATCTCGGACATGTCCTCGCGCATCTCGGTCACTCCGCTCGGGACCGGACGCTCGGGGCGGATGCCGTCGCTGCGCATCTGGCCGACGGAGTCGTAACCGTCCGAGGCGCAGGCTGCGAGCAGCAGGAGCAGCGGGGACAGTGTCCGGAGCACGCGCGAACGGTGCTGGGCGGGCGTCATGTCGTCGTCACAGCTCATTGAGGAGATCGCGCCAGCGCTGCGCCAGCCAGTCCGCGTCGGGCACGCCCTCGACGACCAGTTCGTCGAAGGACCCGGCGCTGTTCACGAGGAACACGCCGGGCGTGAGGCCCGTGAACTCGTACTTCGTGTCGCCGTACGCGCTGCCACGCACGGTACGGCCCCCGGGGAAGCGCATCCAGACTTCGTCCTCCGACTTTCCGCACTTGATCTTCGCCTGCTTGCCGGCCTCGAACTTGGGCTCCTCGGAACCGCACTTGCGGACGAAGCCGATCTCGTCGGGCGGGGAGTCGCGCCACATCCCCGGCCCGAACAGCACGATGGCGTTCTCGCGGAAGTCCTCGCGCCCGCTGCCCTTGCCGAGTTGGAAGAAGCTGTTCTGGAGGGTGAAGAGGTAGTAGCGGCGCGGCTCTCCGGCCTCGAACATGATGACGCCGAGGTCGTGCGCGCGCTCGGGCTGCACCTTCACCGCGACGGTGAGGAACTCCGGCCGGAAGTTCGCGTCGAGCACGAACGCGCCCGAGCCCTTGGCGCGCGCTGCGCCAGAGATGACGTTCCACTGCGCGCGGGGCGGCGCCTCGAATGCGGCGACGTCGCGGAAGTCGAGCATCTGCTCGGCGTCCTCGAAGTCGTAGGTGATGCGGAAGCGGCCCCGCGCGCGGCGCTCCACCTTGCCGTGGAAGATCTCCTCGACGCCGGCCGCCCCCGTCGCGAGCGACGTGATCCGGCGGCGCACCTCGAGGTCGTACTTGGCGCCCGTGGCCGTGTCCTTGAACTCGCGCAGGAAGGCGACGAAGCCGCGCAGGGCGTCGCGGTCCTTGCCCGAGTCCAGCGCGCGCCGCGCGTCGCGGAAGGCCGTGAGCGCCGCGGCGTCGCGCTCCGCGGTGTCGGGCTCGCGCGGTGCGTCGCCGACGCCCGCCCCGCCGGGCGGATCGACGGGCGTCGCCCCGCCGGCGCCGCCGGGGGGCGCGACGGGCGGGCCCCCCGGCGGCCCCTCGTCGCCGCTGGTCGTGCCGCCGCCGCCGAGCACGGCGTCCATCCGGCGCCGCACGTCGGTCTTGGCGGCGAGGATGCGGTCGCGTTCGCCGCGGGGCACGTAGTCGAGCATGCGGTTCATCACGCGCAGGGCGAGCGGATACTCGTGGGCGGCCACGGCCGTCTCGTACTTGGCGGTGTCCGCGGCGACACGCGCGTCCATCTCCGCCGCGAGGCGCACCATGGCGCGGCGGGCGAGCGCCGCCTCGATGGTGTAGAGGCGCTCCTCGGCGAATGCGCGTAGCTTCGTCAGCGCGGCGTCCAGGCGCCCCTCTGAGGCGTCCGTCTCGGCGAGCGCGATCAGATCGTCGATCTCCTGCGTCGCGCGGCCTCCGCGGCGTACGCCGAGCTCGGCGGCCTCGATCTCCGCCAGGACGCCGTACGCCGTGCCCGGGTACTTGCGCGCCACGTCGCGCAGCGCGGCCTGGATGCGTTCGACCTCCGCCGGTCGTCGCCGTGCGGCGGCGCGGGCGGCCTCGTACGATGAGCGCGCGGCCGCCTCGGCCGAGATCGTGCGCCCCGGTCCCGAGATCGCGCGCGCCTGCTCCTCCTCTGCGCCTGCCAGAGCCTCGCGCTGCCGTGCCAGAGCGGCGTCGGCACTCTCGGTGCGCTTGCCGACACTTGCGGCCTGCGTGAGCGCGAGCGCGATGACGAGGACCGTGGCGACGACGGCGATCGCCGTGACGGCGCGCGCCCTGCCACCGCCGGGCGCGCCACCCTCGGGTGTACGCGATGCCGCGCGCAGTACGCCGCGCGCCGCTCGTTCGTAGCGCGCGCTGAGGCGCGGCGCCGTGACCGTGTCGCCGGGCGCGAGCTCGTGGCGCTCCACCGCCGCGCCGTTGACGAGCACACCGTCCGTGAGCGCATGCAGGACGTCGGCCTCGGGCTCGGGCTCGATGCGCAGGACCGCGCCGTCGAAGGGCTCGGTGCGTGCGAGAACGTCGAGCGCGCCCTCCGGCCAGCCGATGAGTACCGCCGCATCGATCTCGAGCAGCGACTCTCCGAGGCGCGACTCCACGTAGAGCCGGCCCGGGCTGCGGCGCCTGCCCGTGGTGGTCACCGCCATCGGCGGCCGTGCGACGGCGGCGACGCCGGGGCGCGCAGCCGGTTGCGCCGGGGCGTCCGGCACGCGCGGCGCATCGCGCTCGGGCAGCGCGTCGCTTGCGATCGGCGCGGTCTCCGGGCGCATGTCCGCGAGGGGCACGGCCACGGGCACGTCGTCGCGCGGCGCGGGCGCCACCTCCCCGCGGGCGGCGGCGGAGAGCGCGGCGTGGGCTTGGGCCGCCGAGCGGAAGCGACCCGCCGGCTCGAACGCGAGCAGTCGGGCGACGACGGAGCGCAGCGCGTCATCGGCGTGCGGCAGTAGCTCCGTCACCCCGGGGAGCTGCCCGATGGCGAGCGAGGCGCTCGCCGACGCGCCGCTGCCCGGTACGGGCGACGATCCCGTGAGCATCTCGACGAGCAGGAGGCCGAGCACGTACAGATCGCTGCGGATGTCGCCGTCCTCGCCGCGCGCCTCTTCCGGTGCCTGGTAGCGCGCCTTGCGTGGGGCGAGCGACGCCGGCAGGAGGCGTGGAGGACGCACGGCGACCTGGCCGCGCCCAGGGAGCAGGATGCGACGCGGCGTCAGGTCGCCGTGGCGCGCTCCGCAGCGCTCGAGCGCGACCAGCACGTCGGCGATCGTCGTTGCGATGGAGAGCGCCCGCTCGGTGGCGAGGGCTCCGCCCCGTCCCAGCAGTTCATCTACGCTGCGCCCGGCCGTCTCCTTTGCGATCGCGTAGACGAGGTCGCCGGAGCGCCCGCCGGTGGTGAATGGCACGAGTGCGGGGTGCTGTGCCTGTGTGGCATTGCGCACGGCCGTCAGGAACCCCTCTGGACCCGGGTCCTGTCCGAGGTCCGCGGCGCGGACGAGATGAACGCGGACGGCGAGCCCCAGGGAGTCCTCGCCCGTGTGAACGGCCAGCGGGCCGGAGCTGCGCACGCGCGCCCCGACGCGTACGCCCGAGATCTCTGCGGGCAGGTCGTTCGGGGGGGGGCGGCGGGGCTCACGAGTCGTGGTCACCCGAACGCGCGGGCGCGCAGGTGAACGTACCCGGCGGACCGCGTCGCGCCGCAGCGAATTCAATCTCCGCGTGCGCCGGCCGGGTGTCCTCGCGCCACGTCGAGCGAGGCCTCTGCCGGGGTTCAGTCCGGAGGCCGGCTTTACCGAAGTGGGAGTGTGGCTCGACCGGGCCGCGAGGTGTCATGCCCCCCGAGTTCCCCCACGACGACTCCCGCACCGTTCTCCCCGATCACCTTCGTCACCGGAAGGAGATCGACGAGATGGAGCAGCGCTTCCGGCAGCGCTCCGATCAGCCTGCCGTGGAGCCAACGACGACCGGATTGGTCGATGAGCGTGTCCAGGAGGAGATGCGGCAGTTCTTCTCGGAGTCCACGCAGATCCTCGCCGAGGTCGTGCCCAATCTGAAGCGCGGCCAGGATCGGATTTCGGACACGACCGGCGAGATCCGTCGCAAGATCGATGCGTTCTTCGGGGACGCGGGGATGATCCGCTCCGAGCGCACGATGCCCATCGGCGCCATCGACCCGCGGAACGTCGCGGCGCTCGCGGAGTCCGAATCCGGACCGCGCGCCGCCACCGCGGCGCCGCCCGCGCTGCGCTCACCGCCGCCGGCAGCGCCCGCAGCGCCCGCA
>JAJRVY010000317.1 GCA_024277065.1 Planctomycetota bacterium
GCGGCGCGCATCGACCCCGTCCGCGCCCTGCGGCACGAGTAGACCGAGAGGCGCCCGGAGGAGGCTCTGCGGCCGGCATCGGGCGCTGCGGCGGCGGTCGTCTCAGACGTCGGCTTCGGCCGGGAGATCGATGACGACGAGGCGGTTGCACGGGAAGCAGCGCCATTCGGAGTTGTCCTCCCACGTCACGGGCAGCATGAGCCCGTGGCAGGCGCGGCAGGTCATCTCGGAGGGGTAGAGCGGGATCGGCGCCAGGATGCGCACGGTGTCGGGCTCGGGCAGCGCGGCGATCAGCGGCTCACGTCGGTCCATCCCTCCATTGTCGCACGTAGCGCGGCCCCGGCGGAGGGGAGCCCGAGGGTGAGGCTGCCGCGCGCGGCCCGCGGCTCGGCCCCGCGGCGCGTACACCTGCTACGCGAGCTTGCTCTCGACGAGGGCGAGGATCTCGGCCTCGCGGCGCTGCGCCTCGGCGACGAGCGCGGCGGCGGACTCGGTCAGCTCGGCAGCGGCCGCGCGGTCCTTCAGATCCTTGGCGTTGATGCGCACGTTCAGCGCCGCCCCCAGCACCGCCGAGCGCGCGCAGAGCGCCGCGACGCCGGCGTCGGACGCCGAGGCGGCGAGGCCGCTCTGCGCCATGGCGCGGGCGACGTCCATCGAGGCGACGGCCACCTCCATCACGCGCAGCGGCACGCGGGCCGCGCCGAGCGTGGCCGCCTGGATCGCCGCCGAACGCGCCGCGCGCTCTTCGTCACTGTCCTTGGGCAGGCCGAAGGCCGCCATGACCTCATTGAAGGCGTCGGTGTCGCGATCGACGAGCGCCAGCAACTCGACGTGGAACGCCTTGCCCTGCTCGGCGACCGCACTGAATTCCTCCCAGCGCTCGTCCCAGCCCCTCTTGTGCGAGGAGAGGTTGGCGACCATCGTGCCGAGGGCCGCACCGAAGGCGCCGAGGGCCGCCGCGATGGAGCCGCCGCCGGGCGCCACGGACTCGGAGGCCGTCTCCTCGGTGAACGCCTGCACGCTCAGATCGACCAGCCGCCGCCGCGACGTGTCCGCCACGGCGTACTCGATGATCTTCTTCTGCGGATCGAACGGCGACAGCTCGTCCAGTCCGAGGGTGCGCACGGCGATCTTGACGAGTTCGCCGTCGCTGACGCCTAGTGAGCGCTGCTGGCGGCGCAGGTAGTGTCGCCCGGCGTCCAGCATCGCCGCCAGCGGCACCATGCCGACCATCTCGGAGCCCGTGACGCGGATGCCCCGAGCCGCGGCGCAGCGGCAAACCTCGTCGAAGGCGACGTGGATGGGCGTCACGGAGATGTCGGTGAGGTTCATGGAGATCTGCGCGACGCCGTACTCCTCGATGAACCAGCCGATGCCCTTGACGCACTTCAGCGACCCGGGCAGCCAGACGGGCTCGCCGGCGTCGTCGCGCACGATCTCGCCGGTGAGAGGATTGCCCGCGCGCTTGATGCGGCCCTTCTCTCGGACGTCGAAAGCGATGGCGTTGGCACGGCGCGTGGACGTCGTGTTGAGGTTCACGTTGTAGGCGACCAGGAAGTCGCGCGCGCCGACGGCCGTGGCGCCGGTGCGCGGCTGGAACGAGGACGGCCCGAAGTCCGGTGCCCAGTCGGGGTCCGCGAGCCGCTGCGCGAGGGCCTCGTACTCGCCCGCGCGGACGTCCGCGAGGTTGCGGCGCCCCGGCCGCATGGCGGCCTTCTCGTAGCAGTAGACGGTCAGCCCGACCTCGTCGCCGAGCCGCCGCGCCAGCGTCCGCGCATGCTCGATCGTCTCGTCCATCGAGACGCCGCTGACCGGCACCAGCGGACAGACGTCCAGACCGCCGAAGCGCGGGTGCTCCCCCGTCTGCCGCGACATGTCGATGAGTTCCGCGCACCGCGCCGCGAGCCGCACGGCGGCCTCGATCACGGGCTCGGGCTCGCCCACGAACGTCACGACCGTGCGGTTGGTGGCCGCGCCCGCGTCCACGTCGAGGAGGCGCACGCCGTCCACGGTCTCGACGACCGACGTGATCTGGCGGATCACGTCCTCGTCGCGCCCGTCGCTGAAGTTGGGAACGCACTCGATCAGTCGCTGCATGGCTCGCTCCGTCGGTACTGGCGCGCCCTCCGGGCGCCGGGTCCGAGAGGGTAGCGCGCGGGGATCGCGGACGGACGGACTCCGGGCGCCCGGCTCAGGGACCGACGTCGATCGGCGTCGTCGGCAGATCGCCGGCGAGCAGCGGGGGCAGGAAGCGGGCGAGGCGGCGCGGCGCGAACGCCTGGCGGGCGAGGCGGATCTCGGGCAGCGACCACCAGTGGTAGCCGCGCACGAAGCGGTCCGCCGCGCGCGGCGTCACGACGGCCGACGGAACGCGCACGACGAAGAACGTCTCGTGCTGCTCGACGACTCCGCCGCTCCCCCGGTACTGGTGCCGCCGCGTCCACACGGGCCGCCCGACATCGACGTCGAGGCCCGTCTCCTCCAGCAGTTCGCGGCGTGCGGCGGCCGCCGCGTCCTCGCCCTCGCAGAGGCCGCCACCGGGAGTGACCCAGAACGTCCGGCTGCCCGCACGGTCCTCCCCCTCCAGCATCAGGACGCAGTCGTCGGCGTCGATCACGATGACACGCGCGGCGCGGCGCGCGGTGACCTCCTCGGGCAGCGGCACGCGCGCCTCGAAGATGCCGGCCGCCTTGGTGACGCGGAACACGCCGCCGCTCGCGGCCATCTCGCGACGGATCGCGGCGAGAAGCGCCGGAACGCGCGTGGCGACGCGTCCCCGCTCTTCGTCCGCGAGCATGGAGATCGCGTACGCGGCGAGGGGCTGCGGGTCGTCCACGGCGAGCCCGTCCTCGTGCAGATGGAGTTCGTGGTCGGGGAAGAAGGCCGGCAGGAGGTCCCCGGCCGTCTCCAGCCAGAAGTCCCCGGGACAGACCTCGGGCCGGTACGGAGGCACGCCGAGATACACCGTCGCCAGTTCCTCGAGCTCACGCATGTGATCGCCGCCGTTGGTCGCCGCGACGAGCCGCCCGCCGGGGGTCAGCACGCGGCGGATCTCGGCCAGGGCGCGGTAGACGTCCGGCACGTGGTAGAGCACGTGGTTGGCGACGACGAGGTCGAACGACGCGTTCGCGAAGGGCAGCGACTCGGCGTCGCAGCAAACGCAGTGTGCGCCGAGTTCCCCGTCAACGGCGCGCGACGCCGCGGCGAGCATGCCCCGCGAGCGGTCCACCAGCACGAGCCGCCGCGGAGACGGGCCGTCCTGGCGCCAGAGCGTGCCGGATCCACACCCGACATCGAGCACGCGCGTGCCTGGCGTCAGCCCGAGCCGCTCCCACACCCACGAGTGCCAGGGCACCGCGGCCGTCGAGTAACGCAGGTGGAGTGCGAGCCGAGCGTCGAGATTGCCCGAGCTCGCGTACTGTTCCGCGAGAGCGTGCTCCGAGTCCACCCCCAGAGCCTACGCCCCCCCCCCCGAGGGACGGCCGCAACTAACAGGCTCGAGCGCAACTAACAGGCTCGAGACGCCTGCCGCTCCGACCGCCGCCCGCCCCACGCCGCGGTCCGCCTACCGCGACGGGCCGCGAGCGAAGCGAGCCGTGGCGCGTAGCGAGCGCGAGAGCCGGGCCGCGCGTAGCCGCCCCCCGAGCGGTGACGCGCCACAGACAAGGACGCGGCCCCCGGAGTCATGCGCCGCGCCGTTGCGCTCTCGCCAAGGAGTTCCGCCGCATGACTCCACGCGGTCGGCGGACCGCGGCCCACGAGCGCCGCCGGCCGGCACCGCCCGCCCCACGCCGCGGTCCGCCTACCGCGACGGGGGCCGCTCGACCTCGACCCAGCGCACCTCACCGCCCTCGAACACCTTCTCGAACCAGGCGCCGTCGCAGTAGTGGTAGGAGACGCCGTTCACGCGCTCGGACTTGGTGCACTTGATCGCCGTGAACTCGGTGACCGTGTAACTGCGGCCGCCGTTGCGACGATGCCAGCGGACCTGCCGCAGCTTCTGCACGTCGCCGGGATCCGGCTTCTCGTTCCTCTTGCGCTCGGCCGCCTCCCGGCGCTCGCGGCGCGAGTCGGCGCTGCTGCGGCGCTGGTCCGCGCCCGTATCTTGGTCGCGGATCAGATCGCCGCGTCCGCTGGCGCGCGTGCGCGTGCGGCGCACGGTGCCGCGACCGGCGGGACCGACGCGCGACGTGCCCGTGCCGGGCCGCCCGCCGCCGCCGCCTCCCCCGCCGCGCGCGAACGCGGCGTCCGGAAGACAGAGGAGCACGAGCGCGGCGGCCGCGAGCAGAGCGGTAAGGTGAATGCCGTTGCGATGGGTCATCGGACTACTCCTCTCCGTCGTTCACGTGCGCCAGACGGATGCGCTCGGCGCCGGCGGGCGGCTGGAAGATGAACGTCCCCGGCGCGGGCTTCACGGCGAAGTCCCACTCGCGAAACTGTGCCCAGTACTGCGGATGCCCCGGCTCTTCGCGGTAGCTGATCACGATCCGGCGCAGCAGGGGCACATCGCCCTTCTCGACCCACACCTGGTAGTCGGCGTAGTCGTTGCGCGCGGCGATGTGATAGCAGAGGCGCCCGTCGATCAAGGCCTCACCGACGAGATAGCAACTGACGAGGCCGTCATCGAGTGACGCCCCGAACTCGCTCGAGAACAGAGTCGAGAGCGGCGTGGAGACGCCGAGTTCGTCGATCAGACAGTTGAAACACGCATCGATGTCGCCGGGCTGCGGCTGCCGGCCGTAGACGTCGTGATCCGGCGAGTACATCCACATGTCGTTGCCGTCGCACACGAACTCCATGCGCACGCCGTCGCGCCGCTGATTGGTCATGCGCGCACGGTCGGGGCGCTGGATCGTGGCCACGAAGCGCCCCCCGAACTCGATCTTCTGGCCCGTGCTCTGGACGACGTCGAAGCCGGTCTCGGCGGCGACCGCGAAGACCGGCGCATTCCGGATCTGCTCTGCGGCGCTGCGCAGGATCGCGACGGCGGCCTCGTCGATGGCGACCTCGCCGGGCGCGACGTCGGTGTCGGCGAGCGTCTTTCGTCCCGGCTCCGTCGTCGGGGTCGCGCAGGCCGCCAGTAACGCGAGCAGGCACGCGAGCAGCAGCGCCGACGCGCGGATCGAACGGTTTCCCTGTAGCAGCATGCGAGCCTCCCTGGACACTTGGACGAACACCACGAGGGCGGGATTGTACACGCTGGCGCGCCCACCGGGGCATCGGAGCAGCGAGCGTGCAGGTTCTTCAAGGCGTCGCCGGCGGTGGGCGGTGGGCGGGCTACTCGAAGTAGGCCTCGTCCACCGGGCGCACGGCGCGGGCGAAGTGCAGCGGGCGGCGCTCGCCGCGCGGGCCGCGGCGCGGGCGGGCCTTGGCGAGCCACTCTTCGTAGACCGCGTAGGCCTTCTTCGTGTCCACCTCGACGTCGCCGTAGTCGTCGCCCGCCGGCGCCCTCGTGACGGTCACCTTCTGGTGCCAGCAGTGCATGCCCGAGATGGGATCGGGCTGCACGGGTAACGTCAGGTTCTGGTGCACACCGCCGTCCTTCCACCAGATGCGCTTGCTGTCGGGGTCATCCGACGCGTAGGGCGCCACGTCGCCCTTGCGCCGCAGGCGCCAGACCCCCTCGCCGTACTCCTCGAGCGCCGCCGGCCAGGACGCCCAGCGATCCGGGCCGGGACCCTGCGGCAGGCGCCAGCGGCCCAGGTGGTGGGAGCACGCGACGACGCCCGGGCGCATGCCCTCGGTCACCCACGCGCGGTTCACGAAGTAGCCGATGCGCGTGCTGACGCGGATCAGGTCGCCGGTCACGAGGCCCAGCGCGGCCGCGTCGGACGCGTTGATCCAGACCGGATTGGCGTTGGACAGCTCGTAGAGCCACTTGGCGTTGCCCGAGCGCGAGTGGATGAGGGTCGGAATGCGGAACGTCGGTACCAGCACGAACTCGCTCCGGGCGCGGTCGATGTGGTCCGAGTGCACGTGGCTGCGCACGTAGGCTGGCAGTGCGTTGTCCGCGAAGCCCCACGTCTCCATGGTCTCACTGAAGAACTCGAGGCGTCTGGACGGCGTGTCGAAGCCGGCGCGCGCCACACCGTCCACGTCGATGGCCACGATCTCGTCGCCGCGCAGCCACGTGCCGCGCCCGGCGTCGAGGGTCGCGCCCGAGACATCGACCTCGGCGGCATGTGTCTCGTAGACGTCGCGCGCCACCTCGAAGGCGCCGTGCCGCCGCATGTACTCGAGCGGACTCCGGCCCTCGTTCGCCGCGGCTTCCGGAAGGCCGGGCACGGAGTTCTCGAAGATGTAGCGGTAGTACTCCTCGATCGTCACGCGCTCGCCCGGGCGGTACGGGGACTCGAAGTGCTCGCGGATGCCGAGGCTGCCGTCCTCGTCGATGGCCCAGGACAGCGCGATCCAGAACTCGTCCTCCTCCCACACCTCGCCCGGGTTGGTCTCGTGCGTCCACTCGACCTTCTCGCCGGCGCGCTCCTTCGCCACGCGCAGCACGGGCTGGCGGAAGCCGATCCAGCGGCCGGCGTGGGTCTCCTGGCTCATGATGTCGTGGCGCTCGGGGGCGAGGCCCATGGGCAGGACGTAGTCCGCGTAGAGACACGTCTCGTTCCACGTCGGCGTGAGCGCGGCGTGCAGCCCGACCTTGTCCTCGTCGCGCAGCATCTCGATCCACTGGAAGCCGTCGGGATTGATCCAGACGGGGTTGTAGACGCGCGTGAAGTACGTGTCGATGCGGCCGCGCCCCTGCTTGACGAGGTGCGGCAGGAGGAACGACAACTCGTGGTGGCTGAGCGGCCACTCGATGGGATAGAGCAGTTCGTTCCAGAGCTTCTGCGCCGGCGGACTGCCGAACGGCTTGGCGACGAACTTGTTGGCGCTGTGCAGCGACGTGCCGCCGCGCGTGTTGACCGAGCCGGTGAGCACGCAGAGGAACTGCAGGCACCGCGCGACCTGCCAGCCGCCCTCGTTGCCCGACGCCGCGCTGCGCCAGACGTGCGACGCCAGGCCGCCGCGGGCCTGCCCGACGAGCCGCCCGATGGTGCGCACCATCTCGGGCTCGACCCCGCACTCCTTCGCCACCCACTCCGGCGTGTAATGCAGATACTCCTCGCGGAGCGCCGCCATGAACTCGTCGAACGTGCGCTCGCGATCCGGGTGCCGCGCTGTGAGGTACTGCCGCCAGTTCACGTAGCGCCGCACGAAGGCCCGATCGACGAGGTCCTCCTCGATCATGACGTGCGCGAAGCCGAGGAGCAGCGCCGCCTCGGACCCGGGGTGCGGGGCGATCCAGTGATCGCTCATCGACGCGGTGTTCGACAGGCGCACGTCGATGGTCACGATCTTCGCGCCGGCCATCTTGCCTTCGATGATGCGCTGTGCGTGCGGGTTGAAGTAGTGGCCGGTCTCGAGGTGCGACGAGATGAGCAGGATGAGCTTGGCGTGCGCGTGGTCCGGTGACGGCCTGTCGCTGCCGGACCAGAGCACGTAGCCGAGCCGCGCGGCGGCGGAGCAGACGTTGGTGTGGCTGTTGTGGCCGTCCACGCCCCACGCGTGCAGCAGCCGCCCCATGAAGCCGTCCGCGCCCGGGCGCCCAACGTGGTACATGACCTGGTCGCGCCGCTCCTCGGTCAGCGCCTTGCGGATGCGCGCCGCCAGCGTCGCGATGACCTCGTCCCAGGTCGTGCGCTCGAACTTCCCCGAGCCGCGCGGCCCGCAGCGCTTCAGCGGGTAGAGGATGCGCTCCGGATCATCGACCTGGTTGAGGGTCGCCGGGCCCTTGGCGCAGTTGCGGCCGCGCGAGCCCGGGTGGTACGGGTTGCCCTCGAGCTTGCGGATGCGGTCCGTCGCCTTGTCGATGTACGCGACGAGCCCGCAGGCCGCTTCGCAGTTGAAGCAGATGGTCGGCACGAGCCTGTAGTGCTTCTCGACCTTGCGCGGCCATGCCTGGGCGTCGTACTCGACCCAGTCGTCCCACTTCTCGGGGGGCGGAAACGAGTGCAGCGGCGTGACGCGCCACGCCGCGCCCGAGGGCGCGCGCTCGGCGCTCGGGCCGGCATCCGTCTCCGTCGAGTCGCTCATGTCGCTCATGACAGGGGCACCGCCTGCCCGGCTTCTACCCAGGCCTTCTCGTGGACGAACTGACCGAGGAGCGTCAGCAGGAGCGCGACGCCGGCCACGATGCGCGCAGCGTCGCCGGCGCCGCCGTCGCTGCCGAGCACCGCAGCGACCAGGAGCAACGCCGCCGCGACGAGCTGCAGCAGCGCGCCCTCGCGCGGCTTGCCCGTCTCCTCGAGGATGGCGTGGGCGCGGGCGCCGTCCTTGGTCCGGCTCACCTTGCGGTACTCCACGACGAGGTAGAGGCCGAGAGCCACGACGTACGCGGCGGCCATCGGCAGCGTACCGCCGGACGGCGCGGCGACGGTCACGACGACCGCCAGCCCGAGCAGCACGGCGCGCAGCACGAGCTTGGTGAAGAGCCCCGGCTCGATCCACAGATCGCGCCCGCGACACTGCTTGAACAGCCACGCGGTGTAGCCCGACGCCAGCACGGCGAAGGGCAGATCGATGCGCCGCACGAGGTCCGCCTGCTCGTGGGCGCCGAGCAGGAGCATCACGAGCGAGACGGTCGTCAGCAGGCCAAAGGCCGTCAGCACCCACGCGCCGCGCACGAGCCACGACTTCGTGTTGGGCGCGAGCAACAGTTTCATGAAGCGCTCGGGCCGCCCCAGGTCGTGCACGAGAAGGAACATCGTGATCGCGAGGAACACCAGCCCCACGGCCTCGGGGACGAGCTGCAGCGGATCCCCGCGCGCGAGCCCCGTGTAGGCCAGCGCGGGGGCAACGATCATCGCGCCCGCCGCCAGGTTCTTGGTGACGAGATACGTCCAGATGTGCCGGCCCCACACCGGCGGGTGATCCACGTCGAGCGAGTGCAGGACGTCGTCGGGCGGCTCGAAGCCCGCGGGCACCGGCGGCGGATCGCGGCGGCGATCGGACCAGATGTACTGCGACGGCTCGCAAGCCTCGTTGGGGCGCAGCGCCTCGGGCAGGGCATCCACGTACCAGACGCGCGGCCGCGTGCCCTTGTCGAGCTTGCGTTGCGACGTGGTCTCCTCGCGGATCAGCCTGGCGATCGGCGACTCCTCGTCGGAGACGTCGCCGGACACGATCGCCTGCTCGGGGCAGACGACGACGCACGCGGGCTGCAGACCGATCTCGGTGCGGTGCGCGCAGTAGTGGCACTTCTCCGCCGTGCCCGTCTCTTCGTTCAGGTACAGCGCGTCGTAGGGGCAGGCCTGCATGCAGCCGCGGCAGCCGATGCACGCGTCGCGGTCGAGATCGACGATGGCGTCGGGGCGCTTGTGGAGCGCCGTGACGGGACAGATCGTGACGCAGGGCGCGTCATCGCAGTGGTTGCAGCGCAGCACCGTGAAGTGCCGCCGCACGCTCGGGTAGGTGCCCTTCTCGGTGTACTTCACCCACGTGCGGAACTGCCCCACCGGAACCTGGTTCTCGGACTTGCAGGCCACCGTGCAGGCGTGACAGCCGATGCACTTGCGGTGGTCGATGACGAACCCGAACTGCGGCGGCTGCGAGGTCTCTTCCATCCGGCGGGCGAGGCTACAGCAGCGCCGCCCCGGTCCCAGCAGAGACGCTTCCAGACGCAAACGTCCGCTCGAGCGTGTCAGTCGAGGGGGAGCGGCCGCAGAGCCCCGCCCGGAGGCGTCCCCTCCCAGGCCGCGCGCGTCATCGTGGGGCCGCCTCCTGGCGCCGCCCGCGGTGCCGCTCGGCATCGTTGAGCCGGTCCGCCGGTCTGCAGCACGGCCGCTGTGGTACGCCAATGCCGCAGCGATCTCTGAACCTCCGGGGGCGGCACATGGGCCGCCCCGTACGACGGGCGACGCGAGATCGACACGGCACTCCGGTGGGCCACCGCACCTCGAGCCCGTTGGTTGCGCTCGAGCCGGATAGTTGCGGCCGTCCCTCCACCGCGCGTGGCTGCGGCTGCACGCGGCACGACACCTGTTCCTCGTGCGGACGAGGCTCGATGACGCCGGTGGTGCGCTCCAGCGCGCCCTGGACCGCGCCGCCACCGACACACGACTGCCCCGTCCGGGCGGACGCGAGCCGGAGGCCTGGGCGAAGCTGCAGGCCGACGTGCGCCGACTTGCGGCGAGCGCCGTCGAGGTTCCCGAGCAGCGTCGGCGGCTGCGCGAGGTGCTCGGGCTCGCCCCGGAGACCGCGCCGGACGAGGACGGCGCGCGATGAGCCGCCGCCCCCGCTGACTGCGCTGATCGCACGGCCGGCCTCCGCGACGTCGGTGGCGCCTGGGATACTGCGGGCGTCCCCCACTGGAGTGCGCCATGTCCGATGCTGTCCACGACGCGTCCCCGCCGCCGACCGACGGCGGTGCCCCGGTCGGCAAGACGTTCGAGCTGATCCTGCGTGTCGGCGTGATCGTCGCACTCGTCGCATGGTGCTTCTACATCCTCGCCCCCTTCGCGCACGCGGTGCTCTGGGGCGTGCTGCTCGCCGTCACGATCTACCCCTGGTTCCAGCGCTTCTCCGCCGCCATCGGGAACCGCCCGGGCGCGGCGGCGGTACTCGTGGCGGCGCTCGGGCTGGCCGCCGTGGTCGTCCCCACGATCGTGTTCTCGGCGACGCTGGTGAGCGGTGCCCAGGACCTCGCCAACGACGTGTCCGAGGGCGCGCTCCACATCCCGCCGCCACCGGCCAGGGTCGCCGACTGGCCGGCGATCGGCAAGCCGCTGCACGAGTTCTGGTCGAGCGCCTCGAAGGATCTCGCGCCCGCTCTCGCCACGATCGCGCCGCACCTCAAGGGCGTGGCCACGGCCATCCTGGGCCTGGCGGGCTCGCTCGGCGCGGCGGTGCTGCAGATGGTGTTCGCCATCCTGATCGCCGCAGCGTTCCTGGCCAAGGCCGACTGGGCGTCGGGGGTCGGGCAGGCGCTCGCCGCGCGCCTGGCCGGACGGCGCGGCACCGACTTCGCGCGTATCGCCACCGTGACCGTGCGCGGCGTCGCACGCGGCGTGCTCGGCGTGGCGATCATCCAGTCCACGCTGGCGGGCCTCGGGTTCGCCGTCGTCGGCATCCCGGCCGCGGGCCTGTGGGCGCTCATCTGCCTGGTGCTGACGACGGTGCAGATCCCGGCGGCCGTGGTCGTCCTGCCGACGATCATCTACGTGTTCTCGGTGGAGCCGACGACGACCGCGGTCATCTACACGGTCTGGGCCGTGCTCGTGATGGTCTCCGACAACGTCCTCAAGCCGTTCCTGTTCGGCAAGGAGGTCGAGACGCCGGCGCTGGTGCTGCTGATCGGCTCCATCGGCGGCATGCTCACGTCGGGCGTCATCGGGCTGTTCACGGGCGCGGTGATCCTGGCGCTCGACTACGAGCTGCTGCGCGCCTGGCTCTGGGGCGCCGCGCACGACAGCCCTGCGCCGATCCCCGGGGAGAGGCCGCCCGCGGCGGACACTCCAGACGCCCAGCCGGCATCTCAGTAGTTGCGCAGCACGTACTCGCGCCACGCGATGTCGATGTCCTCGAGGCTCTTGTCGAACTCGCTCTCGAGGATCCTCACGTGGTTGCCGCGGCCGCCGAGCCGGTCCAGCAGCGCGATGAAGCGGTCGCGATCGGTGTCCATCATCCACTGGATGACGCTCCAGGCCTTGATGGTGGCCTCGAACTCGAGCTGCGTGATCGGCTTGATGACCAGTTCGCGCAGCTCGATGTCCGCCTTGCGCCGCACGAGCTCCTTCACGTTGGGCTTCCAGTTGCTCGCGTCGTTCCAGTCCTTGAGGCCGCCCTCCCGGCCCTGGTTGGCGTACTGGCCCTTCTTCAGCGCGACGCAGTGCGTGAGGCACGTCTCCTGCACCTTGACGGAGTAGTAGTACGCAAGCCCCTCGTTGATCCACGCCCCGCCGCGCATGTCGAACACCTTGAGGTTCAGCATGTGCACGGCCTGGTGCAGCGCGCCGTCCTTGCGCAGGACGGGGCTGCTCGTCTCCCGCATGCGGTGGCCGAAGATCAGTCCGCCGGTGTCGCCGGTGCCGCCCGTCTTGCGGGTGAAGTCGTCACCGCCGAAGGCGTCGCAGAACTTCTGCCACTGATCACCGTCCTCCATGAAGACGAACGTCGCGCGGCGGCCGCCGAAGACGTCCTTGGTGGGGTCGATGCCGAGGTCCGACAGGTAGTAGGCGTAGCCGGTCTCGAGGGCGAAGCAGATCTCCTTGCACTCCGCCACGTCGATGCGGCCCTCGACGCGGAAGTGCCGTGACTGCGCCTTGGCGAGCTCGGTGCCGAGGACGCCCTCCCAGCGGCTCGCGTCCTTGACCTCATCGGCCTTGGTCGCCTGCTCGCGGGCGTCGTCCTGCTCCTTCGTGAGCCAGACCTTGCCCATGCGCTTGTAGCCGAGTCCCTTGCGGGCCTTCTTGTTGTCGGGGTCCAGCCGCAGCGACTCCTCGTAGCCCTTGCGGGCCTGGAGCGGGAAGCCCTTCTTGGCACAGTCGTCACCGAGCACGGCGTACTTCGCCGCCACGTACGCGTTGGCCTTCGCGAGGTACTTCTCCTTCCACTCCTCGATGCGCTTCTCGAACGACTCCATGGGCTCGAACTTGCCGTTCGAACCACTGCGCACGTTCTGCCGCTTGACCTTCGCCGCGGCGTCCGCGTCGAGTTTCCACACCTTGCCGCGACGGACGTAGCCGAGGTACTCGCGCGCGTCCTTCTGATCGGGGTCGAAGGTCAGGGCGCGCTCGGCCTCCTGCGTGGCGTACTGGAAGAAGTTGCGGCGCTTGGCCTGCTCGGCGGCATCCCAGACCTTCTTGCCCGCCGACCGCAGGATCTTCTGCTTGGCCGACTCGTAGTACGTGAACGCCGGATCGCTCGGCTCCTGAACGTCCTGTGCACGTACCGGCGCGGGGGCCGCGACGCCCAGCGCCAGAGCGACGAGCAGGACGGATCGGGGAAGGGACTTCATCACGAGACTCCGATCGGGAGCAGCGCGCGGCGGCTCCCTGCATGGACCAAACAGCCCGGCGCAGCGGCCTATTCGCGCTCGATGGCGGCGCGGGCGGCGGCGCGGACCTTCTGCTTCGTCATCCCCGCCCGCGCGCCCGCGGCGAGGGCCGCCTCGACACCGACGCCGCGATGACGCGCGAGGTACACCGACCAGGCGCCGGCGGCGCGATTGCCGCTGCTGCAGTGCAGGAGCACGCGGCCGTTGGCCGGGCTCGCGACGATCGCCGCGATGGCGTCGGCGGCACCCACGGTGACCTGCGGTCCCGCAATCGGGACGTGGAAGTACTGCATGCCGTTCGCGACGACGAAGTCGCGCTCGCGATCGGCTCCCTCGCGCGTCGTGCGGAAGTTGACGACGGTGCGGTAGCCCGCGGCGGCGTACGCCGCCCAGTCGTCCTCGGAGGGCTGCCCGGTGATGGTGACGCCGTCGCCGACGTCGATGCCGGACGCGGATGCCTGCGGCGCGGCCCCTCCGGCCGCGCGGGAACAGGGACGGTTCGCGGGACGGGAGCAGATACAGCCGGACAGCAGGGCGGCCGCGACCACGAGCAGCGCCGAGAGAGTGGACCGCAACACCAAGACACACCTCCGGTTCGGGAACGAGAACGGGGCGTGGAGACTACCCGCCCGCGCGACGATCGCGGAACTCCGCGCGGCGCCCGCGCGCGCTCCTCCTTCCCGTGGGTTCGTCGATCCCAGAGGCTATCATCAACCGTTTCGGCCGCAGGATCCGTCGGAATCGAGCGAGGTACGCGCCATGACGCAGCAGATCACTCCCCTGGAACTGGCTCGCGGGGTCTACACGAGCGCCGCAGCACGTCATGCGCGCGGTCGCGAACTGTTCGGGAGGCCGCTCACGCTGGCCGAGAAGATCCTGGTCTCGCACCTCTGGGACCTCGACGGCGTGACGGCCGCGCCGCAGCGCCGCTCGACGACGGCAGAGCTGCGTCCCGACCGCGTCGCGATGCAGGACGCGACGGCGCAGATGGCCGTACTGCAGTTCATGCGTTCGGGCCGCCGCGACACGGCGATACCGGCGACCATCCACTGTGACCATCTCATCCTGGCACGACGCGGCGCGGGCGAGGACCTGGCCGCCGCGAACACCACCAACGCCGAGGTCTACGACTTCCTGCGCACCGCCGGCGCCAAGTACGGCATGGGCTTCTGGAAGCCGGGCGCCGGGATCATCCACCAGGTCGTGCTCGAGAACTACGCCTTCCCCGGGGGCATGATGATCGGCACCGACTCGCACACGCCCAACGCCGGGGGGCTCGGCATGGTGGCCATCGGCGTCGGCGGCGCGGACGCGGTGGACGTCATGGTGGGCGAGCCCTTCGGGCTGCTCTGGCCGGGCGTCATCGGCGTGCGGCTGACGGGCGAGCTCTCGGGCTGGTGCGCGCCCAAGGACGTGATCCTGAAGCTCATGGAGGTGCTGACCGTCAAGGGCGGCACGAACCACATCGTCGAGTTCTTCGGGCCGGGCACGGCGTCCATCTCGTGCACCGGCAAGGCCACGATCTGCAACATGGGCGCGGAGCACGGCGCGACGACGTCGGTCTTTCCGTTCGACGCGCGCATGGCGGCGTACCTGCGGGTCACCGACCGCGCCGACATCGCCGCGCTGGCCGAACAGCACGCGGAGTTGCTGGTCGCCGACCCGCAGTGCCACGAGGACCCGGAGCGGTTCTACGACCGCGTGGTCGAGATCGATCTCGGCGCGCTCGAGCCCATGATCGTCGGTCCGCACACGCCCGACCTCGTCCACCGCGTGTCGGAGATGCGCGCGGCCGTGGCGGCCGACGGCTTCCCCGAGACGATCTCCGCCGCGCTCATCGGCTCGTGCACGAATTCGTCGTACGAGGACATGGAGCGCGCGGCGTCGGTGGCGCGCCAGGCGCAGGAGCACGGCATCGAGGTCAAGGTGCCCCTGCTCGTGACGCCGGGCTCCGATCAGGTGGATGCCACCATCCGGCGCGACGGCCAGATGCAGGTGCTCGAGAGCATCGGCGGCACCGTGCTCGCCAACGCGTGCGGTCCGTGCATCGGGCAGTGGCAGCGCGACGACATGGAGCCGGGGCAGCGCAACGCCATCGTCAACAGCTACAACCGCAACTTCCGCAAGCGCAACGACGGCAACCCCGAGACGCTCTCGTTCATCACCAGCCCGGAGATGGTGGTCGCCTACGCCCTGTCCGGACGCCTGGACTTCGATCCGCAGCGCGACACGCTGACCGCCGCGGACGGCAGCGAAGTGCGTCTCGGCGCGCCGACCGGGAAGGAACTGCCGCCGACGGGCTTCGAGGACGCCCGCGACGGCTACCTGGCCCCGTCCACGGACCCGGACGCGGTCGCCGTCGCCATCGCCGCGGACTCCGAGCGCCTCCAGGAACTCACGCCGTTCGCCGCGTGGGAAGGCACGGACCTGACGGGTCTGCGCCTCCTGATCCAGGCTGCCGGCAAGTGCACGACGGACCACATCAGCCCCGCCGGACCGTGGCTGCGCTTCCGCGGGCACCTCGACAACATCAGCGGCAACATGTTGATCGGCGCGGTCAACCGCTTCGGGGGCGAGCCGGGCACGGCCACCAACGTCGTGACGGGCGAGAAGGGCATCAACTGCGCCGTGCTCGCGCGCTGGTACAAGGGCGAGGGCCTCGGCTGGGTCGTCGTCGGCGACGAGAACTACGGCGAGGGCTCGTCACGCGAGCACGCCGCGATGGAGCCACGGCACCTCGGATGCCGCGCGGTGATCGTGCGCTCGTTCGCCCGCATCCACGAGACGAACCTCAAGAAGCAGGGCGTCCTGCCGCTCGTGTTCGTCGATCCGGCCGACTACGAGAAGGTCCGCGAGGACGATACGTTCGCGATCGAGGGCCTGACCGCCCTCGCGCCCGGCAGCACGGTGACCATCCGCCTCACCCATGCCGACGGCAGCGACGAGACCTTCGCCACGCGCCACACGATGACCGCCAAGCAGATCGCCTGGTTCGAGGCCGGCTCCGCCCTCAACCTGATCGCGGCCTCCCAGCAGTAGCGCTGGGCCTGCCGCGCCACGTGGCGGGCTGCCGCAGCGCACGCCGCGATCAGCCGCGTTCCTTCTCCCAGACATCCGCGCCGAAGTGGTCCCAGGGCAGGCGCCCCTCGTCGCAACGCCCCGGGTCGGCGTCGAACTGCGTGTCCACGAAGTAGATGATCTGGCCGCTGCCGGTGCCGATGTTGCGCACGCCGTGGGCAACGCCGGGCGGAATGCGCAGGAGACGCGAGCTGCCGTCCCCCATCACGATGCGGCGCACCTCGCCCTCGGTCGCCGAGCCCTCGCGAGCATCACCCAGGACGACCAGCATCTTGCTCGTCGGTGGGACGAACCAGACGTCGGTCTGGCGGCGGTGGAGATGGAAGGCCTTGATGACGCCGGGGTCCATCGTGCTGAAGTTCACCTGACGCACGTCGAATCCCGGCAGATCGGCATGGAGGCCGGACGTGAGCCGCCCGAGCTCCGTCATCGAGCCGCCGTCATCGTTGAAGCGGCGCAGGGCGACGACCTCGACGCCGTCGATGGGCGGCGTGGCGCCGTAGTCCTGCACCGCGTAGGCATCCCTCGCGCGCTCGTTCAGCATCGTTCCTCCGCTTCCGGGCCCCGGCGCGGCACGCCGGTCCCCGCTCTCATGGCTCGCAGTGTGCCCGATTGAAGTCCGCCGCGGGCGCCTCGTCCACCTTGCGCCATCGCAGCGCGCACATGTCGATCCCAGAGGGCATGCACGCGCCGAACGACACGCCGCGGCCGGATGCAAGCAATCTTGAGGCCGTTTCCGGGATTCCAGGAACTCTCGCCGTGTTCCGCTCGTCTATTGGGGTAGGCGCGAACGGTTGAGGGGCGAGAGAGAGTGTTGCATGCCGAGAAAAAGGAAGCGTGAACGACCGGGCCTGCTGCCCGAGGACAACGATCTCGTCGGGACGTGGTGGCGCTGCCTCACGCACGGGCTGACCCAGGACCCCATCCTCCTCGGTGGCCTCACGTACTGCCCCGCGGACGACTGCCCCGAGCTCGTGATCCTCGTCCACTCGGCCTTGCAGGATCGCGAGAAGGCGCGGCGCGGCTGGAATGACGTCGCCGTCAGGTCCAGCGCCAGATCCACCGTCAACTCCTCCGGCTCGTGATCGCAGCGCCCGTGATCGCGGGCCCGTAATCGCCAAGCCCGTGTGCGTCAGGACGGCGCCGCGTGGGATTCCTGCTCACGCTCTGTCGCGCGCGGGCTGCTTCTCAGCTCGGGACGCGCACCAGGCTCGCAGCGAGCGCGTGCCGGCGGCCAGCCACAGCAGGGCCGACGGCACGATGACCAGCGCGACGGGTATCCAGATCGCCAGGACGACCCAGGTCACGTCGAACAACGCGTCGACCGTGCCGCCGGGGACGATCTCGCCCGTCTGATCGGCGAGCGTCGCAAGCGCTGCGCGCACGGCGGCGGCGTGCGCGTCGAGGCGCGGCAGGAGCCGCATCGAGAGGTGGCTCCCACCCGCAGCGGCGACCGCGACCAGCAGCCCGAGCGACCAACGCGTTGCGCGCCGGCCGAACTCGGTCCCCGCGGCGAGGCGCACGCCGGCGACGACCAGGAGGGCGCAGGTTGCCGCAACGGCCGGCAGCCACGGCTGCACGAGTTCCGTGAGGGCCGTCGCCGAGGCCACGATGTGGTTCGTCGGCTCCATCACCGCCTCGGGCGGCAGTCCTTCCCGCAGCGCGGCCCGCTCCAGATTCAGGCTGAGGATGTCGAGCGCGCGGGGCGCGATCGCGAGCGCCGCCGCGCCGAGCGCCGCCGGCATCCCGGCGCACGCCGCCCAGACGACGACCCAGAACCCGGTCCAGCCGCCGGGGCCCGGCGACGCCGCCTCCGTCCCCGGCGCGGCAGCCGGCGGTGGGTCGGGGTGCGGAGCATCCATGTGCCCCCCGATGATCGCCGAACGACGCGCCGATCCGAAGACCCTCCGGCGCAACCGACGTGCGGCGGCGCGACCGTCTGCCGGTAGATTGACGCCATGCACATGCAGCGTATCCGCGGTGTCTACGTGATGGACACGGCCCGCGTCCTCGGTGACGTCGAGATCGGCGAGGACACGAACGTCTGGTGCTCGGCGGCCGTTCGCGGCGACGTGGCGCCGGTGACGATCGGTGCGCGCTGCAATCTGCAGGACGGCGTCATCGTCCACTGCGACGACGACGTCCCGCTGGTCATCGGCGACGACGTGTCCATGGGGCACGGCGCGATCGTGCACTGCGTGAGCGTGGGCGACGGCACGCTCGTGGCGATCGCCGCGCGTATCCTCGCCGGGTGCGTCGTCGGCAAGGGCTGTCTCATCGCCGCCGGCTGCGTCGTGCCCCCGAACACCGTGGTGCCCGACGGCATGGTCGTGATGGGCGTCCCCGGCCGCGTGGTGCGCGAGGTGCGCCCCGAGGAGGCGCAGTACCTGCGCATGATCCCCGAACGCTACGTGCGCCTCGCGCGGCTGCACCACGAGCATCCCGGCAGTCCGCGCACGCGGCCGTTCGCGTAGATCGGAGACCCGCCACGGCCGCTTCCAGGCCGCTGGCAGCAACGGCGTGGATGTGGCTGCCGCGGGCCGCCGCGGCCCGCGGAGTTCCAGGTCATCCGTAGCGGCGGCGCATCTCGGCGCGCCCGGCGCGGAAGTAGTCGAGGATCGACCAGAGTGCGACGGCACCCGTCAGCCACGCCAGGGGCCGCACGAACGGCCAGTGCAGCACGATCGCGAGCAGCACGAGGAACTGCCCCACCGTCACCAGCTTGCCGGAGAGGCGCGCGGGCAGCGTGACGCTGCGACGCATGGCGGCGTGCATCGCGAACGCGGCGATGGCCGCCAGGTCACGCGATAGCACGAGCGCCAGCTCCCACGTCGCGAGCACCTCGCGCAGCTCCGTGCCGACGAGCGTCACGAAGGCCGAGAGCATGAACGCCTTGTCGGCGACGGGATCGAGAACGGCGCCGATACGCGATGAACCGATGCGCCGCGCGATCCAGCCGTCGAGTACGTCGGAGACGCCCGCGATCACGACCGACGCGACCTGCCAGCGCCAGTCCGGCAGGAACGGGAAGGCCACGGCCAGCGGAATCCGAGTTGCCGTAACGAAATCGGCGGGACCAATGAGCCGTTGCGGTGAGACGTCGTGCGGACGCCCCAGAGAACTCGCATCTACCCGGAGACGCGGGCGCCCCATCCGTCGAACACGCAATCGAATCTGTAGCCGGCCGTGTACATCCAGTGCACCCAGCGGCCGAGACTGGAGGCCGACAGCCGCGCCCGCTTGGTCACACCATGCACGATCCAGCGATCCCCTTCCGCGTCCACCTTCACGACGTACTTCGTGCGCGCGCGGAGATGCTCGGCCAGCGCGTTCGCCGCCTCGTGGGGAGCCGCCCGATACGCGAACCGCAGGCGAACGGAGGTGTCCTTGGAGTACCCGGACTCGCGCATCATGAGATACGTGCCGCGCGTGCGCTCGAGCTGACGCCGCAGGTTCTCCGCGTGTCGCGCGCGGTACTCCCCGAGCTCGAGTGTGCGATCCTCGTCGTCCTCCATGGGCAGAGGCTAGCAGGCCGCGGGACGATCGGCGCGGACGGCGTCGGGACTCCGACCGCTGGCCGGGGAGTTGACCGATCGACGGACCGCGGCGAGCCTAGGACGATGTCCTTCGTCCGCGCCGCTCTGTTCGTCATCTTGCTGCTCGCGCCGTGGCCCTCGAATGCTCTCGCCGATGCCCCCGGCGACCGGGTGCAGGAAACCCTCGGGGCACTGACCGAGTGCGCCGGTGCCATCGTGCGGGACGATCGCGGGACGGCCGAGGGCGCACTGGCGAGGGCGAGTACGGCGGCCCGCGCGGCCCGCGCGCTCATGAACGACGCCGACGCGCAGGACTCCCTCGGGCGCGGCAGGCGCACGACGCGGCGCAAGACCGAGCGGCTCATCGCCCGCACGGACGCAGTGGCCGAACTGCTCGCGGCGGACGGCGCGCCGCGGCTGGATCTCGTCCGCGCCCTGAAACGCGCCGCGCGCGACGCCAACCGGCTGCGGCGGCGGCTGGCGAGACGCGCGGAGCCTTGCCCCGCGCTGCTCGTGCGGCCGGCGCGCGGCAGCGCACTGCGACGCGGCGGCGGGACAGTGCGGCTGCGCGCCGTCCCCGCGGACGACGGGGAGTTCCCCGCCGCGGCACTGCTCGTCGCGGAGACGCTCCCGGCGGGCGCAGGCGTGCTCGCCGGCCCTCTGGAGCGCACGGCCGCAGGCCGCTATCGCGTGCGGCTCGGCGACGCGCCGGGCGCCGTGCGCATCGAGGCCACCGCGTGCTCCGGGACGGCGTCCCTCTGGATCGTCGTGACGGGATCCAACGAGTCGCTGGCCACCCCGCTCTCGCAGCTCGCCGCCCCGGGGCCGCCGCGCTACGCGGACACGTCGCCGTCGCTGCGGGTCGGCGAGAGCGCGGCGCTCGCGGCGCCGAGCATCGGCGGCGGCGCGGCCATCGCGTTCACGGTGGCGCCCGCGCTGCCCGCCGGGCTGCGGTTCGACGACGCGACGGGCGCGATCTCCGGCACCCCGCTCGTGGCGCAGCAGGCGGCGGACTATGTGGTGACGGCCACGAACGCCGCGGGCGCGGCGCAGACGACGCTCTCGATCGAGGTGACGCCCGCGCTGCCGCCGGGCATCGACGAGCTGGCCGCGGGGTTCGTCGCCGCGCCGTATCTCAGCGCTCTCTCCGTGCCCGTGAAGATGGCGTTCGCGCCCGACGGACGGCTGTTCTTCAACGAACTGGGCACGGGCAACGTGCGCGTCGTCTCGGCCGCCGGAGAGCTGCGCGCGACGCCGTTCCACTCGCTCGCCGTGCTCACGCTGGGTGAGCAGGGACTGCTCGGAATCGCGCTCGCGCCCGACTTCGCGACGTCCGGGCACGTCTTCGTCTACGCCTCGGTGCCCGCGGCGGACGGTCACGCCGACCGCAATCAGGTGCTTCGTCTCACGGCGAGCGGCGACGTCGGCACGGCGCCGACGGTGATCGTGGACGACCTGCCGATCGGCACGCTGCGCAACGCGGGGGATCTCGCCTTCGGACCGGACGGCAACCTCTACGTGAGCATCGGCGACACGACGGTCCCGGCGCTGGCGCAGACCGACGGCTCACGCGCGGGGCGCATCCTGCGCTACACGCCAGACGGGAGCGTTCCCGCGGACAACCCGATCCCCGGCGATCCCGAGTGGTGCCGCGGGCTGCGCAATCCGTTCGGGCTCGCGTTCCACACGCGCACGGGCGGCCTGTTCGTGTCGGAGAACGGCCCGACGGCCAATGACAAGCTGCTCTTCGCGCAGCCCGAGAAGAACTTCGAGTGGGGTCCGGTGCCCCCCGGCCTGCCGGTGTTCCTGCGTGGGTTCACGCTGACGTCGTGGACGCCCGTCATCGTGCCCACGGGGATCACGTTCGTGTCGCCGGACGCGTTCGGCAGCGAGTTCGCCGACGATCTGTTCCTCTGTGGCTACGACCTCGCCGAGGTGCGGCGCATCAGGCTCTCGGGGGAACTCCTGACCGACATCGACGAGCAGGCGCCGTTCCTGCTGTTCGCGGACGGCGAAGCCATCGCGAACAAGCCGCTCGACATCACCGAGGGGCCGGACGGGGCGCTGTACGTCTCGACGTTCAGCGCCATCTGGCGCGTCCGGCGCTTCGCGCGGTAGCGGCCTGCCCGCCGCGCCGCAGATCCAGCGTGCAGGTCCAAGAGCTGCAGGTCCAAGGTATAGTCGGCTGTGTGTGCTACCGACCGAGGGAAGAGCGCTCGCACGGGCTGACGAGACGCTTCACCGTAAGGGCCCACGCAGGAGTAACTTCGGGATTCGGTCGGCTGCGACGACGCGGGGCGGCGTTGCCTCTCCTCCCCGACTCGGCTCCGCAATGAGTCGAGGCGCCTTGCCCCGCGCCGTCTCGCTCGCCCTCGGTCCTACGAACGTATTCCTGCGCGGGCCCCAACGAAAATCTGCTCGACTCTGAGTCAACGGGTGAGACGCCGTCTCAACAATATCGCGAATCGGAGACTGACGATGAGGCCAAGGGTAACGGGACTCGCGAGTGCGAGCGTGGCGCTGGCACTGCTCGCGGCACTGGCCGCGCCGCCGGCGCTGGCCGGCAGGAAGAAGCCGAAGAGCGAGACCGGCGGCGAGGCCTTCGTCTTCGACGTCACGCTCGCGCCGGTCTGCCTCGACGGCGACTTCCCCATTCGCGTCACGACGGACGCGGGAGCGCTGGACGGCATCCTCACCGTCACGACCAACGTACGCGGCAAGCTCTCGGGCGAGCTGGCGATCGGCGGGTCACGTCTGGCCGTCAGGGGCGCCGTGCGCTTCCGCGGCAGCGGCCACAGCTTCAAGCTGACGGCCAAGTCGGGCAAGAAGGACCGGCTCACGCTCAAGGGCTCGTTCGCCGGCGGCGACTTCGAAGGCAGCGCCAAGTCGAGGGGCACCGTCGCCCCGGGCGCCTCGGCCTTCGCCCTCGATCTCACGGACGCGGAGCCCACGATCGCCACGGTGACGGCCGTCGTGACAACGGCCAAGAGAGGCAGGCTCGGCGGCAGCGGCGAGGTACGGGCCTGCGGCGCTCCCGTCCCGATCAAGGTCGGCGGCCGCGATGGCAAGACGTTCAACGTGACCTTCCGCGGCAAGGGCTTCCGCTTCACGGGGCGCGGCGATCACGTCCCCGGCAACGCAGCGCTCGCGTGGTCGGCGAGCGGCTACGGCGCCAAGCTCACGAAGGGCGTCGTGGCGCTGGACACGACCCTGGCGCCGCGCGCGCTCGTGTACGCCGCGACGACAGCGCTCTACGAGACCGAGGACGCCATCGCCCCCAACGTGCCGACGGTCACCGGCGACGCCGCGACGGCCTGGTCGATCGAACCCGCACTGCCGCCGGGCCTCACCATCGACGCCGCGACGGGCGTGATCTCCGGCGTGCCCACGGCGGAGTCCGCAGAGGCGCCGTTCACCGTCACAGCGGCGAACATCGCCGGCCGCGCCACGACGACCATCGACGTCGCGGTACGCCGCAACCGCAAGTACTCGCTCGCCGCGCAGCAGGCGCTCACCGACGGCGAGGTGCGGCACTTCCTGAACCGCACGCAGTGGAACGTGCAGGACGCCGCCGTGGCCGACATCCGCGCGCGCGGGCTCGCGGCGTACGTCGATGACATGCTCGACCTCCAGCTCGGGGCGGACGTCGAGGTGGCGGCGACCGAAGACGAGCTCCAGGACGACAACGACCCCGACGGCATCGTGCCGAACTCCACCGAGGTGACGCGGTGGTGGCAGAACATCATGATGAACACGGAGACGCCCTTTCAGGAGGCGCTCGCGTTCTTCTGGTCGGACCACTTCGCGGTCGGCAACCAGGACATCGGCCGCGGTGCCTACATGGTGGACTACGTGAACCTCTGGCGCCGCGACGGCGCGGGGAACTACCGCGACCTGCTGGTCGCCATGGCCCGCCACCCCGCGATGCTGAAGTACCTGAACGGCGATCAGAACCGCCGCCAGGCCCCCAACGAGAACTTCGCCCGCGAGTTCTGGGAGCTGTTCACGCTCGGCGCGGACAACGGCTACACACAGGAGGACATCGTCGAGGCGTCGGGTGCGTTCACAGGCTGGCGCGAGCGTTCGCGGCAGGTCACCGACTACCCGGTGCCCGGACGCAACGTCACGTCCTACTACATGGAGTTCGACGCCAACCGCCACGACACCGGCGAGAAGGCGTTCCTCGGCACGACCGTGCCGGGCCAGGATCTCGGCGACGACTTCGCGTCGGTCGCGGACATCACGCTCGCCGAGCGCGAGCCCGAGAAGTTCATCTTCCGCAAGCTGCTCGCGTACTTCGTCATGGACGATCCGCCGCAGGAGCTCGTGGACGCGCTCGGCGCCGTGCTGCGGGACTCGGGCTGGGATCTGGGCACCACGCTGCGGACGATGTTCCTGTCCGAGGCGTTCTTCTCGAGCCGCGCGCAGGAGGACTTCGTAAAGAGCCCGGTGGAATACGGCATCGGCTTCATGCGCGCCACGGGGCTGCGCATCCGCACCCGCGACCTGGACTTCTACCTGAACAACCTGGGCATGCGTCCGACGCAGCCGCCGGTCGTGGACGGCTGGCCCTCGGGTACGGCCTGGTTCTCGGCGCAGGCGATGGTCGATCGCACGAACCTCATCGAGTACACGGTCGATGACACGTCCCGCCAGGCGGGCTGGGGCATCGACGTGCTCGACATCGTGCCGCCGCCCGGGAAGCGCTCCGCGGCCGAGATCATCGACGCCCTCGCCGCGCGCCTCGACGTGGATCTCACGAAGGGCGAGCGGCAGGCACTCGTGGACTACATGGTGACCGCGCGGCAGGGCGACGGCAGCGTCGCCGCCTCCCCCCTCACGGCCACCAACATGGATCAGCGCGTCCGCGGCGCGCTCTACGTCCTCGCCCAGCACCCCACGTACCACGTTCGATAGGGACCACCACCATGTGCCATCGCCACCCAGCTCACGGACAGATCCCCAAGGGCCCGCGCAGGAGTGACTTCGTCGGACCGAGGGCGAGCGAGACGGCGCGGGGCAAGGCGCCTCGACGACGCGACTCATCGCGGAGCCGAGTCGGGGAGGAGAGGCAACGCCGCCCCGCGCCGTCGCAGCCGACCGAATCCAGAAGTCATTCCTTCGCGGGCCCCAAGGGCGTCACGCGGCGTGACGTGCTCAAGGTCGCGGCCGCCGCGGCCGGGCTCGTCGCCCTCGGGCCCATTAAGGGCATCGTCCCCACCGCCTACGGCGCGCCGCTCACGCAGAAGCGCCTGGTCGTGATCAACCTGTTCGGCGGCCACGACACCATGAACATGGTGATCCCGCACACGCTGACGCCGTACTACGAGCGCCGCGCGGCGATGGCCATCCAGGCGAGCGATGCGCTGTCGCTGGCCGCCGGGCCGGGCACGTCGGCATACGTCCTGCACCCGCGCATGACGGCGACGCAGGCGCTCTGGAACGACGGCGACGTCGCCATCGTGCAGCGCGTCGGCTACCCGAGCGCGAACCTCAGCCACTTCATCAGCCAGGACATCTTCAGCCGCTGCGTCCGCGACCGGTTCCCGGCCGGCATCCCGAGCAGCGGCTGGATCGCGCGGTATGCGGACCGCAACGCGCCGACGCCGCTCGGCGCCGTGTCGCTGGGCGTCGGCCGCCCGCTCGACTTCGTCGGCGGATCGACGAACCCGTTCCTGGTGTCGAGTCTCGGCGGGTTCCGCCTGAACGGCGGCAGCGGCACGACGCACCTGCACCGCGCCGGCACGGCCGCCGACATCCTGTCCGGCTACGCCGCAACCGGCACGACCAAGGAAGCGCGCGACGCCCTCGACCAGGCGTACCAGCTCGCGGATCAGGTGCAGGACGCCGTCGCCGACTACAGCAGCTCCGTGAACTACACGTACGTCGATCCGGACACAGGCAAGAACACGACGCCGGCCATCGCGCGGCGCCTGCAGGACGTCGCGCGCCTCGTTCAGGCCGGATTCGAGACCAGGATCTTCTTCACCGGATACGGCGGCTTCGACACCCACGGCGGCCAGCTCTCCCGCCACGCGACGCTGCTCACGCAACTCGACCGCTCGATCGGCGCGTTCGCCGCGGACATGAAGGCGATGGGCGTCTGGGAGGACATGGTGCTGTGCGTCATCACCGAGTTCGGCCGCCGCAACTTCGTGAACGGTTCCGACGGCACCGACCACGGCCACGCGTACTGCGAGCTCCTGATCGGTGGCGGCGTGCAAGGTGGCGCGTACGGCCCGGACCTCACCGAGGCCGACCTGAACCGCAACTATCCGCTGCACGCCGTGGACTTCCGCGACGTCTACGCCGAGGTCCTGGACGGCCACATGGGCGCCGGGGATCTGGACTACGTGCTCCCCGAGAACACGACGGCGAGCCCCCTCGGACTCGTGTAGCGGCCACGACGATCTCGCTACGCACGCCGAACGCCCCCATCGTGGTCTCGAACTCGGTGCGCCACCGGTCGGCGTGCAGAAACGACGCGACGGAGATCGGCCGGCAACCACCCACGAGCTGCGGACGCAGGCGGTGCACGCCTCCGGCGACCGCCGACAAGGCGCGCTCGCGCAGCGTTCGCGGGTGGGTGATGCACACCAGACACGCGAGGCCACCAGGCCGCAGGGCGCGGTGCGCCGCCTCCAGCGCGGCGCCGATGTCCTCCTCGGAGAGGAGGTCCAGCACGTACGCCGAGAGGAAGCGGTCGATGCTCCCCGCCGGCACGTCACAGCATGGCGCACCGTCCGTCAACCGGATCTGCGCACGGTCCGCGAACGCCGCGACGCGCTCCCGCGCGAGCGCCACCATCTTCGGGCTCACGTCCACGCCGAGATAGCGTGCGTCCCCCGGCAGCTCGCTCGCGAGCAGACGCCGCGCCAGCCGCCCGGTGCCGCACCCGAACTCGAGCACCGACGTTGCCGCGCCGAGGTCGGCATGTGCCAGCATCGCCGCCACCGCACCGTCCTCGTAGAACGCCTGCGCGTCCTGGCCGCGGCCGATGCGATCGTAGGCTGCGCGCGCCTGTGCGTGGGTGAGCGTCCTCATGCGGCACCTCCGCGATCCTGCCGCGCACATGCGACCGCCGGCGCCCGGCGGGGAGTACGCTCTCAGATGTCCGCGTACCGCCGACGCCTGTCCCGCCGCCGCGCCACCTCGCCGGCGTAGCGGCGTCCGAGCGCGTCGCCGTGCTCGCGCAGCCACGTCGAGAGCGCAGTTGTCCCGGTGGGTGGCGAGGGCGTCGCCAGGAGGCCGTCCCGCAGCGCGTCGAGTTCCTCGCCCGTCAGCACGACGTCGCCGACGCAGCGGCCGAGCACCGTCGCGGCGAGCAGTCCCACGGCGCGCGGCACACGTGCGATGTGCGCCGGGCGGCCGATGGCGGCGGCGATCGCCGTCACCAGATCCCGGTAGCCCCAGGTCTCGGGACCGATGGCGTCCACGACCGCGTCCCCCCCATCGGTGCCGGCGGAGACCGCGAGTGCCGCGAAGTCCTCGACGTGGATCGGCTGCAGCCGATAGGCGCCGTCGCCCACGACGCCGAACACGGGAAGGTGGCGGAGCATCCACGCGATGTTGTTGATGAGGATGTCGGCCCCGCCGAAGAACACGGCCGGTCTGAGGATTGTGTGCGGCACGCCCGTCGCGGCGAGTTCGCGCTCGAGAACCGCCTTGCCCCGGAAGTACTCGTAGGGACTGTCCTCGCTCGGGTTCGTGATGCTGACGTGGACGATGCGCTCGACGCCGGCGTCGCGCGCCGCGGCGAACAGCGCGATCGAACTGCGCACGGCCGCGGCCTGCGAGAATCCTGCCTTCGAGAAACGGATCCAGTACGTGTTGTAGAGGACGCGAACGCCCTGCAGTGAGGCACGCAACAGCGCAGCGTCGCCGAACGACAGCGGACGCACGTCGAGTGCGTCGCCGAAGTCGTGCTCGCGATCGGGCGAACCGGTCAGCGTGCTAACGGCGTCGCCGCGACGCAGCAGCGCGCGGGCGATGTGACGACCGCTGTAGCCGAACGCGCCCGTCACACAGTGGACGCCTGTCATCGTCGCCTCCCGCGTCCGTGTTCGCCGCCGCGGACGACGCCACGGCCGGCCGCGCGAACCGTGCCGACGATTGCGCGAGGACGACGCGCGCCGCCCGCGCGGGGTGACGTGCCGCGCACGTCAGCCGTCGAAGCCGAGCGGCCGGCCGGCGGGATCGCCGAACGTGCCGTGGGCGCGATACACGACCCGTCCGCGCAGGACCGTGGTCTCGGGCCAGCCCGCGAGGCGCATGCCGACGTAGGGGCTGTAGTCCGCGCGCGAGCGCAGCCATGCGAGCGGCAGCGGACCGTGCTCCGCGGGATCGACGATCACGAGATCGCCGTCGCAGCCCGGATCGAGGCGCCCCTTGCCGGCGATCCCGTACGCCTCGGCGGCGCCCGTGCAGGCGACGCGCACGACGTCCGGGAGCGTGAGCCAGCCCTCACGCACGGCCGTGAGCAGGAGCGGCAGGATCGTCTGCACGCCCGGGATGCCCGATGGGCTCTGCGGATACGGGCGTTCCTTCTCCTCGAGCGTGTGCGGCGCGTGGTCCGAGCCGATGCAGGTCAGCACGCCCTCGGCGAGGCCCTGGCGCAGCGCGTCCTGATGACGGCGGTCGCGGACCGGAGGGTTCATCTGCACGAGCGCGCCCCACCGCTCGTAGCAGTCCGGCGCCTCGAGGAAGAGGTGGTTCGGCGTGACCTCCGCCGTGACGAGGGCGCCGAGATCGCGCTCGCGCAGCAGCGCCACCTCCTCCGCGGTGCTGACGTGCAGCAGATGGACGGCACGACCGGTCTTCTCGACCAGGGCGAGCAGGCGCTTCGTCGCGATCAGAGCCGCCTCGACGTCGCGCACGTCGGGGTGGATGCGGTGCGGCGACCCGAGTTCCACCTCGGCGTAGCGCTCGCGCAGGCGCGGCTCGTGCTCGGAGTGGACGGCCACGCGCCGCGTACCGGAGCGCAGCACGCGCTCGAGGGTCGCATCGTCCTCGACGAGCAGCGTGCCCGTCGAGGAGCCCATGAACACCTTCACGCCGGCGCAGCCCGGCGCCTGCTCCCACTCCTCGAGCAGTGCGGCGTTCTCGGGCGTGGCGCCGAGGAAGAACGCGTGGTCGCACCACATGCGGCCGGCGGCCTGCGCGAGCTTCTCCTCGAGTGCCCGCGCGGACGTCGTGGGCGGCTTGGTGTTGGGCATCTCCATCACCGACGTGA
>JAJRVY010000318.1 GCA_024277065.1 Planctomycetota bacterium
ACTACGCGGGCGCCCCCGAGACGACGTCGTTCGACGGCAAGATCGCGACCATCTGGGAGAAGCGCGACATGCCGCGCGTCGAGTGGGAGCAGGGCATGCCGGAGAAGGAGGAGATCGTCCCCTACGTGGACTACTCCCCGGCGCCGAACATGGACGACGCGAACTGGGAACTCCTCGACGGCCGCGACGACACGCGGACCAGTCCGGTCGTGCGCGACGCGCTCCACGAGGTGACATCACCGGAGATGGGCGACTCGGCGCGTCTACGGGCGATCTACGACTTCGTCAACCGCGAGGTCACCGGGGACTTCGGGATGGGCGGGTCGCCCGCGTCGATCCTGTTCGAGAAGGCCGGCGACCGCGGGCAGTTGTTCGAGGCGCTCGTGCGCGAGGCCGGCATCCCCTACCGGATGGGCCGCGCGATGCCGTGGCGCGGCGAGGGTCGCGACCTGACGCGCCCGACGTCGGCCGTGTTCAGCGCGCCGTTCCTCTGGATCGAGCCCCGCGACAGCGAGGCTCACGCGTTCTTCATGGGCTCGCGGCACGCGCCCTACGGGCTGGTGCCCGAGGCCTTCCGTGGCAGCGACGCCTTCCTCTGCTCCGAGAACGGTGGCGAGATCGTGCGGCTGCCGCAGGGCGGCCTCGACATCGACAACGGCGCCACGTTCCGCGTCGAGCTCGGCGCGCAGGCGGACGCGACCCGCGTCGAGGGCGACGTCGTCTACCGCAGCGGCGGCGGCTATCGCTTCAAGCGCCGGCTCGAGGAGATGCCGCAGGACGACCGTCGCAAGTTCGCCGAGAGCAAGCTCTCGTCCTACTTCGCGAGCACGGCGCTCGAGACGTACGAGTTGCCCGGCCTCGACACACGCGGCGAGCCCCTCGTCGTCCGCCTCAGCGGCACGATGCCGCAGTACCTCTCGCAGCAGGGTGATCGCTTCGTCGCGTCGCTCGGCCTGCCCGCGTCGAACATGACCGGCCGTTTCGTGCACCGCCCCGAGAGGGTCTACGATCTGGTCCTGAACCTCCGCGATGACGGCGTGGACGAGTACGACCTCGTGCTCGGCGCGGCGTTCGAGATCGTGACCATGCCCCGTGATCACCTCGCGGTCCACGAGCTCGGTACGTACTCCCTGACGTTCCGCCGCCAGGGCGACGGCAACACGATTCACGTGCGACGCGAACGCCACCTGCGACCCGCGCGCACGACACCCGAGCAGTACGCAGGCTTCGTCGCATGGTGCAAGGCCATCGACAACGCCGAGCAAGCCAAGATCGAGTTCCGGGCGGTCAGGTAGCCGGGAGCGGAGTTCCCGAGCCGCCTCCGCCCTGCGACGGCACGATGCATGGGCGTCGCGCCCCCGTACGATTCCGTCAGTGTCCCTCGTCCACGGGCCCAGGCCCAGGGGCCAGAGCCCCGTCACGAACCCGGAGTTTCCCATGCGGCTGTCCGCGTCTTCGTCCCTGAGGACCTCACTCACACCCTCAACGTCAACGTCAACGTCAACATCACTGGCGCTGACGCTGACGCTGGCGCTGGCGCTCCTCCTGCCGGGCTGCGGCGACGATCCGGCCCCCGAGGGCGACGCCGCCGCCACCGCCGCGACGGCCACGACCGGCGCGAGCGACGATGCCGCGGACCCGGCCACGGCGAGCGGCACGCAGCCCGAGCGGCCCTCCGGCCGCGAGCGCGTCAGCGAGCCGCCGCGTCCGGAGCCGGTGGTGCTGCCCGACGCACCGGATCTGACGGATGACGCCGCGCAGAGCGAGATCACGAGCGCTCTCACGGATCTGGCCCCCGAGGAGGCGTCACGCGCCTCGCTGCTGTACCTGGCCGGGCTCGGCGATCGCTCCATCGCCGACGTCGTGCGCCGCGAGTTGCTCAGCAGGGACGGCGGGGAATACGACGACCCCGCGGCGGCGGCGCTGGGGCTCGAGGTCCTGCTCGTCCTCGGCGAGGCCGACGCCGCGCCGGAAGCGATCGCGCTGGCGCGCAAGCTGCTCGAGGAGGAGGACGAGGTCGAAGGGATCGCCTTCGCACTCTCGCGCGTGACCGGCGAACACGCCGCCGAGGCCGACGAAGTGCTCGCGGAACTGGCGAACAGCGACTTCGACGACACGGCGGGCGCCGCCGTCGAGGCCATCGCCATCCGCGGTTCCAAGGCCGCCGAGGCCGTGCTCCCGGGCATCGTGGCCGACGCCGAGCGCTACGACGCACTGCGCGGGACGGCGCTCGCCGCCATGCTGATGACCGGCCACGAGCGCGCCGCGACGTCGGCCGACGCACTGCTCGCGAGCGACGCCGACGGCTCCGAGGTCATCGCCGGCCTCGGCGTCGCCGGAGCCGCCGCCGCCGTCCCCTACATCGAGCGCATCATGGACCGCGCCTTGGCGGAGGGCAACGCCGGACTGGAGTTCGCCGATGCGTGCTACACGCTGGCCGAGATCTACCGTGGAACGTCCGGCGCCGCCGGCGCCCGGAAGCTCATCCAGGGCTGGATGGCACAGGATCCCGGGCTCGACGGCGACGAGGCGACATACGCCCTCTGGACGCTCGGTGACACGAGCCGCGCCGACGCCGCCGCGCGCCTGCTCGCCTCCGAGGTCGCGACGGCGGCCCGCCACGACGCCGAACTCGCCATCGACCTGCTCGAGGAGGTCGCGCGCCGCGGCCTGGCTCGCGACCCGCGTTTCGCGAAGGCCGTCAACGCTGCGGCGATCGCGCCGACGCGGGAGAACATCCCCGGCATCGACCTCAGCACCCAACAACTGCGCGCCGCAGCGGCCTACGCCTACCTGCGCTCGCGCTGACGCCGTCTACGCGCCCTCGTCACGCTCGCGCAGGTGACGGGCGCGCTCGGCGGCCTCACGGGCTCGGACGTAGTCCCGCCGCTCCTCCAGGTACTCCGCGACGTCGTCGAGGAGCGACGACTGCCGCGCGCCGAGGGCGTGGACGAGACGCCGCGCGATGCGCTCGGCGGTCGCATGATCGCCCTGATCACGACGCACGTTCATCAGCCAGAACCAGGCCTCGCCGCGCCCCCCGCCGTGCAGGCCGCGGGCCGCCAGCTCCAGTGCCTCCGCGGCCTCGTCGAGGCGGAATTCCGCCGCCAGAACACGGCCGGCGAGCAAGGCCAGCCGCGGCTCACCCGGCGCGTCACGACGTGCCGCCGCGAGCTGCTCCGAGGCGTCCGCTCCGCGGCCCCACTCCAGCAGCTCCTGGGCGAACGCAAGACGCAGCGGCACGCACCCGGGGAAGCGCTCCACCGCCGCCTCGTACTCCCGCCGCGCACGCTCACGCTCGCCTACGAGCGCCACGTAGCGAGCGAGGAAGAGCGCCGGTTCGGGCTCCCGTGGGCGGCGCTCTACGAGCGCACGCAGCACGGCCTCGCCCGCCGCGACGCGCCCGAGACGACGCCTCGTCGTCGCCAGCGCGAACGCGGCCTGGGCGAAGTCCGGCGCCCGTACCAGGGCGGCCTCGAACTCGCCGCCGGCCTCCGCGAGGCGCCGCTCGTCGAGCAACGCCAGCCCCCGCAGGTGCGCCCTCAAGGCGTTGTCCGGGCGCGCTGCCAACGTGCCGTCGCGGATCGCATCGAGCACGGCGCCGGCGGGCCACCCGACGACGCGCGCCACGACGGTCGCGACCGGGCGCTCGAGCTCCGGGCCGTCCTCGAGCAGGGCGACGAGTTCCGCGACGAACACCGGTGTCCGCGCCGCGATGCGTTCGAGGGCCGCGGCGGCGCCCGGAACGCCGCGCAGGAACGGCGACCCGGGCACGAGTTCCGGGAGCCGCCGCCCGGCGAGCATGAGCAGTTCCTCGCGCCAGGAGACGTCGGCCTCCGGCGCGAGGGCGAACAGCCTCCCGCGCGCCGCATCGAGCAGCAGCGTGCGGCAGCGTGCAAGACGCCGCAGGCGCCGCGCGCGAACTCCGTTCCCGGCCGTGGCGAGCGCCGTCAGCGCCGCGCGCTCGAGCCCTGCCGCGAGCAGCCGCACGGCAAGTGCCTCTGCGGGGCGGAGCGGATCGAGCGCACGCCGGCGCCGTGCCCACGACGCGCGCTGGTGTCTCCTGAATCGTCGCAGCCGGGCCCGTAGCCCGAGGGTGGCGAGCAGCCACGCAGCGCGGGGATGGAGCGGGTGCAGGGGCGCGCCCAGAGCCGCGACCGCGGCATCGGCGGCGTCGCGCAACCCTCGTGCGATGGCGACGCACGCCTGCGGCGTCGCGCTGGCCAGGTCGTCGCGCACGGCCTGCTCGAAACGCTCGCGCGCGGCAAGGCGCAGGGATCCCGCGGCCGGCAGCAGCAGCACGCCACGCTCGAGCGCGAGCAGATCCCCCGTGGAAGCCGAGAACCCCGCGCCACCACGGGCGACGCGAGCGACGGTCGCCGCCGCCGCGAGACCGCGGATCAGCCGGCCGCGCCGCCCGTCGCGGGCGAGCCGCCGTCGCCGCGCGAACTCGCACGCCATCGCGCCACAACCCCAGACGACGAGCAAGAGCGCGGTGACGACCAGCGCCGCGTGCGGCCACGACAGCGCGGCGAGTCGTGCGAGGGGCACGCCGCCGAGAACGGCCAAGGCCATGGCGAGCGAGAGGAGGGAGATGCGGATCATGGGACGGGGCGCGGGATCACGATCGTAGCGCGCGCCCTCTCGCGTGGGAACCCGCAGGTTCGGCGCGGTAACGGGACCTGGCCGACCTGACGATGTCGTCTATAACGGTCCTCGGGGCGGTTGGGGACTCGAATCACATCGCAGCGGAGTCGTCTCGGAGCCCCCCCATGAAGCGTTCCATCCTCACGCTCGCGCTCGTCGCGGGCACCCTGCTCGCAGCCACGGCAGCACGTGCCGGACGCGTGGACGTGCCGCTGCGCCCCGGCGAGCCCGCGGACGGTGAGATCACCACGCCCGGCGCCGTGTCCACATGCGCGTTCCTGGTGACCGCGGGCGACACACGCAAGCTCCGGGTGTCCGTGAAGCGTGCCCGGCGCTCGAGACTCGAGCCGAACGTCACACTCATCGCCCCGGACGGCGAGGCGATCGACGTCGTCGCCGCCGGCTGCAAGCAGAAGACGAAGGCGTCCGGAATCAAGATCAAGCTCGGCGACGTGCCGCAGAGCGGTCTGTGGCGCCTCGAGGTGCGCGGCGCACGCGACACGACGGGCGCCTTCACCGTCACCGTCAAGGCCAAGGAGAAGCTCTCACAGAAGGCCAACATCGTGCTCACTGTCGGCGGCGAGAAGCTCGTGCCGGTGACCGTCGGCGACGGCCAGTCGCTCACGGTCACGGTCAAGCGCGCGAAGAAGTCGAAGTTCATCCCCGGCATCGAGATCTTCGACCCGTCAGGCGAGGTGCTGCAGAACGCCGTCGGGCGGGCCGCCCTCAACGCCAAGAAGGGCACGGCGAAGCTGTCCAAGCTCGAGCTCCCCTCATTCGGGACGTACACGGTGCGCATCCACGCCCGCGAGGCGTCGGGCGGCGGCGCCAAGTACGTGATCAAGACCTCACCGACGAAGTTCTCGGGCAAGCGTCCGGCAGCGCGGCCGGGAGCGGCGTTCGCCGCGGACCCGTCGATGCCGGCGGCCCTCGACGGTTCGGCCAGTACGGCGGCCCGCGGCGGCCGTCTCGGTTTCATCTGGACGCAGGTATCCGGCCCGGCGGTCACGCTCTCCGACCGCTACGGCGAGCGCCCCTCGTTCACGGCACCGCGCGAGGACAGCGCTCTGGCGTTCGAACTGACGGCGAGCGAGAACGCCGTCTTCAGTACCCCGCGGCTGATCGTCGTCGAGATCGCCGCGCGTCCCATCGCCGACGCCGGACGGGCCCGTGTCATCGCCCCCGGAACCAGCGTCACGCTCGACGCGACGGGGAGCATCGCGCGTGGTGGCGGCGGGCTCTCCGCCACGTGGCGCATCCTCGACGGGCCGGGCACACTCTCGGCCGCCGACACGGCCACACCGCGGTTCGGCGCACCGAACACGAACGGCGTCACACGCCTCGGCCTCACGGTCGATGACGGCCGTTCGCGCTCCACGGAGGCGGAGTTGATCATCGTCACCACCACGGCATCCGCCACCGTCGCGGACGCCGGCCGCGAACAGTACGTGGGCCGTGTGGCGACCGTCTTCCTCTCGGGTCTCGCTTCGCGACGCGCGGGAGACGCCCTCGACGACGGCGCTCGTTGGGTGCAACTCTCGGGGCCCCCGATCGAGCTCGCGGGCGCGGATACGTTCCATCCCTCGTTCACGTCGCCGCGCACGGGCACCGACCTCCTGTTCGAGTTGACCGTGGACGGTGACGACGCCACGGCGCACCGCACGTGGGTCCGCGTTCGGCCCTCGGTCGAGAACACCGCACCGACGACGGACGCCGGCAACCACGGTGTCGTCGCGAACGCGTCCGCGTTCCTGAACGCCTCCGCCTCTTCGGACGCCGACGGCGCCGACCCCCGCGACCGCTGGGCGACCGTGCGCGGCGCCGGCGCCGTCATCGGCGACCCGGACGGGGAGTCCACGACTGCGACGGAGTTGCGCGACGCGAGCGGGCTGTGGCTCTTCGCGACGCAGTCACGGGACGACCTGCAGTACGGACCGCCGGACCTCAAGCGCGTCACGGGCACGGCCTACGAGGGCGCGCCCCTCGTGGACGCCGGCCCGAACCAGACCGCGAACGCCACCGGCTTCGTGACGCTCCGAGGCTCGGCCACGCAGTCACCGGGAGGCGGCGCCCTGTCCTACGGTTGGCGGCAGATCAGCGGCAAGGACTGGTTCGACGCGGCCGCCGAGAGCGCGAGCTTCGACGCGAGCACGCCGCGCCCGCGGTTCCGCCTGCGCACGGGCATCAGCTCCCTCACGACGACGCGCGCGCTGACCTTCGAACTGACGGCGCAGGACACCTTCGGGACGTCGGCGCCGGACCTCGTGACGGTCACGTTCACGGGCATCGCGCCGAACGGGCTGCCGATGGCCCGGGCGGACGCCTCGACGACCAACCCGGTCGCGGGCTCGCAGGTATCGCTCTCTGCCACCGGCAACGATCCGGACGGCGATCCGATCACGTTCCTGTGGTCGCAGGTCTCGGGGCCGACCGTCACCCTGGACGGCGGAGCGGGCGCTCTGGCTCCGTCGTTCACCGCCCCGGACGCCGGCACGCTCGCCTTTGATCTCGTCGCCAACGATGGCATCGACGACGGCCCGCCGTCACGCGTCACGATCACCGTGGACGAGCGTCCGTCGGCCGTGGTCACCGTGTCGCCCCCGTCCGGAGGCGCCGGACAGGTCGTCGTGTTCGACGCCACCGGCAGTTCGGACCCCGAGGGCGAGGACCTCACGTACTCGTGGACACAGATCACGGGAACCAGCGTGTCGTTCCCGAGCACTGCGTCGTCGTTCAACGTCACGGCGCCGAACGGCGCGATCGCGCTGCGGCTGGTCGTCAACTACGGACGCCAGAACTCCCTGCCGGTGACGGCGATCTACTCCGACAACGCGCCTCCCGGCCTCGCCCCGGACGCACAGATCGCCGGCACGACCATCACCTCCGCCGCCTACGGCACGACGATCACGCTGCGCGCCAACCCCTCCGACAGCAACCCGGTGACGTTCACGTGGCGCCAGATCGGCATCTCCGCGACGTCTCCCGCGGTCACACTGTCGAGCACGAGCGCGCAGAACCCCACGTTCCTGGTTCCCTCCCCCACGACCGGCGGACGGTTCGGCGGGCAGCCGGTCGTGACGTTCGGAGTGACGGCCACCCGCGACGGCGTCACGTCGAGCGAACTGCTGGTCCCGATCACGATCTACGCCTCGTTCAACGACACGACGCTGCCCGCCGGCGCGCCGCGGGTCTGGAACGTCATCTCGTCGAACTGCAGTTCCTGCCACTCCGGATCGAGCAGTTTCTGCCCGGGGGGCAGCGGCACGAACGCGACCGGTTTCGGGATGGGCAACCCGACGGCGTTCATCAACAACGCGGTCAACGTCGCATCGTGCTCGAACGTCAAGCCACGCATCGCCACGGGGAGCACGTCGGCGGCGACGAGTTCGTTCCTCGTCGATCGCCTCAACGGTCAGGGCGGCTTCATGCCGCCGGGCAGCGGGGGCATCGCCCTCGCGAGCCGCTTCCTCATCATGGACTGGATCGACCAGGGCGCCGTCTCCACGCGCTGACAGGCTGCACGGTCACGCCGACAGGCTGCACAATTGTGCTCCGCAGCGCGCCTGCGGTGTAGGATCAGGAGATTCCAGATCTCGTACGCAGGGAGAAACTCGTTTGGCACGTGACGATCTGATCCAGATCGAGGGCGTCGTGGAAGAAGTCCGCGCAGGAGGCAACTTCGTCATCAAGACGGACATGGGCCCCACGATCACCGCGCGACTCTCCGGCCGCATGCGGCGCTATCGTATCCGCGTGGTCCCGGGCGACCGCGTGACCGTCGGCGTCTCGCCGTACGACCCCACGAAGGGGTTGATCACGTATCGGACGAAGTGATCCCCGCGTCGCGCGTGTAGCCGCGTGACAAGAGCGTAGCCCCCTCGCCGCGACCGCAGGGATCACTTCCTCGTTGTCTGTGGCGCACCACCGCTCGAGTCCCCAGGACGCCAGCGCCGGCTCCTAGGCTCGCTATGCGC
>JAJRVY010000027.1 GCA_024277065.1 Planctomycetota bacterium
TCCCGGGTGCGCGCCGATTGCGTCCGGCGGGTTCGCTGCAAGGCGGCGCGACGAACCCGACTCAATGGAGCGAGTCATGGAGGAGCACCAACGCCGCAGCGGGACTGCCGGGCGTAACAGCTTGCTGGCGCGTGGTTTGCGATCGTTGCTCGGAGACGACTAGCCAGCGTGCGGTGACCGTCTCCGCAAGACGCTCGTCCTGCGACAGACACGCGCAAACCGCGTGCTCGGCGCCGCGTGGGATTCCTGCTCACGCTCTGAGACCCCGTCGCGAAAGACTGCTACCGCCGCGCCGCTCCCGGACTCTGATCGAACCACGCTTCGCACCCCGCCCGGATGCGCTCGATGGCGCCGGCCGCGCGCGTCCGCCAGGGTTCGGCGAGGCGTCCCTCCGCGACGGCGCGTGCGAGATGGCGCAGCGCCGATGGGTCGTCGCCCCGGCGCTCTGCCCGGCAGCCCAGCACGAAATCCCGCAGCGCGGGGTCGCGCACCCCGGCGAGGAGCGCGTCCGGCACCTCGGCGCCGACGGCGGCCAGCCGCGCGGCGCTTTCCTGTGGAGCCGGGGGCGTGGCGCGCGCGCGGCGCTGCGCGTCCTCGATCTGCGCCAGCCCGATGCTCGCGGCCTCGGGACGCTGCGCGCGTACGAGTGCGTACGCGCGGGCCGCGGCGTCGAAGGCTCCTGCCTGCGTGCAGGCCGCGGCCGACTCCAGCGCGAGGCGCACCATCGTCGCGTCGTCTCGGGCGGCGCCGAGCTCGAACGCCCGCGCGATCGAGGCGACCGCTTCGGCGTGGCGCCCCAGCGCGTTGAGCGCGCCCGCGCGGTTGTAGTGTGGCTGGTGCATGAGATTCTCGTGGGCGGCGATGGCGCGGTCCGCGTGCCAGAGAGCCTCCCCCGAGCGTCCCAGGAAGAGGGCGGCGTTGGCCGCGTTGGTGTGCGGTTCCATGACGACGTCGCTCGTCGAGTGCGCGCGGCGTTCGAAGCGTTCCCACAGTTCGAGGCAGCGGTGGGAATCCGCGAGGGAACTCGCGAACGCGTCCTGCGCGGCGTCGCGCAGGCGGGCTGCCTGCGCGCGCTCGCCGGCGTTCTCCGCGCCGGTTGCGCGGAGGAGCAGCGCCAGTCCCCGCTCGCGGCGCTGCGCGGCGCGGTAGGAGAAGGAGCGCGGGCTCGTGCCGTGGCGCAGGGCGCTGCGCATGGTCGCTGCGACGTCGCGCCAGTCCCGCGACTCGACGTGGGAGATGACGCCCATGGCGATGGCGGCGGCGGCGGCGGCGGCGAGCAGCGGGCGTCGCCGCGCACGGCCGACGCGCGCGGCGGCCGCCGTGACGGCGAGCGCCAACCCGAACAGGGGCAGGTACAGAAACCGCTCCGTCGTCGGGATGCCGAGCTGGAACGGCCAGTTGGCGACCGGGATCAGCGGGAAGAAGAAGAAGCCGATCGCCGCGGCGAGGAGCGGCTGCCGGCGGCGCAGATGCACCGCGGCGACGACGAGCGCGATCACCACACCGAGCCACGCGAGGGCACTCGGCACGACCAGCGACGTGGTGGTCGGGAGGTACCAGTCGTAGTCCGAGCGCGCGGGCAGAACGGTCTGCGTCAGGTAGACGCCGAGGCCGCGGAACATGGTCGAGAAGGTGCCCGCAACGCCCCCGCCCATCATCACCGAGCCCATGTGCGACGTGGCGCCGACCTGCACGCTCGAACGGTAGACGAGATAGACGGCCACGAGCAGCGCGTGGGGGACGGCGGCGCGCAGCGCCGGGAGGACGCGCCTCGGGGCGCCGCTTCGTGGCCGCACGAGGCGCACGGCGAACACGAGCAGCGGCAGGACGACGGCGGTCTCCTTGTAGAGCAGGGCCACGGCGCCGACAGCGAGCGACGCCGCCAGCGCGCGGTCCCTTCCCGCGCTGCGCAGTTCGAGGAGCAGCGCTCCGAAGACGCACGCGCCCACGGCGACGTCGCCGCGGCCGGAGATCCACGCGACGGATTCGACGTACATCGGGTGCAGCGCCCAGATCGCGGCGGCGACCGCGGCGGCGGGGGTGCGGCCGCAGAGGCGCTCGAGGAGCAGGAAGCAGAGCACTGTCGCGGCGCCGTGCCAGAGGAGCGAGTGGAGATGGAACGCGGCCGGCGCGAGGTCGAACAGCGCGTAGTCGAGGGCGAACTCCATGGTGCGCAGGGGCCGCACGATGCCGAACGCGGACACGGGGTCCGTCGTGTGCGGGTCGTAGAGGAAGCGCAGCCATCCGCGCCAGCCGTCGGGCCGCACGACGAACGGGTTCTCGAGGATGAAGCGCTCGTCGTCGATCGAGAGCCCGTTGCGCAGCGCCCCGGGGAGATACACGAGCGCGACGAGCACGAGCAGCGCGCACGCGACCAGCGCGCTGCGGCGGCGGGAGCGGACGGCGTCATCGCGGTTCATCGCCCGCGAAGGTAGCCGCTGCGTGCCGCTTCGCCAGCGCACGCTACGATGGCAGCGTGCGCTCCGCCGCCCTGCTGACTCTCGCCGCCGCTCTCTTCCTCGCCTCCGCGCGGGCGGGAGAGCAGCGGCCGCCGCCCCCGGCGGACGGCGACGCGGACCGGCCGGCGCAGGCCGTCATCGACGCCGCCGTCGCGCGCGGTGTGAAGTGGCTGCGCGGCGAACAGAAACGCGACGGCTCGTTCGGGCAGGGGCCGGGGGAGAGCGCTCTCGTGCTGCTCGCGCTGCGGCACAGTGGTGTCCCCGCGGACGATCGCGCCTGCCTGCGCGCGGCGCGCCGGCTGGAACGCGAGCTGCCGGACGGCACCGTGTACGGCGCCGCCCTGGGCGTTCTGGCGCTGCTCGCGCAGGACGAGGAGCTGCACGGGCCGAAGGTCCGGGAACTCGTCGCCGACCTCGTCCGCGCACAGTGCCGCAACGGGCAGTGGACGTACTCCTACCGCGCGACGGCGCGCAAGAAGAGCGGCGACAACAGCAACACGCAGTTCGCGCTCCTGGCGCTGGCGGTGGCGCGCGTGCGGGGCGTCGCCGTGGCCTCGCGGCCCTTCTAGAAGGCGGCGCAGTTCCTGCGCGCGACGCAGAACGAGGACGGCGGCTTCGGCTACTCCGACAAGGAGAGGTCACGCTCCTACGCCAGCATGACGGCCGGCGGCGCGATGGGGCTCGCCCTGGCGGCGGCGGCGGCGGCCGACGAGGCGCCCGGCGGCGAGGCCGCGCGCAGCGATGCGAGCGTGACCCGCGCTCTCACCTGGCTCGCCGCGAACTTCGACGCCGAGACGAACACGGGGGCGGCGGCGGCGTTCGGCAGTCGCAGGGGCGGGGGCAGGCGCAGCGACGCCTTCTGGCGGCACTACTGGCTGTGGTCGATCGAACGCGCCGCGGCGGTGACGTCCGCCACGCGGATCGGCGTGCACGACTGGTACGGCGCCGGCTGCCGCGTACTGCTCGCCCGCCAGCAGGACGACGGGCGCTGGCGCGATCCCGAGCGCGCCGTGCTCGCCACCTGTTTCGCGCTGCTGTTCTTCCGCAAGAGCACGCACCAGGCGATCACGCCGCGCGACCGCCGGCGGGGGCCGACGACGCCGAGCGGCGACGGCGGCGAGTGACGCCGCGGTGATCCGCCGCGGGCGCGGGGCGAGCGCGGCGTAGACTCGCGGGCGTGAGCACGCCGAAGCACGATCCGACGCAGCAGCGCGAAGCCGCGCTCGCGGTCGTTCACCGTCTGCGCGAGGGCGGCCATGAGGCGTACTTCGTCGGCGGCTGCGTGCGCGACGAGATCCTCGGGCGCACGCCGCGCGAGTACGACATCGCCACCGACGCCGAACCGGACCGCGTGCAGGAGCTGTTCCACCGCAACGTGGCCGTCGGCAAGCGCTTCGGCGTGATCGTCTGTCTGGTGGAGGGCATCCCGGTCGAGGTGGCGACGTTCCGCTGTGACGCCGCCTACGTGGACGGGCGGCGGCCGACGGCGGTGCGCTACTCCTCGGCGCGCGAGGACGCCACGCGACGCGACTTCACCATGAACGCGCTCTACTTCGATCCGGACACCGGAGAGACCCTCGACTTCGTCGGGGGCCGCGCCGACCTCGAGCAGCGCGTGCTGCGGGCCATCGGCGATCCGCGCGAGCGGTTCCGCGAGGACAAGCTGCGCCTGCTGCGCGCCGTGCGCTTCGCGGCCACGGTGCCCGCCACGCCGGAACCCGCGACCTGGGCGGCCGTCAAGGAGATGGCGCCCGGCATCACGCAGGTCTCGTGGGAGCGCATCCGTGACGAGCTGAGCCGCATCCTCACCTCCGGACACGCCGAGCGCGGGTTCGTGCTGCTGCGCGAGACGGGGCTGCTCGACCACGTCCTGCCCGAGGTCGCCGCGCTCGCGGGGGTCGCGCAGCCGCCGCAGTTCCACCCCGAGGGCGACGTCTGGGTGCACACGCTGCTCTGCCTGCGGCATCTCGACGAGATGGAGCAGCGGCCGCTGCCGCTGGCGCTCGGCATCCTGCTCCACGACATCGGCAAGCCCGCGACGTATCGCGTCGCGGACCGCATCCGTTTCGACGGCCACGACCGGCTCGGTGCGGAGATGACCGAGGACGTGCTACGCCGCCTGCGCTATCCGAACGCGGTCATCGACGAGGTGCGCGCACTGGTGCGCCGGCACATGGCGTTCACACAGATCCGGAACTGGCGTCCGGCCAAGCTCGAGCGGTTCCTGACCGGCACTCTCGCGGCGCACCACCTCGCTCTGCACCGCCTGGACTGCCTGGGGGCGCACGGCAACCTCGACACCCACGACTGGTGCCGCGAGCGGCGCGAGGAGTTTCTGCGGAGACCCCCACGGCCCGCGCCGTTCGTTACCGGAAGGGATCTCATGGCGGCGGGCTATGCAGAGGGCCGGCAGATCGGCAAGGTGCTTGCAGCCATCGACGACGAACGCCTCGAGGGGCGTCTGCAATCTCTGGAGGAGGCTCTGGCTTGGGCGCTCGAAGAACACCCCCCTGCGGCCTCCGAACGATGAGGCGGACCGCGCTCTTGCCGGCGCGCGCACACGTGCTCGCCGCCCGGCTGGCGCTCGGGCTCGCGCTCGGATTCGTGATGACGGCGTCCGCGGCGCAGGCCGAGGAGCCGCCGCCGGCGATCCGTGCACTCGACAGCGCCGACGCCGCGGCGCGCGCCGCCGCGGAGGCCGCGCTGCGCGAGCTCGACGGGCGGGACGAACTCGTCGCCGCCGTCCTGCGCGACCCCGAGGCGTTCGGCACGCTCGGCCCCGCGGCGCGCGAGACGCTCGTCGGGCTTGCGGGCGAGGTCGAGCTCGCGTACGTCAACGGCTCGCTGCGCCGCATCGTGCGCGACGATCGCGAGGCCCCCGGCGTGCGGCGTGCGGCGGTCGTGGTGCTCGGCGAGCGCGGTGGCGTGGCCGACGTCGTCGCGCTCGGCAGCGCCCTCGAACCCTTCCCGAACGAGGCTGCGAGGGCGCTCGCCGCCATCGGCGGGCGCTCGGCGACGGCGGTACTCCGCAAGCACTGGGAGCGTGGCGCGGACGCGGCCGTCGGCGCCGCGCTCGTGAAGCTGGGCGACCCCCGGCCGCTGTCCGCCCTGGCGATCCTGTTGCGCGACGACGACGGCGCGCGGCGCGAGCGCGCGGGCCTCCTGCTCACGTGGGCCACCGGCCGCGAGCTGCCGCCGGAGCCCGCGGCGTGGGACACGTACGTGCGCCGCCGGGGACTCGCTGATCAGCTCGGACAGGAAGACCTCGAGCGCGCGCAGAACGCCGTGCAGGAACTCGCCGGCGTGCTGCGCTCGCGTTCGAGCGCGAACCTCGAGAGCGATCTCGCCGCCGTGCTCGCGGACGCTTCCTGGCCGCTCTACGCCCGCAACGGCGCCGCGCTCACGCTCGGGCTCGGCGACGCGCGCGGTGCCCAGGACGTGCTGCTCGCCGCGACGCGCAACCTCGAAGAGGGCTCGGTCCGCCTCTACGCCGCGGAGGCGCTGGCACGGATGGGTGACCTCTCCGTCGCCGTGCCGTTCGCGGACATGCTCGTACACGACGAGGATCGCGATCGCATCAAGGCGCGGCGGCGGTCCACGGGCGAGTTCTTCCCCGTCGATCCGGGGCTGGCTCGGGCGCTCCTGCGGCTCGGGTGCCGCGGCGCCGTGGAGCCCATGCTCGAACTCCTCGCCGGGGACTACCGCACGCGCATGCACCGCGACACGCTGCGCTGTCTGCGGGAGGCTACGGGCGGCGAGGACTTCGGGTTCGAGCCCGACGCCGCGATGGAGGACCGCAGGGCCGCGGTGGCGCGGGCACGCGCCTGGTGGGCGCAGGGCCGCGAGAAGATGGTCCTCGCCGCGCGCGCCGACGACCCGGGTCGGAGCGTCTTCCGGAAGCAGGTGGACGAGCGCATCGCGAAGCTGGGGGCGTTCAAGTTCCTGCACCAACTGCGGGCCAAGAAGGCGCTGATCATCGTGGCCGAGCCGGCGCTGCCGCAGCTCCTCGCGGCGCTGTCGGACGAGGACCTGCACGTTCGGATGGGAGTTGCCGAGGTGCTGCGCGGCGCCGGGCTGCGCACGGCCGGGCCGGCGCTCGCCGCGCGGCTGCGCGTCGAGGAGAGCCCCGTCGCCCGTTCGAAGTTCGTGTGGGCGCTCGAGCGCTGCGGTCGCAGGGACGACTCCGGCCAGGTGCCGCCCGGCGTGCGTGACGCCGTCCGGCGCGCTCTCGGCGACGAGGAGCTCGAGGTCCGCATCGTCGCGGCGCGCACGCTGGGCGCGGTGGGGGACCCCGCGGCCGACGTGGTGGTCCTGAGGGCGGCGCGCGAGAACGCGGCGCAGCCCCAGGAGAACGTGCAGGCGTTTCGCGCGGCGACGGCCGGGGCGCTGCTGCTGCTCGGCGACGACGAGGGGTTCGACGACCTCGCCGTGGAGCTGCTGTGCGACGACGTGGCGCGGCGGGCGGACGCCGCGGACGTCCTGCGTCGCGCCGGCGTCGCGCTCGAAGGCTACGACCCCGATGACGCCGAGGAGCGGCGCGCGGCGGCCGTGACGCGCGTGCGGCGCGTGCTGGAGGGGGAACGGTGAGGCGTTACCGCAGGGCCACGAGGCGTTACCCGCAGCGGCCCATCGGGGCCGTCGCATGAGCACCGTGCCGGCGCTCGCGGTACACGGCCTCCACGTGCGCTACGGCTCGTCCGCCCCCGTGCTGCACGGGCTGGATCTGGAGGTCGCGCCGGGGGGCTGCACGGCCGTGCTCGGGCCGTCGGGGTGTGGCAAGAGCACGCTACTGCGTGCCATCGCCGGTCTGACCCGCGCCGCGGCAGGCCGCATCGAGATCGGCGGCGTGACGACCGATGCGCCCGCGCAGAAGGTGCGCCCCGAGAACCGCAGCGCGGCGCTCGTCTTCCAGGATCTGGCGCTCTGGCCGCACATGACGGTCGCGGGCAACCTGGGATTCGTGCTGGAGGCGCGTGGCGTCCCGCGCGGTGAGCGCGAGGCCGAGACGCTCGAGGCGTGCGCGGCCGTCGGGCTGCCGGGCGAGCTCCTCGAACGTCGGCCGGGCGAGCTCTCCGGTGGTGAGCGTCAGCGCGCCGCGCTGGCACGCGCCATCGTCCAGGAGCCCCGTGTCCTGCTGCTCGACGAGCCACTCACCGGGCTCGACCGCCACTTGCGGCGGCGGCTCCTCGAGACCCTCGCCGCACTGCGCCGCGAGCGCGGGCTCGGCATGCTCGTCGTCACGCACGACCACGAGGAGGCCTTCGCGCTGGCCGACCGCGTGGCGGTGATGCGCGACGGCGTCGTGATCCAGGAGGGCACGCCGCAGGACGTCTACCAGCGGCCCGCCACGGCGTTCGTCGCGGGCTTCGTCGGGGCGGCGTCGCTGCTCGCCGCGGCGGTGACGAACGGGCGCATGCAGACCCCACTCGGCGCGTTCGACGCGGACGGGGTCGCCGACGGCGCGTGGCGGGCCGTCTTCCGGCCGGACGCCATCGGGGTCGCGGAGGCCGGCGAAGGCGTGCGCGGCGTCGTCGAGACGTCGTTCTACCGCGGCGGGTACTTCCTCGTCGGTGTGCGTCTCGCAGATCCACAGGCGCCCGGAGAGGCGGCGCAGCGGTCCTCACCCGTACTCGTGCGCACGGCGTCCGCGCTGCGCCCCGGCACGGAGGTCGCGCTGGTCGCCACGGCGCCGGTACGGGTGCCCCTGACGGATGGAGACGTCGCATGAAGGTCCGCCTGCTGCTGTTGCTCGCGCTCGCCGCGGCGGTGCTCGGAGCGGTTCTCTTCCTCTCCGATCCGGTCGAGAACGGGCTACCCGCGCCGCGGCCGCGGCCGCCCGCGCAGCCCGGCTCGGAACCCGCCGCCGCAGCTCGCGAGACGCCGTTCGTCAGCGCGTCCGAGTGCCGCGAGTGCCACGCCGACGTCTACGACGAGTGGAAGCGCAGCTACCACGGCATGGCCTGGACCGATCCCATGGTGCAGGCGCTCTCCAACGGCTTCCGGATGACCGAGTGCATCGACTGCCATGCGCCGCAGCCGATCCACCTCACGGGAGTGGACCAGCGCGTCGCGCCGCGCAGCCACGCCCGCAGCGACGGGGTGGACTGCATTTCGTGTCACATTCTCGCGGACGGCGTGTCCGTGGCCGCGACGCGCGACATCGATACGAGCGGCGTCGCGGACGCGTGCCGTCCCGTGCAGACCGCGACGATGGGGGTCTCGACGCTCTGTGCCGGCTGCCACAACCAGCACGAGACCGTGGACGAACTCGACGCTTCGGGTCTCGACGCCGAGTGTCAGACCTGCCACATGCCCGAGGTCGATCGTGCGGGGCCGCGCGGCGCGCGCAAGGGCCACAGCCACGTCTTCCCCGGCGCACACTCCGAGGAGATGCACCGGCGCGCCGTGAAACTCGCGGTCGCCGTCGCGGACGGCAAGGTGGTCGCGAGCGTCACGAACGTCGGCGCGGGGCACAAGGTGCCGACCGATGCGCGGCACCGCTCCTACAACCTCTGGGTGGACGCCTGGGACGCGCGCGGCAACCCGATCGTGGCCGATCAGGCGATGGAGGACGGCGAGTTCCGCCTCTACTACCGCGATGACTTCCTGCCCAGCACGCAGATCGCCCACGGCGAGACGCGCGCCGGTACGTGGCCGATCCCGGAGGGCTTCCGGGGCCGGGTTCTGGTGCGCCTGACGTACGCACTCAACCCCGAGGAGCTGCTGGCCCGCCCGCGTCGCGTCTTCGCCGTCCACAGCCAGGAGGTCCAGGTCCCGTGAGACGCCCCCCGAAGCACCCACGGCGATGTGACGCGCGCCGCGCCGCGGTCGCGGTTCTCGTCGGCGCGCTCTTCCTGGCCCCGACCGCGGGCACGGCGGCGGCCCAGGAGCCCGGTCAGGAGCAGCCCCAGGACCAGGGCGCGCAGCAAGGA
>JAJRVY010000319.1 GCA_024277065.1 Planctomycetota bacterium
CCATCCTCAAGAAGATCGGCGCGGGCCTCGTATCGATCACGAGCACGCGCGAGACGCCACTCGGCCGTGCCTCCGATGTCTGCCTGCCGATCGGCAGGATCGAGGAGGCGTGCCCCATCCGCATTGCGCCGACGTCCAGCACGACGGCGATGCTCGCCCTCGGCGACGCGCTGGCGATGACCGTGGCGCACCGCAAGCGCTTCACCCGCGAGGAGTTCGCGTTGTTCCACTCGGGCGGCGCGCTCGGGCGCGAACTCGTCACGGTGGGCGAGGTCAAGCGTCCCCTGGATGCGGTGCCCGTCGTCGCACGCCGAACACCCGTGCGCGAGGCGATGGCCCACCGCGAGATGACGTCGAACGCACGCAGCGGCGCGGTTCTCGTGACCACGAGCGACGGACGGCTGTGCGGCATCTTCACCGACGGTGATCTGCGCCGCAGGCTCTTGGTCGATCCGAATCTCCTCGAACGTCCAATCGGAGACGTGATGACAGAGAACCCCAAGGTCGTCCGCGCGGACGTGCTGCTCGCCGACGCGTACAAGACGCTCAAGGATCACAAGATCGACGAGATCCCGGTCGTCGATGCCGAGGGCGTCGCCGTCGGCATCCTCGACGTCCAGGACGTGCTGGAGTGGGGCGTTGCGTTCTGAACCGTCGCCACGAGCGAGCCCGCCGACCGCGCGCCGGATCTGGGACGCCCTGCCGCCCGGCGTGCGCGAAGCGTTCGCGCGGATCGAGGCCGTCGTCATGGACGTCGATGGGGTGATGACCGACGGTGGTGTGCACCTGTCGTCGAGTGGCGACCAGGCGATGATCTTCAACGTCCGTGACGGCTCGGGCACGTGGATGCTGCACAACGCCGGCATCCGCGTCGGTATCGTCACGGGCCGCAGCACCGGCATCCCGGAACTGCGCGCGGGCGCCCTGCGCATCGACGACGTCGTGTCCGGGTGCCGCGCCAAGGACGACGGCCTGCAAGGGCTGCTCGACGGGTGGGGAGTCGGCGCGGCAGCCTGCGTGTTCATCGGCGACGACCTGCTCGACGGCCCGGCGCTGCGTCTCGCCGGCCTGCCGATCTGCGTCGCCGACGCGACGCCCGAGCTGCGGCCTCTCGCGCTGTACGTGACGCGGCGCCCGGGCGGGCACGGCGCCGTCCGCGAGGTGGCCGACCTCGTGCTCGAGGGCCGCGGACTGCGCGCCGCGATCCTGCGCCGCTATCTGGGCCCCGCCGCGGACGACACGGCAGCCGACACGGTGAACGACACGGTGAACGACACGGTGAACGACACGGGGCGCGACGCACGATGAACGCCGCCGCCGGGCTGCGACGTGCCGCGATCTTCGTCGTGCTGTTCGGCGGCGTCATGGCGATCGCCGTCTGGCAGGCCGGCGGCATCGGCGTTCCGCGCCAGGTGCGCCGCGCGCCCACCGACACGACCCGCGCCGCGATGCCTCCGGGCGACGTCGTCCCCATCGAAGGCGGGGCGTCGATGGGCCGCGGTCGCGGCGTGCGCATCGCGCGCGACGCGGTCGAGGTCGTGGACGGCGAGCCCAATTCGTATCGCGCGTTCGAGGCCGCATGGGCGCGACAGACGCCGATCCCCGGCGGCACCATCGACGAGCGGCGCCTGCACACCGAGGACTTCACGGCCCTTCTCTTCCATCGCCGGCCGACGAGCGAGCAGCCGCGCCCGCCGGCCATCGAGGGGCCCGACACCACGCGCATCAACGCCGCGGAGGCCGATCTCGAGATAGGCCGCGGCGCCGCGTTCCGGGCGCAGCTCAGCGGTGGCGTCGAGGTCGTGCGCCACAGCACCACGGCCGACCTGACGCTCCGCACCGACGACCTCGAGATCGCGCGCATCGAGCGCGCACGGGGCGCCGAGGAACTCCACGCGACGACGGACGCCCGCGTCTTCGTCGATGGCAAGGGCGCCCACCTCGAGGGCACCGGACTCTAAGCGGATCTGGGCCGACAGCGCGCGGGCGACGAGGGCTCGCCGCCACGCGTGACGCTGCTCGGCGACGTCGCCGGGCGTCTGTTGGCACGCTCCGGGGCGCTCACGCCCCAGGGCGGCGACTCATCCGCGGCGCCCACGCCGGCCGAGTTCTCCTGCGCCGGCGCCGCGGAGCTCATCGAGCTGCGCGCCGCGTCACGGCGCCAGGCCGCGCAGTGGCTACTGACACTGGCGGACGACGTGGTGATGCAGCAGGGCGCCGTGACGATGCGCTGTGCGAGCCTCGAGGTGGAGTTCCGCGCCGTCGGGGCGGAAGCGGTCAGCGGCGCACCCGTCGAGATCCTCCGTGTCGTCGCCGACGGCGACGTCGTCGTTCGCGGTCGCGACGACGCGACCGCGGACACCTGGTCCCTGCGTACCACGCGCTCCACCACCGTGCGCGACACGAAAGGCGGCTACGACGTCACCCTCGAGGGCGGCACGGTCCTGAAGTTCAGCGGCACACTCCGTGGCCGCGGCGGGCCCGAGAATGAGCGCGGGCGCGTGGAGATCCGGTGCACGGGCCCGGCGACCATCCACACCGACGCCGAGCCGGCGCAGCGCGGCGCGCCGGTCCGCAGCCGCATCACGTTCCGCGACGACGTGGTCGCGCGGCAGTGGAACGCCGACGACACGCTCGTGACCGAGATCCGGGCCCCGGAGGTGATGCTGCTCGGCAATCGCGGGCGAACGGGCGACGGCCGCCTGGACGCCGACACGTTGACGGCGACGGGAACGGCGACCGAGCGCGTTCACGTGATGCGCGAGCGCGTCACGGCGACCGCTCACGCCATCACGTGGCGCGTCCTGCGCGACGCCGACATCGAGCGGCTCCTGCTCAGCGGCCGGCCGGCCGTTCGCTTCGATGACACCGGGGGCATGAACCTCGTCAGCGACGCCGGCGCCGCGCAGGAAGGGACCCTGCTGCTCGACGCCGCCGAGCGCATCGAGATCACATGGCGCCACACGCCGGCCGCCGAGCTGAAGCTGCCGCCGGGGGAGCCGTACGTGACGGCCCTCGCTCGCGAGGACGTCGTCGTGCGGCGCATCGTGGGTGAACGCGAGACCTACCGCATGGAGTCCCAGGCCCTCGACACGGCGCTCGGCGCCGACCTGCAACCATCGGCGTTCCGGGCCTACGACCGCGTCGTCGTCAGCGGTCACGGCGAGCGCCCGGACGACCGACGCGTGGAACTGCGCGGCGACCGCCTCTCCGCGACACGCGTCGCCGGAGAGACGACGGAGTGGGTGCGCACCGACCTCATCGTCTTCGGACAGGCCGGAGCCCTGGCGACAGCGACCATCCACGAGCCCGAGCGCGGCGACGGGAGACCCGCGGCGAAGCACCTCGTGCGCGCCGAGCAACTGCGCTACGAGAAGGGTGGCACGCTCGTGACGGCGAAGCGCAACGCGGAGATCGTCATCGACGGCGTGGCGACGGACGGCGACGGCAAGCGCTCACAGGTCCGCGTCCGCGCGCGCGAGCTGCTTGCGTACCTCAACGCGCCGGCGAACACCAGCGGCCATCGCGCCGGGGCACCCGAACTCGTTCGCATCGAGGGCCGCGACGGTGTCACGCTGGAGACGACGAGCTACCGCGTCACGGGCAAGACCGTGTCCTACGACCGGATCTCGGGGATTGCGATCGCCAGAGGGCGGCCCGCACGCGGGATACTGCGTCACGCCGTCGCGGACCCGGTGGCGCTCGAGAGCTTCATCGCCTCGGAGGAGATCCGCGTCGAATTCGCCCCCACGGCCGCCGGCGCCCGGGCGCCTCCCGGACGCCCACGACGCGTCACATGCCAGGGCGGGATGCTGCGCTACTACCAGTTCGCCGGCACCGAGGACACGGCGGACGCGGCAGCGGACCCCGGTGCCCGCCTGGCGCGCTTCACGTTGCGCGCCAAGGGCCCGATCGAGGTGCTGGGGGAGACGGCATCCGCGCAGGACGACGTCGAGATCGTGTGGGAGACCCGGCGGCGCGGCGAGCGCCTACAGCAGGACGCGCGCCTGATCTGTGATCGCGCCGAACTCGAGTTCGCCGCCGATGCCACCGGCCCGGCCCGTGACCACATCCGTCGCGCCGTCGCCACGGGCTCGCGGAGCCGCCCGGCGCAGCTCTACTCGCCCAACCTCGACGCGACGGCGGATCGCGTCGAATCCCAGGGCCCGTGGATCGACCTGCTTTCCCCGTGGGGACGGCGCGTCTACGTGCGGCGCCGCCGGCCGGAGGAATCCTTCACCTGCGAGAAGGGGCGCTACAACTACGTCACACAGGAATTCGAGGCCACGCGGGCGAGGGCCGAGGAGCGCTGAGCGCCGTCATGCCGGAGGCGAGTGTCTGATGGAACTGGGCATGGGTGAGATCCTCTTCATCCTCCTCGTCGCACTGCTCGTCTACGGCGGCCGCCTGCCCGAGGTCGCCGCCGCCGTCGGGCGCAGCATCGGCGAGCTCAAGCGCGGCCTCCGCGACACGACCGACCTCGTGCGAGAGGACATCGAGCAACTCGCGGACCTGGATCCCCGCCGCGCGATGCGGCGCGCCTGGAAGCCCCCGCGGATCATCGGCGACGACCATCCCGGTCCCCACCCCGGGAGCGTTGCGTCGCTGCCCGCGCCCGAGACCGAGGCAGAGCCCGGCGACGGCGACGACCTGCCGGACACCGGGGCGCAGCAGCAGCCCCCGGCGAGTCCGCCGGACCCCGAGGGCTGACCGGAGTAGTCCCGCGGGGCAGCGGGGCAGCGGGGCAGCGGGGCAGTAGGTGCTCCCGCACGTCCCGAGAGGAACGCGGCGCTCGACGCTCCGGTTCAGGAGTCCACGGCCTCGTCGCCGAGGTCGAAGATGGACTGCCATGCGGCCTCGGGGGCACTCGCGGCGGCATCCTCGGGCAGCCGGGCGGCCCGCGCCGGACCTCTGGGCACCGCGGCTGTGGCGACCGACGGCACCTCACGCGTCGCGGGAGTGGGCGCCGCGCGGGCGACGGCCGGCATGCGTTGGAACGCCGGCGGCAGGGAGCCGCCCGAACCAGCGGAGCGCATGTGCATGTTGAAGCCGAGGCGCATGCAGACGGGCTCGAGGTCGAGTGCCGGCAGCGGAGCCGAGGACGGCGCGCCACCGTCGTCGGTCGCGGCGCCGAGCGGCGCCGCGTCGCGTGGCGCCGGCGCCGGCATGTCCGCGGCAGTGAGTGGTACGTTGCCCGCCTCCTCGCGCGCCGCAAGGACCTCGACGAGGCGGCTGCGCAGCGTCACATAGACGAACGGCAGCTCGCCGCACCGCTCATCGATCTCTGCGAGCACGGCGGGCGACGGCATCTCGCACACGGCGATCGCCGGCATCGCCCCGAACACGTCGAACGGCAGAAGCATGTGCGTGCGGCAGAACTCGATGTCCAGGAGCATCTCGGCAGCACTCGGCGTGGAGTACTGCGCGACGTCGATGAACGGCAGTGAGTAGTTGCGCGCCACGATCTTCGCGAGCTCCCATTCGTCCATCTCGCCGCGCTCGAAGAGCACATGCGAGAGGGGCCGGCCGGTCATCTCACTCTCGGCCTGCGCATCCTCGACGTGATGGCGCTCGAGCACGCCCTCGTCGATCAGCACGTCGTCGAGGCGTGTGTGGGAGAGCTTCTTCAGGAGACGTGTGTACATGGAGTGGCGCCCGCATCCGCAGCGACCGAGCCCTTGCCCCCGATCGGTGGACGGTCCTTCCCTATCGGTCCGCGAGGAGCGCAGGTTGAGACTACGCGCCGCCGCCGCGCGGATCGCCGCGGCAACAGCTACACGTCGAGGTCCGCGACGTCCAGGGCGTGGGTCTGGATGAACCTGCGCCGCGGCTCCACCTGTTCCCCCATCAGCACGGTGAACATGCGGTCGGCGGCGACGGCGTCTTCCAGCCGCACGCGCAGGAGCGTTCGCACGTCGCGATCCATGGTCGTCTCGCGGAGCTCCTCGGGGTTCATCTCTCCGAGCCCCTTGAAGCGCGTCTTCTGCCCCTCGATGCCGCTCTCGCCGATACGTAGCAGCGCCCCGACGACGCCGCGCAGGTCGGCGACACGATTCTCGTCCTTGCCCGCGGTGATGCAGAATGCGGCCTCATCGCTCGTTGCATGGAGCTCGTCGATCCCGTACCCGAGGTTCGCGAGACGCTCGAGTGCCGAGACGAACGACGGCCGCCAGCGAAACTCGACGACGGAGACATCGGGCTCCTCGGACACGAGAGAGTCGTCGCCCTCGATGTGCACGAGCAGTTCCCGGGGCGCCACTGCTTCCATCGCGATGCCCTCGGCAGCGGCGACAGGCTCAGGATCGCGCGGCAACAGGGCGTCCTGCTCCGCGATGAAGCGGTCGTAGGCATCCTCGGTGTAGATCCAGCGCGCCTCGTTCTGACGCGGCGTCACGCGATAGAGTGGGTAGCGGCCGTCGTGATCGCAGCTGCCGGTGTAGTCCTTCAGATGGACACCGCGGCGCAGCAGGCGGGCCTCGATGTCATGGAGCAGTTCCACGACATCGACGAGCTCGCGCAGTTCGTCACCGCGCATGACCGCGTCAACGGCCTCATCGGGACTGCCGTCGGCGCCGATGCGACGCAGTTCGGCTCTGTCGAGAGCGACCCGCATCAGCCAGGTACGCATCTCGCCGTCGCTGTGCACGTAGCGCACCCGCTTCCCGGTCTTGATGCGATAGAGCGGAGGCTGCGCCACATACACGCGGCCGCGCCGGATGAGCTCGGCCATGTGCCGGAAGAAGAACGTCAGCAGCAGCGTCCGGATGTGACTGCCGTCAACATCCGCATCCGTCATGATGATGATCTTGCCGTAGCGCAGGGCATCGGGGTTGAATGACTCTACGCCGATACCCGTGCCGAGCGCCTGGATGATCGTCTGGATCTCCTGGTGCTTGAGCATCTTGTCGATGCGCGCCTTCTCGACGTTGAGGATCTTGCCCCGCAGCGGCAGGATCGCCTGCGTGCGGCGGTCGCGGCCCTGCTTCGCGGAGCCACCGGCCGAGTCGCCCTCGACCAGGAAGACCTCGGTCTCCTCGCGGTCGCGGCTGCTGCACTCCGCCAGCTTGCCAGGCAAGCCCCCGGAACTGAGCGCCGTCTTTCGCCGCACGAGTTCGCGGGACTTGCGCGCGGCATCACGAGCGCGCATGGCCAGCAGGGCCTTCTGGACCATCGCCTTGCCGATGGCCGGATGCTCCTCGAGGTAGGTGCGCAGGCCTTCGGCCACGATCTGTTGGACGGGCTTCTGGATCTCGCGGCTGCCGAGATTGCGCTTGGACTGACCGCCGAACTGCGGCTCGGGCATGCGCACCGACACGACGGCCACGAGACCCTCGCGCCAGTCCTCGCCGCTCGGAACATCGCTGTCCTTGAGCAATCCGGCCGACTGCGCATAGTCGTTCATCGTGCGTGTCAGAACGGATCGGAAGGCCGACAGGTGCGTGCCGCCCTCGTACGTATTGATGGCGTTGACGAACGAGTAGACGGTCTCAGTGTACGTGTCGTTGTACTGGATGGCGACATCGACCTCGAAGGGGCTCTCGCAGCCGCGGAGATGGATCGGTTCGGGGTTGACCAGCGCGCGGTTCAGATTGAGGTGCCGCACGAACGCGGCGATGCCGCCGTCGTACTGGAAGTCGAGCTCGTGCTCGCGACCCGTGCGCTCATCGACCAGGCGGATGTGCAGGCCGGGTGTCAGGAAAGCCAACTCCCGAAGCCGCTGCGCGAGCGTGTCGAAGTGGAACTCGAGTTCACTGAACATCTCGGGATCCGGCTTGAAGTGGATCACGGTTCCGGTGCGGTCCGTGACTTCGCCGGCCGCGATCGGTGAGGAACGGTCTCCGCGCCGGAACTCCATGCGGTGGACGCGGCCATCGCGGTGGACCGTCACCTTGAGCCACTCCGAGAGCGCATTGACGACCGACACGCCGACGCCGTGCAGGCCGCCCGACACCTTGTACGCCTGGCCGTCGAACTTCCCGCCCGCATGGAGCGTCGTCATGATGACCTCGAGCGCGGAGGTGCCGGCCTTCTTGTGCATGCCGACGGGGATGCCGCTGCCGTTGTCGGTGACGCGGATCTCGTCCCCCGGGAGGATCGTCACCGAGATGGAGTCGCAGCGGTAGGCCATCGCCTCATCGACCGAGTTGTCCACGACCTCGAAGACGAGATGGTGAAGGCCCTCCGAGGCGGTGTTGGGGACATACATCCCGGGCCGCTTGCGCACGGCCTCGAGCCCTTCCAGGATCTTGATCTGGTCAGCGCCGTAGTCGCGCTCCTCCGCTCGCTCGTGTCGGGGCTGGTGTTGGTCCGGCTGGTCGTCGCCGGGGATCGGGGGCTGTGCGGTGTCGTCGGTCATCGTGGTTCTCTGATCTCGGTCAAGCGGTATGGGGGGGAGTGTGGGCTAGAAGACGCCCAGACGGAATCGAAGTCCCGTGACGCGGCCCTTCGGCGCGGCCGCAAGAAAACGGCTGAGGAGTTCATCGCGGCGAAAGCCCGCGAGGTCATGGAGCAGCGGCGGGGACCGCACCTCGATGGTCAGCACGCCCTTGCGCAGTGTGGTGGGGCGCGTCTCCTGTGCCAACGCGGACCCGGCGGCCGAGCGCCAGGCGGCGAAGATGGCGTCGCGGCGCCTGGGGGTGGGTGGCCGAACGTCCCGCATGACGCGCCGCAGGATGTCGCCCAGTGCCTCGGCATCCCCATGCCGGCGACCGCTCCCGCGCCCACTCCGGCTATCGAGGCCGCGGTTCTCGGGCGCGTTGCTCATGGCGGACGTCACTCGATGCTGACGGGCATTACGACGTACGTGTAGCTGCCCTCCGTGATCTTGCCCGGCGACGCCTTGCCGTTCCATTCGAACATCACGTCGTCGCCCTCGAGCACGGCAAGAGCATCGAGGAGGAACTCGGGATTGAACCCCAGGACCTCCTGGTCGGCCGTGTAACCGCACGGAATGCGTTCCTCGGCCGAGCCCTCGGTGGAGCGCGCGGAGACCGTCATGGCGTCATTCTCGAGGGTGAGGCGCACGCACTGGGCGTCACGGCTCGTGACGAGGGCGACGCGGCGCAGGGCGGCGTGGAATGCGTCGCGCCGGATCGTGGCGGAGTGGCTGCATGTGGCCGGGACGACTTCGCGGTATCCCGGAAAACTGCCCTCGACGAGCCGTGACACGATAGTCACGTTGCCCGTACGCGCCCGGAAGTGGTTGTTGCCCACGGCGAGCCACACAGTCTCGGTCGTGTCGCCGAGGCTGCGCTCGAGCTGCTGGAAGCCCTTGGTCGGGACGATCGCGCGCAGCGCGGCTCCGCCGGGGTTGGAGCAGGCGTCGCTCTCGAGCGCCAGACGCCGCCCGTCCGTGGCGACGAACTCCACTTTCTCGCCTTCCACTTGCAGCAGAAGACCGTTCAGCGCGTAGCGCATCCGTTCCTTGGCTGCAGCGAAGGCCGTGCGCTTGATCATCCGCCGCAACGCGCTTGCCGCGACCGCCACTTCCTCGGCACCGCCGATGTCCGGAATCTCCGGGAAGTCCTCGGGGGAGGGGCCCTGCAACTTGAAGCGGCTGGAGCCGGCCTTGAGGCGGCACTCCCGCCGATCGGCGTTCCAGTCGAACACCACGGGCCCCGGTGGGAGTTCTCGCAGGATTGCCGCGAGTCTCTGGGCAGGGACGACGGCCGTTCCGGGTTGCTCGATGGTCAGGGCGTCGCCCGGCCCGACGACAACGCGCATGCCGATCTCAAGATCGGTGGCCTGCAGGGTGAGAGCGTCGGCATCCGCCATGATCTGGACGCTCTCGTAGACGGGGTGAACGCCCTTCGAAGCCACGACTCCGAGCACGCCCTGGACGGCCTTGTGCAAATCGTCCTTGTCACAGCGAAAATGCATGCTCAGTTCTCTCCACCGAACCCTCTCTCTATGGGTTCTCTCTTGATTCTCGTCATCATCATAGGGTCGGTGGATCCTGGGGATCCCCACCGTCCAGAACACGTCTTCGGGGTTGGGCGCGCGCCATAGCCCGGTTCTCCACGCAGCCGCTCACAGTTGAAAGCCGTCGTACAACCTGTGCGCAAATGGCCCGCTCCCGCGGACCCGCCCGAGCGACCGTGGATACAACGGCGATTGTACCCAGCCCGAAAGACGCTTCCGAAGACACTTCGCACACTCCGTGACAGCGGCCCGGGGCTGCTGCGCGCAAGAGACGAGGGGGGCGGCCGCATCAACAGGCTCGCAGGCTCGACGGAGAATTCGGCCCCCGCGACACGCGACGCAGGGTTGCCCTTGCCCGCTTCGCAAGATGCCGATGCCGCAGCGATGACGGAACCTCCGGGGGCGGCACGAGGGCTGTCCGCGCCCGAGCAAGCGCCGTGACGATCGCCTATCCTATCCGACCCGGATCTTGCGCAGCAGCATGTCGAGATCCTCACGCAGGCGGTCGTTGCGCTCGACCTCGTTGGCGATCTTGTCGTTGGCGTAGATGACGGTCGTGTGGTCGCGGCCGCCGAACTGCCCGCCGATCTCGACGAGCGAGTAGTCGGTGAGGCGTCGCGCCAGATACATCGCGATCTGGCGCGGGTGGGAGATCGTCTTCTGGCGGCGCTTCCCGACGAGGTCCGAGACCTTGACGGCGAACTGCTCGGCGACGACGCGCATGATGGTCTCCACCGACACCTTGCGCACGCTCGGGCGCACGAGGTCACGGAGGGCCTGGTGGGCGAAGTCCAGGTTGATCGGCTCCCCCGAGAGCGAGGAGTAGCTGCAGACGCGCAGGACGGCACCCTCGAGTTCGCGGACGTTGGCCGTGATGTGGTCGGCGATGTAGAGCGCGACGTCGTCCGGCAGCTCGAGGCCGCGCCGCTCGGCCTTCTTGCGGACGATCGACACCCGGGTCTCGTGGCCCGGCGCCTCGATCTCGGCCACGAGGCCCCACTTGAAGCGGCTGACGAGCCGGTCCTGCAGCGTCGGGATCTCGGCCGGCGGGCTGTCACACGACAGGATGATCTGCTTCTTCGAGTTGTAGAGCGTGTTGAAGGTGTGGAAGAACTCCTCCTGCGTGCGCTCCTTCTTCGCGAGGAAGTGGATGTCGTCGATGAGCAGCATGTCCACGTGCCGGTAGCGGTAGCGGAAGTCCTGGATCTGGCCTTCCGCCACGGCGGCGATGAACTGGTTCACGAACGTCTCGCACGAGAGGTAGATCACCCGCGCGTCGGGGTTGGCCTGCAGGTAGCGCGTCGTGATCGCCTGGAGGAGGTGCGTCTTGCCGAGCCCCACCGAGCCGTGCAGGAACAGCGGGTTGTAGGCGTCGCCGGGGCTGTTGCTGACGGCGCCCGCCGCGGCGAGAGCGAGCTGGTTGCTCGGACCGGGGACGAAATGCTCGAAGATGTAGTCCTCGTTGAGGATGACGTCCGAGAGGTAGTTGTGATAGCGCGAGTGCCCGAAGAGGTCGGCGCCGCTCGGCGAGAAGCCGCTCGTGCGCGGCCCCGCAGGTGCGCGGCGGGGTCGCTGACGCCGCGCACCTGCGTACCTCGAAGGGGTGCGCGCGTCACGGCGCCCGGCTGCGCCGCGGTTCTCGCCGTCCTCCCGCGTGCCGTCGCGGCGCCATGGATCGCGCGGCTGCGTCGCACCACCCTCCCGCGATTCGTGGTGCTGCTCTGCGCTGCGCCCTCCCGTCTCGCGCGGGCCCGTCTCGCGTGGCCGCGCGGGCCCGGGATCCGGGCGCTGGTCGATGGTGAGGCGCACGCGGGTGTCGGGGCCGAGCACTCCCTGCGCCGCAGCTTCGAGGTCGTCGCGGTAGTACCCCTCGAGCCAATCGACGACGAAAGCGTTGGGCGCGCCGAGGAGCAGCTCGCCATCGACCGCCGAGAGCACGCGCAGTCCGCTGAACCAGCGCTGATACTGCTCGCGCCGCACACGCCCGCGGACGTGATCGAGGAACGTGCGCTGGAGACCTGCTCCGCGTTGCGAGTCCGCCATCCTTGGTCTGGGTCTCCACCGCGCTGGGGAGGGCGTCGCCCTCCGGTTCCTGCCCGTTGCGGAATCACCGTCTCCGGGCGTCGCTGTCAATCGTCGCCGAACTGGGCGATGGCGACGACGCGAGCGCCGCTGCGGACAGACCGCGACCACCTACCAGAATGCTGGATTCGATGCCGTGAGCGGAGAGGGCTTCTCTGCCAGAGTGCCGTCCGTGACGTCGATCCGACGCCGTCGAATTCTAGCCATCGACCGGCGCGTGTCAAAGGGACGCGGTGCGCGTGCTCAACGGCCTGGGATGCAGCAAAAACAAGCGTTGCAGCAAGATGGTGCATTCCTTGCAGGCGACATTCACGTGAACTTTTTTTCGCCGGCGGTGGGCGACGGTGCGCGTGCCGACCGCGCGCGCGGCACGATGGCGCGGAGCGCCGCCACGAGACGCGCGACGTCGTCCGGGGACGACGTCCATCCGGCCGAGACGCGCACACACTCCGCGGGCTCTCGCGGCGACCTGCCGCCGGCGGTCAGCACGTGTGGCGGCAGCCGCGCGCCACTGGCGCACGCGGTCCCTGTGGAGACGCGGATGCCCGTGGCGTCGAGCGCCGCCGCGAGGGCGTCGCCGGGGCAGCCGGCGAATCGGATGAGCAGGATGCCGGGCGCCGCGGGCTTGCGCGTGACTGTCTCGGCGCCCGTCGTCTGGGCGACGAACGCGCGCAACGGGTCGAGGAGGTCGCCGCACGGCGCGGCGAGCGTCGCGAGGGCGCTCGCCGCGACGCTCGCCGCCGCGGCGAAGCCGCACGCCAGCGCCACTGCCTCCGTCCCCGCGCGGCGCCCGCGCTCCTGCGTTGCCGCGCCGTCGGGCGCTGACCACACGGCGTCGTCGCGGACGAGGAGGGCGCCGATACCCTGCGGGCCACCGATCTTGTGCGCCGAGAACGACATCGTGGCGGCACCGAGGGCGGCGAACGACAGGGCGCTCCTCCCGACGGCCTGTGCGGCGTCCGCGTGGACGTGCGCGCGGGGGAGAGCGCGGGTCACGGCGCCGACGGGTTGCAGCGCGCCCGTCACCGACTCGGCGACCGGCAGCGCCACGACGACGGGATCGTCGCCGGCCGCCGCGACCACGTCGGCACAGCGCACGTGACCCGCGGCGCCGACCGTGACGCCCTCGACGGCCACGCCCTCCGCTGCGAGCGCCGCGGCGAGCGCTCGCAGCCCGTCGTGGGAGGCATCCGTCACGACTAGGTGCCGGGCGGGGCTCGCGCGGAGCAGGCCGCGCACGCCGAGGCGGTTCGACTCCGTCGTGCCCGACGTGAAGACCACCTGCGCGGGCCGTGCGGCGACGAGCTCGGCGACCGCCTCCCGGGCGTTCTCGAGCAGACGCCGCAGGCGGCGGCCGGCGGCGTGCGCGCTGCCGGCGTTGCCGGGGCCCGCGGCGAAGGCACGCAACATCGCCTCGCGGGCCGCGGGCCGTAGCGGCGCCGAGGCGGCGTGGTCGAGGTAGATCTCGCGTGGGGTCGTCATCGTCGGTGTCGGTGTCGGTGTCCGTGTATCGCCCAGGCTCAAGGCGCGCGCGCGGGCCTCTCGATAGGGAGCCAGGGACTGACCGTACCGGCCGCCCCCTCGGTCTGTGCGGTGATCATCACCACCATGAGCCTCATCAATCTGCGCGACCGGACGATCAACACGAAGATCGTCTACTATGGCACGGCGTTGTCGGGCAAGACCACCAGCCTGCAGCACGTACACTCGGTCGTGGATCCCGAGGGCCTCACCGAGCTCGTCTCGCTGAACACGCAGGGCGACCGGACGCTGTTCTTCGACTTCCTCCCCATCCCGCTCGGAAATCTCGGCGGGTTCGAGGTGAAGCTGCAGGCATTAACCGTGCCCGGCCAGGTGCGGTACGCGGTGACGCGGCGCTACGTCCTGCGCGGTGCGGATGCCGTCATTTTCGTGGCCGACTCGCACCCGGAGGCCCAGGAGGGGAACGTGCGGGCCGTCGAGGGCCTGCGCCGCAACCTCGCCGCGAACGGCATCGACGTCGATGCCGTTCCGCTGCTGTTCCAGTGGAACAAGCGTGACGCGCCGGGCGCCGTCGCCGAGGCCGCTCTCGACGCGGCGCTCAACTGGCGCGCGGCACCCGCCATGGGGACGATCGCCACCACCGGCTACGGGGTGTACGAGTCGTTCGCGCGCCTCTGCTGCGACCTACTGGTCGGTCTTGCCATCGAGTACAGGATCGCGGACCCCGAGGACATACGGGCGCAACTCGCAGCGCGCCTCGCCGAGATTGCGGCGCAACCCGCACATCGTCCCGTCCAGGCGCCCCTGGGCGAGCGCGCTGCGCCGCTCATGGTCCCGGGTGTCGAGGAGCCGGCGCCCGAAGGGCGCCCGCGGTCCTCCGTCATCCAGGTCGAGAGCGATCTCGAGGGCAGCGCGCAGGACGTCGAGGAACTTCTCGAGCAGGCGGTCGAGACGAACATGGAGTCCGCGCGTCTCGTCGCCGATCTGCACGAGACGCGCCGGCGGCTCTCGGATCACGTGCGCCAGCTCGCGACGCTGCACGAGACCGGCGTGCTCATCGCCAGTGAGCTCGACGTCGATCGCGTCGTGGCGCGCATTCTCGACGCCGCGCTGGGGACCGTCGGCGCGCGCCACGGGAGCGTCGTGCTGCGTGACGCCGAGACGGAGCGCCTCTCGGTCCGCCTCGTGCGTGGTTACACCTCTGACCCCCTCGTGCGCGGCGGCGTCGGCGACCCGCGCTTCGTGCGCGGGATGACGGATCGTGCACCGTTCGTGCTGCATCGCGATGAGTTGCCGCCCGTGCCGGGCGGCGATGACGAGCCCGCTCCGGTGGTTGCGTTGGTCGCGCCGCTCGTCTACCAGGCCGAGGCTCTGGGAGCGCTGGTCGCCTACCTCCCGGTCCTGCGGCGTGACGGCGGGACCGAGGCGCGGCTGCGGTTCCTCGGCGCCGTCGCCGGACAGGCATCCATCGCGATCGTCAATGCACGCCTGTTCGCCCGTATCGAGGGCTTCAATCGTGAACTCGAGCGCAAGGTCGCCGAGCGCACACAGGAACTCGAGCAGGCGTACCGCGAGCTGCGGGCCGTTGATGTCCTCAAGGACGACTTCCTGGCCTCGGTGAGCCACGAGCTCCTCACCCCGCTCACGTCCATCGGTGGTTTCGCCGAGATCCTGGCGACCACCGCCGAGGACAGCGGCCCGGGAGCGGCCGCCGAGCGTCGCGAGTTCTCGGCGATCGTGCAGCAGGAGACCGAGCGGCTCACGGAGATGCTCCAGTCGGTGCTGGACCTGTCGGCGCTCGAGGCGGATCAGGTCCAGATGGCGCGCTCTCCCGTGGACCTGCGCGATCTGATCCTCGTGGCGTACCGCGTTCTGCGCGAGGCCTTCCGGCGCCGCGGCGTCAAGGTCCGCGTGCGCATCGAGGACGATCTGCCGCAGCCTCTCGGGGACACGCAGTGGATCGGACGCGTGCTGCGCGAGTTGCTGTCGAACGCCTGCAAGTTCAGCCCGGAGGGGGCGCCGGTCGTGGTCACCGTGCGTCACGCGGACGACTGCGTCGTGATCGAGGTCGAGGACCAGGGTCCGGGCGTCGCCGCGGGCGTCGCGCCGACGATCTTCCAGAAATTCAAGCAGGCCGGCGACGTGCTGACGGACAAGCCCGCGGGCTTGGGCCTCGGGCTGCCGACTGCGGCGCACGTCGTCGCGCGGCTCGGCGGACGCATATGGGTCGAGCGCGCCGACTCCGGTGGCGCGGTCTTCGGCTTCTCGCTACCGCTCCCGGCGCCCGCAGAGGCGCTCGTGGCCGACGCTCCCACGGCCTGACCCCGCGCCGCTCGAATCCCGGAAGTTATTGCCGCGTGGGCCCTATGCTGCGCCGCTGCGGTGCGCGTCCTCCTCATCGACAACTACGATTCCTTCGCCTTCAACCTGGTGCAGGCGCTCGGCACACTGGGCGCGGAGGTCGTCGTGCGGCGCAATGACGCGATCGACGTGGCGGCCGCGTTCGCGTGCGCGCCGCAGGCCATCGTCATCTCGCCCGGCCCGTGCACGCCCGCCGATGCCGGGGTCTCGGTCGATCTCGTCACCGCCTCGCTGGCCGCGCGGCTGCAGCTGCTCGGCGTGTGTCTCGGGCACCAGGCGATCGGCGTGGCGTGCGGGGGCACGGTCCGCCGCGCGCCGCGGCTCCTGCACGGCAAGACCAGCGCCGTGCACCACACGGGGGCGGGCCTCTTCGGCGGTCTCCCCGACCCCTTCATCGCCATGCGCTACCACTCCCTGACGGTCACCGAGCCACTGCCGCCGGGGCTCGAGCCGACCGCGTGGACGCACGCCGCGGACGGCCCGCCCGAGCTGATGGCGCTGCGCCACGGCGCCGCTCCCGTCGTCGGCGTGCAGTTCCATCCCGAGTCCTTCATGACCCCCGAGGGGCCGCGGCTCCTCGACAACTTCCTTGCGCTCGCCCGCGAGGCCCGAGAGGTGCGACCGTGACATCCCCGACCGGCTACGCCGCCCGTCTCCACGCCGCCTGCCGCGCCAAGAACTCCGTCGTCTGCGTGGGTCTCGATCCGCGCTTCGAGATGCTGCCACGCGAGTTCACGGAGGGCCGCGACGCCGGCCCCGCGGCCCGCGCGGCGGCCTTCTCGCTCTGGGCCCGCGAGCTGCTCGACGTCGTGGCCCCGCTGGCGCCGGTCGTCAAGCCGCAGTCGGCGTTCTTCGAGGTTCTCGGAGCGGCGGGAGTGGCGGCCCTCGAGGCGACCGTCGCGGCGGCCCGCGAGCGCGGCCTGCTCGTGATCCTCGATGCCAAGCGCGGCGACATCGGCAGCACCGCCGCCGCCTACGCGCAGGCGCACCTGGCGGCCGAGGGGGCCGACGCCCTGACCGTCAACCCCTACCTCGGCCGCGACACACTCGAGCCCTTCGTGGCGCGCTGCCGCGACGCGGGGAAGGGCATCTACGTACTCGTCAAGACCAGCAACGAGGGTTCCGCGGACTTCCAGGACGTGGGCGTCGTCGATGGCGGCCTCCTGCGCGACCGCGTGGCCTCTGCGGTGGCCGCACTGGGTGCGACCACGCCGGCCGCGCAGGACGGATTCCGCGCGGTCGGCGCGGTGGTCGGTGCGACGTACCCTCGCGAGCTCGCGGATCTGCGCCGCGCCATGCCGCACGCGCCACTCCTGATCCCGGGCTACGGCGCGCAGGGCGGGGGCGCGCAGGACTGCCGGCCGGGGTTCGCCGCGGGCGGGCTCGGCGCGGTGGTCAACTCGTCGCGGGGTCTGACGTTTGCGTTCGCCAAGGGCGAACACGCGGAGCGCTTCGGCCACGCCGGCTGGCGGGACTCCGTGGACGCGGCTACGCGCGCCATGCGGGACGCGCTGAACGAGGTGCGCGGGGGGTGAGCGATCCGTGGTTCGTCGATGCCTTCCGCACGGGCTATCTGGGCGTGTACGCCCATCGCGATGACGCCGCCGCGGGCGCTGAGGCGGCCTTCGCCGCGACGCTCCTCGGTGACGTCGCGCGCGTACTCGACGCCGGCTGTGGCGCCTGGCGCCACGCACGCGCGCTGGCGGCGCGAGGGTTCATCGTCACCGGCCTCGACCTGAGCCTGGACCTGCTGCGCGAGGCCGCCACGCTGGGCGGCGGTCCGCGCTACGTCCGCGGGGATCTGCGCGCGTTGCCGTTTGGCGACGGCGCCTTCGGGGGCGTGCTGTCGTTCTTCACGTCGTTCGGGTACTTCGACGACGCCGGCAACGCCCGGCAGCTCGCTGCGCTGCGCCGCGTCACGCGGCGTCGGGGCCGCCTCGTCCTGGACTTCCTGAATGCCGCGCTCGTGCGCGCCGCGCTCGTGCCGCGCTCGGAGCGCGAGAGCGCGGGGCACACGATCATCGAAGAGCGCGCCATCCGCGCGGGGCGTGTCGAGAAGGACGTCACGGTGATCGCGCCCGGCGGCGCGCGGCGGGCGTGGCGCGAGTCCGTGCGGCTCTACTCGCGCGAGGACCTCGGGCGGCTCCTCGGGACGGCCGGCTACGACGTGCTCGCGGTCCATGGCGATCTCTGCGGGGGGCCGTTCGAGGCCTCCTCGTCCGCTCGCTGCGTGCTCGTCGGAGAGGCCGCATGACGTCGCTGCCCGCCGTCGAGCTGCTCGGCAGCGATGTCCTCGCACGTGGGTTGATCACGGGCGATGCGCGGCTCGCGGGCCTCCTGACGCACGCGCCGCAGGATGAGGGCGCGTTGCAGGCGGCGGCGCACGTGGCGGCGGCGCGTCCGCTCGCTCGCGACGCGCTCGCGGCGGCGATCCTGGATGGCCTGCGCGAGTTGGAGGCGCCCCCGCCGGCGCTCGCCGCCGCCGCGGGACTGCGCCGGCCGGGCACCGTCGTGGTGGTGAGCGGTCAGCAGCCCGGGCTCCTCGGCGGTAGCCTGATGGTGCTCGTCAAGGCGCTCGCCGCGGCCGCGGTGGCGCGGAGCCTGACCGCGGCGGGTGTGCCGGCGGTGGCCGTCTTCTGGCATGCCTCCGAGGACCACGATCACCGCGAGGCGGATCACGTCGGATGGCTGCGCGGCGGCGCGCCGGAGTGGCTGCGCGTGACGCTCCCGGACGACGGTCGCATGCTCTCGCGGGTTCCCGTGCCGCCGCCGGCGCGTGAGGTCGTGGCGGACGTCCTCTCCGCGCTCGTTCCCGGTCCCGGACTCGCCGTTCTCGCAGACGTGCTGCCGCCGCGGGCCGGGGAGTCGTTCGGGCTCTGGAGCGGCCGGATCCTGGCGCGCGTTCTCGGTGCGCAGGGCGTGGTCGTCGTCGAGCCGCGTACGCTGCGGCGTCTCGGCGCCGCCACCGTGCGGCACGACCTCGCTCATCCCGGCGCCCTGCGGTCCGCCATCGCCGAGGCCGAGGCGACGGTCGCGCGAGCCGGCTACGCGCCGCCCCTTACGCTCGTGCGCGACGCGCTGCACTTCGCCGTGGACGGCGACGGCCGCCGCACGCCGCCACGCGACGGCGAACCGCGGCGCGCGGACGGCGAGTGGTTCTCGTGGAACGTGGCGTCGCGGGTCCTCGCGCAGGATCTGGTGCTGCCGGTCGCGGCGCAGATCTGCGGCCCCTCCGAGCTCGGCTACGTCAGCCTGCTGCGCGGGGCCCACGAACGCCTCGGCGTCCCGCAGCCGGCGGCGCTGCTGCGCCCGGGTGTGACCATCGTGCCGCCGGCGGTCCGCCGCGCGTGCCGCGGGCTCGACATCGAGACCGGCGATGTCGTGCGGCGCGGCGCGGGCGCGCTGCCGCCCGTGGTACACGGCAGCAGCCCCGCGCTGGTGGCTCTCGAGCGGGCCATCGAGGCCCTGCCCGCCGGCCGTTCGCCCGCGTCTGCTCGTCGCTTGCGCGCGCTGCGGCGCGAGGCGGCGCTGTTCGCGGAGGCCCTCGATCGCGAGGCCCAGGAGGCCGACGTCGTGCGCGCGCGGCGCCGCGCGACGATCCTGGCCGAGCTGTGTCCGTTCGGCCGGCCGCAGGAGCGCGTACTCTCGTTCCTGCCGTGGTTCGCAGCGGGGGGTGACGCCGCCATCGGTCGCCTTCTCGACCTCTTGGGAGCGGGTGACCCGCTGCACCACATCGTTGCCATGGAGGATCTCCGATGAACCTGGACGTGCTGGCCTTCGGGGCGCACCCCGACGACGTGGAACTCGGGGCCGGCGGCACGATGCTGTGCTTCCGGGCGGCGGGCATGAGCTGCGGCGTTGTGGATCTGACGCGCGGCGAGCGCGGCAGCCGCGGCAGCGCGGCGACGCGCGCCGAGGAGGCGCGGCAGGCGTCGGCGCTGCTCGGCCTCGCCGTGCGTGAGACACTCGAGTTCCCCGACACCGAGCTACAGGCCACGCTCGAGGTGCGGCGTGCCGTCATCGAGGCCATCCGCCGCCACCGGCCCCGCATCGTGCTCGCCCCCCTGCCCGGGGACCTGCACCCCGATCACGACGCGGCGGGCCGGGCCGTACGCGACGCGTTCTACCCGTCCGGCATGAAGAACGTCGCCGCGGAGGGCGTGCCCCACCGTCCCCGGGCGCTGCTGCACTACTTCATGCACACCGAGCGCGCGACGGACCTGGTCGTGGACGTCGGCGCGGTCTGGGAGGCTCGCCTCGATCTCGCGCGTTGCTTCGGGAGCCAGCTCCATCGCGC
>JAJRVY010000320.1 GCA_024277065.1 Planctomycetota bacterium
CACCGACGGGAAACGGCTGACCCAGCTCGATCGCGCACCACGGGCGGTCGTCGTACCCTCGAGCGGCGGCGGCGACCGGTGTGCCGACGCGGTCCCGAGTGGCGGCGCAGTTTCACGCCCGTGGCGCGCGCTCGAGCTGGGTCAGCTCCCGCCCCAAGGCCGCTTGGACAGGATCTCGAGCAGGAACCTGTCGCGGTTCATGCCGCCCTGGCCGACGCCGTAGAGGCCTGCGAGGCCGCACACCTCGTAGGAGTCGAAGATCGCGTTCTCCCAGCCGCGGTGTCCGCGGTAGGGATGTCCCACCCGCATCTCGTAGAGCACGGTGGCCACGCGGATGATGTGGTAGGCGAGCTTCTTGGGCGTCTGGCTCGTGTACGAGAGCGGTACGCCGATGATACGTTTCTCGAGATCCACGTGCGCAGCGGGTGGGTCGGCCGGAACGTCGATGCTCTCGGCCGAGGCGCGCACGAGCAGGTACGCGCCCGGCATGTTCTCGGCGATCCAGGCGACGGTCTCCCCGATGAGCTTCTTGCGCTTGGCGTCGCGGCAGTTGATCGTGATCTCTGCCGGGGCTGCCAGGAGCAGCTCGCGCGCGTTCTCGAGCGTCGGCTCCCACTTGAAGGGCTTCAGGTGGTCCGCGAGCATCGCTTCGAGCGATGCGTGGCGTAGGGCGCGCGGGGCCGCGGGGTCCTTGCCGGCGAGCTTCTTCATCTTGCCGAGCACCGCCTTCTGCGTTTTCAGCAGATCCTGCGCCGCCCATGTGGCGTGGTCCCCGACCTCGGGGTCGTCGTGGTCGAGGGCGATCTCGATCAGCGCCTCGCCGTCCTTCTTCTTGCCGATGCGCGCGACGGCGCGGCAGGCGCGCACGGCGACGGAGATGCTCGGACTGCGTGCGAGCTCGAGGAGCCGCGGCACGTCGTCGGCGCTGCCCGTCAGACCCAGGGCCTCGGCCGCGAGCGCCGAGCGCAGCCGGTCCTCGCCGTCCGCCATGGCGCGAATGCGCGCCGCGAACGCCTCGGCGTCCAGGCGTGCGCCGGCGTCGATGGCCATCATGCGCAGCGCGCGTGCGGGCTGCGAGACGACGTACTGCGCCAGGAAGTCGAGATCCGGCGTCACGTCCTCGCCGCGCTTGACCTTCCGGCCGCCGAGGGCGTCGAAGGCGCGGACGAGCGCGGCGACGTCCTTCTTCGCGAGATCCTTGGCGAGGGCGATGCGCGCCCGCGTGTTCTCCCCGGCGATCGCGGCTGCGGCGTCCGCATCCGTGTCCTTGGCCACGGCTGAGGCGTGCGGGCCGGCGAGTGCGGCGACGAGCAGCGCGACGATCAGTGCACAGGTGCCCAGTGCGGTTTGCAGCGCTGCGGGCCGTAGCCGTACTGCGTTCAGCCGTCGCCCAACACGTCGTCGATCCATGCGTCCAGATTCGGGTCTTCGGGCGGACCACGCTCGAGCCATTTCTCGATGTACTCCCGCGCCTTCTCCCGGTCCTCCAGGTGCTTGTCGTAGATGATCGCCATCCAGAGATACTCGTCCAGGGCCTCGGAATCGAGCTTGATCACCTTGTCGAACGCCCTGACGGCGTCTTTCCAGTGCTCCATCGACGTGCAGGCGCGTCCGTAGGCCGACCATGCGCGGCGGTCCTTGGCCCGCAGATCCGTCGCCACCGCGAGTTCCCTCTCGGCTTCCTTGTAGCGTTTGAGCTCGTAGTACAGTTCACCGAGCGACAGGCGGTAGAGCCCGTTCTTCGGCGCCTGTTTGACGGCGGCCTCGAGGTTCTTGCGCGCGTCGTTCTGTTTCTTGAGGCTCCAGTAGGCCATGCCCGCTCCGTACAGGAGGCGCGCGTCGTTCTTCACCAGCCGCAGGCCGGGCTTGTAGTACTTCCTGATCGCCTCGTTGAACTTGTCCGTCTGGCAGAGCGCGTGCGCCGCGTGGACCATCGCCGGGATGTTCGTGGGGTCCACGTCGAGCGCCTGCTGCGCGACGGCCCGTGCCTTCTCCCACGACGCGAGTCGGAGCAGCACGAACGACTTCGCGACGAGGACGCGCACGCGCTCGGGCCCCGGGAACGGCAGCAGGTCGAGGGCCGCCTGGTACTCCTCCAGCGCGCTCTCGAGGTGTACCGCGTCGAGCTCGCCGAGCGACTCGTACACGGCAGCCTGCGCGAAGTGGGCGCGCGCGCTGTCGGGATTCGACGCGAGGGCGCGCGTGGCGTAGTCGAGCGCCGTCATCAGCCGCTTCTCGTCAGGCTTCTCGGCCCCCTCCTTGGCCTTGGCCAGCGTGCCCTCGAGTACGGCCTGCGACGCCCCGGTCAGAGCCTCGACCATCGAGCGATCGAGCGCCAGTGCGGCGTCGAATGCCGTCGTCGCGGCGGAGAAACGCTTCGCGTCGAGGTGCACGAGACCGATGCGGTAGGGCGCGTCGGGGTCTTTCGGCGCGGCCTTGGCGGCCTCCTCGAAGGCGGCGATCGCCTCCTCGGTCGAGCCGCCGCCGCGCAGCGCCTCGCCGAGCCCGATGCGCGCCGTGGGGTCGTTCGGGCGCTCGGCGATGACCTGCTTCCACGCATCGACGGCGGGTCCCCACTTGCCGGCGCGCTCCAGTGCGAACGCCTGCAGGGCACGGAAACGGGCTGCGCCTCCGCCGACCGAGATGGCCTCGTCCAGTGCGGCGAGCGACTCGGGTTCCCGGCCCAGATTCTCGAGGGCGCGGGCGCGACCGACCCGCGGCCACGGCGAGTCCTTGAACGTAAGCGCCTGCTTCTCGAAGGCCTGCAGCGCCCGCGCAGGCTCGTCGAGCAGCGTATTCAGGTACGCGTACAGCGCGTCGTCCGGGTTCTCGGCGGCCAGTGTCGCGTACTTCGCCACGACGTCGGCCAGGCCGAGCACGTTCTTGGCCGTGTCCTGGTAGAGGACGTTCGCCTCGGGGTTGCGCGGATCGGCGGCCAGCGCCTTATCGAGGAGCCGCAGCGCCCCGGCCACGTCCTGCTCGCGGAGTTTGCGGCCGGCGTCCAGGACGAACTCGGTGGCCGGGCCCTCGTCGGCTCGCGCCTGCGCCGCAGCCATGCCGCCGAGCAGGAAACTGCCCAGGAGTGCGCCCAGGAGCGTGTCTCGTGCCACACCACGGAGAGCGCGCCGCGTGGCGCACGGCGGGGACGGGGAAGAGATGACGGACATGCGATCTTTCTCGTGCGTGATCGAACGGCGCCCCGATGGCGAGGAGACGCGCCGCGGGGGCGGGAGATCAGTACGGATGCGAGCAGGACTCCTGTTGCGCACGTCGCTCGCGCGACGCGGCGTCGCGTTCGGCGTCGAGCGCTGCGGCGCGCGAGACGTCGCGCTCGGTGACGAGGCTCTAGTCACGCGCGCCAAACTGGAAGTCGGCACGCAGGTAGTCGGCTTCCTCACGCTGCAGGTACTCGAGGTAGTCCGAGGCATCCTTGAACTTCTTGTTCCTGTTGCGCCCGCTGGCGTTGCCGCGCCCGCCGCGCGAGCCACCCCGCGACCCGCCCCGCGAGCCACCGCGACTCCCTCCCCGCGATCCGCCCCGGCTGCCGCCGCGACCGCCACCGCCGCCACCACCGCCACCACGGGCGAACCCGGCCTCGGGGCCGAGCGTCACGGCGGCCGTCACGGCGACGAGGCCCATCATGACCCACTGCAGCAGTTTCTTCATGTTCCGGTCTCCAACAGGGGCAAACCCCCTCGTTGCGCGTGAGTTTCGCTCGGACTCGCCCGGCTCCGTGGTCCGCCCCTCGGTTGGACGGCTGCCGCAGGCCCGAGGTTGCATGCAACTTTGTACCCTCGCGGCGCGCGTCCCGCACACATGGCGCGGCGCGCGCGCTCACCGAAAGTCCCGTGACCTCTTCTGGAGGTACGAGTTGAGTGTGGCGATGGCCTTGCTGCGCTTGGCGTCGGGCGCGTCGGCGCGGTAGCCGAACGACCTGCCGACGAGACCGCGCACGACATCGATCGACAGGCGCCGCGACTCCTCGTCCGTCGCGTAGAGACCCTCGACGACGAACGGCACGACCTTCTTCGCGCCGACGGCGACGACGCGCTCGACGGCCTCCTGCCGCAGCGCGAGCGGCATGGAGGTGTCGCGCAGCAACTTGGCGATCATGGGGGCCGTGGTCTGCAGGGGGTAGGCCGCGATCAGTGCCCGGACGCGTGCGGCCTCGGCGGGGTCGATCTCCGGCGCAGCGTCGCCTTCGCCCTCGCCGCCCGGGCTCGCGATCGGCACGGACAGGTCGAGCCGGTGGCGCTCCACGAACGCCGGACTCAGGCGCCCGGAGATCGTGAGGTCGTCCACGAGGACGTCCGAGTCGTACGTGTAGACGGCGATCATCTGCGACGACAGATCCCGGCCGGCCTCGCGGCCCTTGCTCTTCCAGTCCCGCAGCCACATGCGGCTCTCGAGGCCCTCGCGCTCGATGCGGACCCCGACCGGCTCCCCGCGCCGGATCGCCGGCTTCTGCCCGCGGGAACCGCAGTAGCGCCAGTCCTGGTAGCCGCCGCGGTTGACGCGGGGGTCGCGCGCGATGAACTTGATGATCATGTTCTGCGGGTGGCTCACGCCGTCGCCCAGCCCGAAGTAGCGATCCTGCACGCAGTACAGCGTAAAGACCTCGCTCTCGCGCTCCTCGGTCACGGCGTAGCCGAAGTCCCGTGGTTGCCGCGGCGTGAACGTGCCGTCAGCGCCCACGAGCCCGTCGAACACGGCGCGGTGTCGGAAGCTGCCCGTGCCGACGACGCGGAGTCGGCCGCGCTCGTTCGTGGCCTTGACGGTGCGGACGGCGCGGAACGGCAGCGACAGTTCGAAGTCCGCGAGTTGCGCCGGGTCCTCGAAGTCGTAGAGGATCGCGATCTCGCCCCGGCGCGTGAGCCTCGTGACGCGACCTTTGAAGAACTCGGTCACCGGGACGAGGTCGTTCCCGGCAGCGTTCCCAGCAGCGTTCGCAGCGTTCGCAGCGTCGTCGCCGGCGGCAGCGGCCGCGCCGCAGGCCGCGATCAGCAGCGCCGCGGTGATCGCTCTCCTGCTCCCGGAACCTCGTTCACGCACACCGACAGGAACGCGCCACGTGGCGGCGTGGTTTCAACGCAGGAGATCGGAGCGCCGCAGGAAGCCCTGCAGGATGCGCAGGAACTCGGCGGGGTTCTCGACGTGCGCGAGGCCGCGCGAGTCGCGCAGCACGGCGGTGATGGGGGGCGGGTTGCGGAACGATGCCCGGATGCGGCGCAGATCGTCCGGTGTGCCTCCTCCGAACGGCGACTCCCCCGGGAAGGTGAACAGCGTCGGGATCTCGATTCGCGTGTGGCGGTCGAAGTCGAGCGGCGGCACCGTCACGAAGCCGTGGTCGCGCGCCGCCGTCCTCCAGAGCCGCCAGGCCTCGCTGTCGCGCCGGTCCGAGAGCGCGTGGGTCAGGAAGACGCGTCGCAGGCGGCGCCCCTCCTCGGGTGTGTGCGCGAACTCGATCCGCCCGGTGAGCAGGCTCGTGGCCCAGCGCTCGGACGCCGTCCCCTCGGCGCCGAGGCGCGCGAGAGCCGCGGCGTAGGCGCGACGATCCAGCCAGCCGTCCACGAGCACGAGGCCGGCGACGCGCTTGGCGTAGCGGAGTGCGTAGCGCTCGGCGATCCAGGCCACGGGACCCGCCGCCAGAACGATGACGCGCTCCTTGCCGTGGCGGCGCCGCAACGCGTCGAGCGCCTTCGCGAGGCGGTCCACGGGATAGACCGGGATCGAGCGCCCGAACCCCGAGGAGCCCGTCAACTCGCGCACCGTCGGCAGCGTGACGTAGGTGACGCGGACGAATGCCGCGGCCTCGTCGAGGTACGGCCTGAACCAGTCGTGGGAGTAGCCGAACGGCGCCAGCACGAAGAGGTCGGGCCGCTCCCGCGCGTCGGACGACCCGCCCGAGACGCCGTCCGGATAGACGTCGATCGTCACGGTCTCGAGCGGCACGCCGGCGAAGTCCTCGCGCGTCACCTCGTCGCCCTGCCGTTTCCACTCCGGCCGGTCCCGGTGTCGGTCCCACCACGCGCGCCAGGCGCCGCGGGCGCGCCCCATGTCGGTCCCGGCGATGGCGCGCAGGCTCGCCCGTGCCCAGACGAGGACGCGCAGATCCTGCTCCTCGTCGGTCGCGAGCACGAGGCGGGCGACGCCGTCGCGCGAGATGATCTAGCCGAGCGCGCGCGCGGCGGTGCGCCGCACGCGCCACGAGGCGTCGTCCATGGCGGCGATGAGTGCCTCGGCGTCGCCCGGCGTCGGGCCCTCGGCCATGGCGTAGGCGAGGCCCTCGCGCACCCACGGGTCGTCGTGGGTGAGCAGGTGCAGGCGCAGTTCGCTGCGCAGCGGCCCCGCGGGCACCGTGGCGAGGGCCTCGATGGCCGTGCCGCGTACGAACCAGTGGCCGCTGGCGAGAACCTCGACGAGCAGCGGCAGCGAGCGCGGGTTGGCCGGGTCGAGCAGCCCGACGGCCTCCGCGGCGCGCTCGACCGTGGCGCCCTCGAGGCGCCGCCGCACGTCGTCCAGGATCTTGCCGTAGGGGGCGCTCTCGCCACGCTCCTCGGCGGCGGCCCGAGACGTGTGCCCGGCCGGGGCGGCGAGCGCGAGTCCGAGGCACAGCAGGGCGGCGAGGCGCGATGCGGGTGACACGGGCTCACGATAGCACCCCCTGCGCGAAGCGCGCGCCCGGCGCCGCGCCGCGGGTAGCATTCCGCGATGGCGCCCGCCACGGCCACCGCGTCCCGCCTGGGGCATCTCCGTTCGCTGCTGCGCGAGATGGACTCGCTGGCCGTGGCGCTCAGCGGCGGTGTGGACTCGTCCCTGCTTCTGGCGGTCGCCGCCGAGGTGCTGGGAGACCGCGTCGTGGCCGTCACCGGCATCAGTCCGAGCCTGGCGCCGGGCGAGATCGACGACGCCGAGGCCGTCGCCGCGCTGCTCGGCGTGCGCCTGGTGCGGCTCACGACGCGCGAGATGGACGATCCACGCTACGTCGCCAACGGTCCCTACCGCTGCTACTACTGCAAGAGCGAACTGTTCGATCGCCTGCTGGACTGGGCCCGCGTCGCGGGGCTCGCGCACGTCGCGGACGGACTGAACGCCGACGACGATCCCGCGGATCGGCCGGGCGTGCGCGCGGCCGTCGAGCGCGCCGTCCGCTCGCCCCTCCGTGAGGCCGGGCTGACGAAAGCCGAGATCCGCGCCGAGGCGGCGCGTCGCCGGCTGCCGACGGCCGCCAAGCCGGCAGCGCCCTGCCTGGCGTCGCGCCTCCCGCACGGCACCGCCGTGACGCGCGAGCGCCTGCGCGCCGTGGGCGAGGCCGAGGCGGCGTTGCGCCGCCTCGGCTTCGGTGAATTGCGCGTGCGGCACCACGGCGACGTGGCGCGCGTGGAACTCCGCGCAGACGGCCTGCGTCGTGCGCTACGCGAGCGCGAAGACGTCGTCGCGGCGGTCACGGGCGCCGGATTCCGGCGCGTCACACTGGACCTTGGCGGCCTGCGTAGCGGTGGCGCGGACGGGCCGGCACGGATCGCGGAACTCGGGGAGCGGCGGTCATGAGTGGGGACGATCATCGACGTCGCGGCGGCATTCCGCCGTGGGTTTGGGGCGTGGGCGCGCTCTTCGTGCTGCTGCTCGGGGCCAACCTGGCGCTGACCGTCTACGGCGACCGCATCTCCGGCGTGATCTCCAGCGAGCGGCTCGCCGCGGCGGCGTTCTGGGGGGCGTGCGTGACGGCCGCCGGGGCGTGTCTCCTGGGCTGGCGCTGGGCGGGGCAGGCACTCGAGCGCAGCGACCGTTCCAGTACGCGGCAGTTCCGGACGTCGTTCATCTTCGCGTTGTGCGTCGTCGTGCTGCTGCCCATCGCGACGTTCGAGGACGCCCTCGACCCGATGCAGTTCGCCGCCGTCGTCGCCGCGACGATGGTGCTGCTGATCGTGCCCTTCGCGCTCTCCGCTCGGACGTTGTCCGAGCGCGGACAGCGCCGCCGCCGGCGGCGGCGCAGCGACGACGGAGGCGACGCATGAGCGCGCCCGCGGCAGGGACGCACGCGGGGGACGATCCCGACGCGGAGCCGCCGGGTCCCCCGCGTGTCACGCTCGCCAAGGGCCGCGCCCGCCCGCTCTGGGCGGGCCACTCGAACGTCTACGAGGGCGCGATCGAGGGCGTCGAGGGCGTGCCCGTGGACGGCGGCGACGTCGACGTGCTCGATCACCGCGGGAGATTCGTCGGGCGCGGCGTGTGGAACGGTCGTTCGGTCGTGCGCGTGTGCGTGCTGCGGAGCACGCGCGGCGATCTGGACGCGGCGTTCGTCCTGCGTCGCGTGCGCCGCGCCGTCGAACTGCGTCGCGACGTGCTGCGGCTGCCCGCCGTCAGCGACGCCTGGCGCGTCGTGCACGGCGACGGAGACCGGCTGCCGGGCGTCGTGGCGGACCGCTACGGCGACTGGGTCGTGCTGCAGGTCACGGGTCGCGCCATGGCCGACCGCCGCGGGGCGCTCGCCGCGGCGCTGCTCGTGGCCACGGGGGCGCGGGGCGTCTGGGAGCGCGCGGCGCCGCGCTTCGCCGAGCGCGACGGGTTCCACGCCGGCGGGGGACGCCTGGCCGGCGAGACCCCGCCGGAGACCATCGACATCGCCGAGCACGGCGTGCGGTTCCGGATCGACGTCGTCCGCGGCCAGAAGACCGGGCACTTCCTGGACCAGCGGGACAACCGGCGCGCGTTCGGTGCGCTGTGCGAGGGGCGGCGCGTGCTCGACGCGTTCTGCGGCAGCGGCGGGTTCGGGCTGGCGGCGCTCGCGGCCGGCGCCGCGTCGGTGGTGGCCCTCGACCAGTCGCAGCGCGCGCTGGCGCGGACGACCGTGAATGCCGAGATGAACGGTGTCCATGCGTACATCGAGACCCGTGAGGGGGATGGCTTCGCGGCTCTCGCGGCCCTGCACGAGGCCGGCGAGCGGTTCGCCGCCGTGTCGCTCGATCCGCCGCGCTTCGCGTCGTCGCGGCGTGAGGTCCCGGCCGCGCTGCGGGGCTACTCGGAGTTGAATGCGCGCGCGCTCTCGCTGGTCGAGCGCGGCGGCCTGCTGGCGACGTCGTCGTGCACGGGCGCCGTCAGCGAGCACGACTTCCTCGTGATGCTGCGCGACGCTGCCGTCCGCGCCCGCCGCCGCGTCCAAGTCCTGCGCGTCACCGGCGCCGCCCCCGACCATCCGTGGCTGACCGCCGTCCCGGAGGGCCGCTACCTCAAGCACGTCCTCGTCCGCGTCCTCTGACGGACGGCGAGGACACCCTGTCAGCGCTGGAAGATGGGGAGCGTCTCCAAGGGGACCTGGAGGATGAGCGTGGCCATCGCCGTGCAGTACTCGCGGCTGCGGCTGTCCCCGCCGACGGGGTCGAAGGAGCCGTCGGCCCGCTGCTCGCGCAGCACGCGGTCGCGCAGGCGCGGCCACTGTTCGCGCAGGCGGCGCGCGTCGTGCTGCTGGTAGATCGCCTGGGCGCCGTAGAAGAGGCCGTAGTAGAACCACTGGTTCTCGCGCAGGGCGTTGTCGAACTTGCGGTCCATGAATGCCATGCCGCGCTCGATGAGCAGCGCGTCCTCCTTCTTGTCGCCGTAGCGGCCGAGCCCGAAGAAGGTCGTCAGCGCGGCCGCGGTGAGCGCGTACGAGACGCGGCCCTTCAGCGTCTTCATGTAGGCGAAGCCGCCGTAGAGGGCCTGGTTCTCGAGGTTCTGCGAGTCGCGGACGTAGTTGTAGGCGCGGCGCAGGACAGCGCTGTTCACGGCTACGCCGACGTCCCGCGCGGCGCGCAGGGCGTGGATCTGGGTGATCGTCATCGAGCCTTCGTGGCCATTCGGGATGGGCTCGTACAGCCAGCCGCCCGAGTCCATGTCCTGGGCGCGTTCGATCACGCCCACGGCCCGCTCGAGCCCCCAGCGCACCTGGTCCGACAGCGAGAGCTGGGAGGCATCGCGATCGGCGCCGGCCGCCAGCCAGGCGCGGATGCCGCGCGCGTCCCCGCCGCCGAGGTTGCCGCTCGCCAAGGCCAGCGCGAGAGTCGCGAAGCCGTGGCCGTGCATGCGCGACACCTTGTCGTCCTGGATGTAGCCCGGCATGCGCCCCGGCACGTCCTCCCACGCCTTGCGGGCCAGGTAGCGGATGCCCTCGAGGACGTTCCTGGCGTGCGGGCCGCGGAGCTGCGGCGGTCCCTCGGCGCGCTGCTCGCCGGAGGGTGACCGGATCGCCCGGCCGGCGCCGACAGTGTTGCCGCCGGCCATGAGGGAGATGACGGCGAGCGCCGTGTCGGCGACCTTGGTGCCGTCCTCCTCGCCCCAGTGACCGCCGGGCTGCTGCTGCGCCGCGAGCCAGTCGAGTCCGCGGGACACGGCCCGTCGCTGCTCGCGCGTCACGAGCTCCGACTGCGCGCCGTCGCTCGGGAGCGGACGGCTGCCGCCGCGGGCCGCGGCGTCGGCAGCGGGGAGCATGGCGAGCACTGCCAGGGCGACGCTCGCGAGACGGCGCGGCGCGCGCGCGCCGCAGCTCAGCGCCCCGACTCCAACTCGTCGGCCATCTTCTTCGTCCAATCGCGCAGCAGCCCGCGCCATTTGGCCGGAATGGCGTCCCAGTCCTTCGACTCGTACGCCCGGCGCACCTGCGGCGGCAGCTCGGCGAGCCAGACATCGAACTCCGGCGGGCGCGGGGGATCGAGATCGTGCTGCGGCTTCTTGGTTGCCGGCTGCGGATCGTCGCCCGGCTTCTTGCCGCCGTCCTTCGGCTCGTTCTCCTTCTCGCCGGGACCCTTCGGTTCCTGCGGCTGCCCGCTGCCGCCGCCCGAGCTCGTGACCGCGTTGTCGAGGATCCACTGGATGCCTTCGCCCGCCTGCCTGCCGGAGCGCTTGGTCTCCTCGAGGAGCTTGCGCACGCCCTCGGACGCTGCGCGTGACGAGTCGCCACCACCGTCGAGCAGGTGCTCCATCCCGGACGCGGCCTCGGCGGCCTCGGCGCGGGCTTCCTCGGTGAGCTTCTTCAGCGCCTCGGCGGCCTCCGCCGAGCCCTGTTCGGCCTCCTTGCGCAGCGCGTCGGCCGACTTGCCGGTCTGCTGCTGCGCCTTCTGCTCGAGGAGGTCCTCCAGCCGCTTGGCGGCTTCAGCGGAGTTCTTCTTAGTCCTGCGGGCGTTGGTCGAGCGCGCGAGGGACTGCTCGGCCTTCTTCATCAGCTTCTCGATCTCGCGGATCTTCGCCTCGATCTCCTGCGGGCTGGGGCCCTCGCCGTCCTGCGCGCGGGCGACGCCACCCGTGCCCAGCACGAGTGCCGCGACCAGGGCGAGGGCGGCGGCCGGCATCGGGACCCGCGCAGAGAGCCGTGTCCGGAGCCGCGCGGGCGCCGGGCCGGCTTGGCGTGTGTGGTGGGTGCGGCGGCGCATCATCGACCCTCCTCCTCGGTATCCTCGTGGCGGCCCTCGTCCGGGCCACCGCCCTCGCCTCCGTGCGGCGCCGTGCCGTCCGGGGCGGACTCGTCGAAGACCTCCTCGCCGAGGCCGACCGTCTTCGCGAAGTCCCGCCACATGCTCCTGATCGTACCCTGCTCGTGCGCGAGGCGCTCGAGACGGGCCCGCTGGAGCGGTGTCAGATCGGATGGATCGTCGGGCAGACCCTCGTTCTGGAGGCGTTCGAGATGGCTCGTCACGCGCTCCTGCATGCGGCGCAGGGCGCGCAGCTCGGCCACCGGCGCGACGATCTTCGGGCGGCCCTGCTGCCCCTCCGGCGGCGGCTGCCCGCCTTGCTGCTGGTTGCGGCGCGCGCGCTCCTCGTCGAGCGTCTCCCGCAGCTCGGCGATGCGCGCGATGACGTCCTGCTGGATGCCCTGGCAGAACTCCCCCGGCTCGTACTTGCGTAGGAGCTGCGCGACCTCGGTCATGTCATCCTTGATGCCTCGCAGCACCGGTCCGAACACCGCCGAGCCCTCCTCTTCGATGGCCGTGACGATCGGATCGAGCTGCGACGAGACGA
>JAJRVY010000321.1 GCA_024277065.1 Planctomycetota bacterium
CCTCGCGGGCGACGTCCTCGCGCCCACTCGACACCAGGATCTCCGTCACACCGCCGACGATCTCGGGATCCGCGTCGGCGGCGATGGCGGCGCGAAAGGCCGCGGCGGCGGCGGCACCGGGCTCGCGCGTGATCTCCAGCCAGCCCTTCGTCACGAACAGGCGTGCGCGCACGATCGCGCCCGGACCATCTCGTGCGGCCACGGACAGACCCTGCGTCACGAGGCGCTCGGCCTCGGAGGGCCGGCCCTCGGCCAGCGCGAGTTCGGCGGCGAACCACTCGTACAGGCCGCCCGGTGCGTCGTCGGCGTCCGAGGCGGCCAGCGCGTCCTGCGCGCGCTGGAGCGCCACGGTGAGTTCGGGGGGATAGCGTTCCGGCGCCACGACGCCCACGGAACGCTGCCGGAGAAGCGCGCAGCGAACCTCCAGCTCGACGCTCTCGTAGCCGCGCAGGCGCGCCTCCTCGAAGTTCGCGAGGGCGCGCTCGATGTCCGGACGCGCGCGCGCCAGCTCCAGCTCTCCGGCGAGCCGCCACGTTGCGGCCGGCGCCGGCGACCACTCCGTGGCCCGCGCCGCGTGCATGCGAGCCTCCTCGTAGCGGCCGAGAGCGGCGAGTTCGACCGCCACGAAAAGGTGCGCCTCGCCCATCTGCGGCGACAGTCGCAACGCCTCGCGCGCCTCGCTGATCGCGAGCCGCGGATCGTAGCCGAGGCGCCGACCGGACAGCGCGAGCATGTACCACCCGCGGGCACTGCGCGGGCGCAGATCCACGAGCTGGCGCGACAGGACGCGCACCTGCTGCCAGTCCGGTGGCTGCTCGGAGGCCAGCGCGTCGATCCGCGCCCCGAGCTTCCAGGGCCGCACGTCCGCCTGCTTCGCGTAGCGGTGGAGGAACACCGCCGTCGGCACGCCCGCCACCAGCAGCGTCAGGAGCGCGGCACGCACGATCCTCTTGAGCGTGCGGCGCACGCCCGGCCACGGGGACCACGCGCGGTGTTGCAGCACCTCGTCGCAGGCCCCGCAGTGCGCGTCGAACACACGCACGGCCGCACCGCATTCGCACAGCCTGGAGAAGTCCTCACGGCACCGCGCGCACGCGGCGGCGTCTGCGACCGTGCGCAGACCGCAGGACGGACAGCGAACACGCGTGCTCAGTAGCGGCCGGGATCCTGTCCTCGAAGGACGCTGTTGCCGTCGAAGGTCTCGCGGCGATCGACGGTCGGTGGGCGCTCGAGATCCGCGGCGACGAACCTGCCGCTCTGGGCGAAGAACCCGACGGGGTTACCCCACACGAGCTGCTCGATGACGGTGCGCTCGACGCCCGCGAGTTCGAGCGCGAGAGCCGTGCGCGGCACGCGCAGGGGATCCGACACGCCCCAGTCCGCGGCGCTGTTGATCATCATCCCCTCGACGCCGTACTGCTGGACGATGGCGACCATGCGGGCGACGTCCATCTTCGTGTGCGGGTAGATCGAGAAGCCCGACCAGCACCCCGAGTCGCGCGTGATCTTGATCGTCTCCTCGTTGCCGTGGTCGAGCAGGACGTGGTCGAGCGCGATGCCGGACTCCTTGACCATCGCCAGCGACCGCTCGAAGCCGCGCATCTTGTCGCGGTGCGGCGTATGGACGAGCACCGGCAGGCCGTGCTGCACGGCCAGCTCGAGCTGCGCGGCGAAGCACTCCTCCTCGATGGCGGTCTGGTCGTCGAGACCGATCTCGCCGACGCACACGACGTTGTCCTTCTGGAGATACCGCGGCAGGACGGCGATCACGTCCTCGTTCACGCGCGGGTCGTTGGCCTCACGCGGGTTGAGCGCCATGCCGCAGAAGTGGTGGATGCCCCACTGCCGCGCGCGAAACCGCTCCCAGCCGACGAGCGTGTCGAAGTAGTCGATGAAGCTGCCGACCGACGTGCGATTCTGGCCCAGCCAGAAGGCGGGCTCGAGGACCGCGCGCACCCCGGAGAGCGCCATGCGCTCGTAGTCGTCCGTGATGCGGCTGAACATGTGGGCGTGGGGTTCGAAGATGCGCATCATCCGCTCCACTTCTCGGCGAGGCGCCGCAGTAGTTCCCGGACGTCCGCGGCGGGCTCGCGCTCGATGCGGTCGCGCACGAGCGACGCGACGTCGGGCCGGTCCATACGGGCCAGCGCTTCGGCCGCGCGACGGCGGCGGGCGTCCGAGCCGTGCTCGAGGCCGCCGACGAGGCGCAGCAACGTACCGCGCGTCGGGGCGAGCCCGAGCAGGCGGTCGGTGTCGGCCCAGACCGTGCGCCCCGCGGCCTCGCGCTCGGTCGCGAGGCCCTGCAGCATCCGCGAGAGCTCCTCGTTGGCGTGGTCCTCGGCCTCGAACAGCCGCGCCAGCGGCAGATCCAGGAAGGCCGCCTTCAGCACGACGCGATTGAGGTCGGAGAGGTCGAGGCCGTCGCCGCCGCAGGCACGCGCCGCGAGGTTGCTCTCGCAGCAGAACGCCTCGAAGTGCGTCGCGGTGTTGGTGCGCTGCGCCTCGCCGTAGAGCGCCGTCGTCGCGGCGTCGATGGGCCGCAACGCCTGCGCGCGCATGACGATCACGCGCTCCTCGAAGTCGCCGTGCAGGAACAGATCGACGACGTGGTGCGCGGTGAGCCCCGCGCTGTGCGCGAGCAGCACGTAGCCGCCCGCGTCGCAGACGCGCCAGGCATCCAGATCGACGACGGCCGCGCGGCCGTTCGCGGCGACGGCGGGCTCGCGCACGCGCCCGCCGCCGATGAGCGCTCGTCCGAGCTTCCTGGCGAGCGCCGGGAAGAGCTCGGGCAGGGCGTCCGGCCCCGCGGTGTCCGCGCGCCGCCGGGCATCGGCCCACCATGCATCTCCGGCAGTCGCCTCCGCGAGCCGCCGCTCGACGACACTGATCGCACCCTCGGCCATCGGCACCTCCCGGGCCACGCACCATGCGAGGCTCCGCGATCCCCGATGGTCTCCGTTTCCCGCGTGAACGCGTGGGAAACGCGGAGGGTCCGCCCGTGGCGCATCGACGCCCACGGACTCTCGGCAGTGCGCGGCAGCGGGGCTACCGGGGCTGGGGCAGCCCGAGAACGACGCGGACGGTGTCGCGCGCGATCAGCAGCTCCTCGTTCGTCGGGATCACGAACGCCTTGATGCGCGCGTCGTCCGTGGTGATCTCGCCGCGCTCTCCCGCGGTCATGGCGCCGTTGCGCGCGGGATCGATCGTCAGGCCGACGCGCTCCAGTCCACTGCACACGCGGCGGCGCACCTCGGCCGAGTTCTCGCCGATGCCGCCGGTGAACACGACGGCGTCGGCCCAACCCATGGCCGCGAAGTAGGCTCCGACGTACTTGCGTGCGCGATAGCAGAAGATGTCGATGGCCAGCCTTGCGCGCCGGTCGCCGTTCTCGGCCTCTTCCTCGAGCAGCTCGCGCATGTCGTTGGTGAGGCCCGAGATCCCGAGCAGCCCCGAGCGCTTGTTGAGCATGTTGTCGAGCTCGGCCAGCGACATGCCCTCCTTGTGGCTGAGGAACTCCAGCACCGACGCGTCGAGGTCGCCGGCGCGCGTCGCCATGAGCAGCCCCTCCTGCGGCGTGAAGCCCATGGACGTGTCCACGGAACGCCCCCCCTTGATGGCGCAGGCGGAGGCGCCATTGCCGAGGTGCAGCGTGATGATGTTCACGTCGCTCTTGGCGCTGCCGCGCATGCGGCGGTAGCGGAACGCGACGTAGCGATGCGACGTGCCGTGGAACCCGTAGCGGCGGATCTTGTAGCGCCGGTAGTGCTGGTAGGGAATGCCGTAGAGGAAGGCCGTCTCGGGCATCGACGCATGGAACGCGGTGTCGAACACCGCCACCTGCGGCACGCCGTGGCCGAGTAGCTCCTGCGCGGCGCGGATGCAGCGCAGGTTGGCCGGGTTGTGCAGCGGCGCGAGCTCGACGCAGTCCTCGACGCCGTGGATCACGGCGTCGTCGATGCGCACCGACTCCCGGAAGCGCTCGCCGCCGTGGGCCACGCGGTGC
>JAJRVY010000322.1 GCA_024277065.1 Planctomycetota bacterium
GCGCACCATGGCGCACCGTGGGCGGCAACGCAGGTGGAAGCCGATCGCCGCGCCGTGGGTTCCCTCAGAGGGTGTTCCCATGAAGTACGCGACACCAGTCACGCGACCTGCGATCGAGTCGTTGGTCGTAGCGTCGCGCAGGCTCGCGATCGCAAGTCGCGCGCCCGCAAGCGGCTCGCCCGTGGAGCCCGTGGCCGGCGTTGGGCCCGCTCGATGACTCCGTCATGAGTCGCGTTCGCGGCCCCGCCTCGTCCACAGGCTCCACGAACGAGCCGGCACTCGCGTCCTTCATGGGAACACCCTCTCAGCCGGGGGGACTCTTGACCGCTCACGCCGACACCATCCTGGGGCTTGCGACCGCGCTGCCGCCGCACGTCGTCTCGCAATCGGACGCCGCGCGGGCGCTGGCCGACTGGTTCCCGGCCGGCCATCCAGTCCGGCAGACGGCGCCCCGCGTGTTCCGCCTCGCGGCCGTGGACGAGCGGCGCAGCGTCGTGGACGGTTTCCGGCCGGGACGTCCGGGACCGCTGCTCGCGCATCCACCGCCCTCGACCGCCGCGCGCATGGCGCTCTATGCCCGTCATGCGCCCACCCTGGCGGCGCGGGCGGCGCGCGGCGCGCTCGCAGCGGCGGCGCTGCGCGCGCGCGACATCGACCACCTCGTGCTCGTGACGTGCACCGGGCTCGTCGCCCCCGGCCCCGACGTTGCGCTCGTTGAGCGGCTCGGGCTGCGCCGCGACGTCGAGCGCACGGTGATCGGGTTCATGGGCTGCCACGGCGCGTTCAACGGCCTGCGCGTCGCGCGTGCGGCTGCCCGCGACGGGCGCCGGGCGCTGCTCGTCTGCGTCGAGCTGTGCTCGCTCCACGTGCAGCCCGACGGCTCGCGCGACGCGCTCGTGTCGGCGGCGCTCTTCGGCGACGGCGCGGCGGCGGCCGTGATCGGGCGTGAGTCACGCGCGCGCCCGGCGCTCGTGCGTCTCGGTCGCGGCGCGTCGCGCATCGAACCCGATGGCGGTGATCACATGGCGTGGGAGATCGGCGATCACGGCTTCCGCATGCGTCTGTCGTCGTACGTGCCGCGCCTGCTGGCCGCGGATCTCGCATCGTTCGTCACGCCGCTGGCGGCGGGGGGTGAGGTCGCGTCGTGGTGCGTGCACCCCGGCGGCCCGGCGATCCTGGCGCAGGTCGAGGGCGTTCTCGGGCTGCGCCGCGGCGGCCTCGCCGCCTCGCGGGCCGCCCTGCGCGCCCACGGCAACCTGTCCAGCGCGACGGTGCTCTTCGTGCTGGCCCGCGAGCTCCCGCGGCTCGCCGAGGGGGAGCGCGGCGTGATGCTCGGTTTCGGGCCCGGACTGACGCTCGAGGGCGCCGCGTTCGAGCGCGGCCCGGCGCCCGTGCCGGTCGTTCCGGCAGCGGCGCCGTGCGCGCGTGTGCGGGATGCCGCCGACGCCGCCGACACCGCCGACACCGCGGCGGTGCACTGAGGTGGCGCGTCTCTGGCCGCCGGACCTGCGCGAACGCCACTCCGGACCGGAGCTGATGGACGACATCGCCGGGATCGGCGGCGAGGAGCTGGCGCGCACGCTGCGCGAGTTGCGGGTGATCAACCGGCGCCTCGGCGGGACCCGCACGACGACGCGCGCGCTCGACGACCTCGCGCGCCGCAGCGGCCTCGCGGGACCGCGAACGGTCACGGTCCTCGACGTGGGGGGCGGTTCCGGCGACGCGGCGCCGGCGATCCTCGCGTGGGGGCGCTCCCGTGGCCTGGACGTGTGCGTGACGGTCGCCGACGTGCACCCCGAGACCGCTGCGGCGGCGGGCGAGCGCCTGCACGACGTGCCGGCGGCGCAGGCCGTGTGCGTCGATCTCTTCGACGTCGAGACGGACGCCTTCGACGTCGTGCACGCGGCGCTCTTCCTGCACCACTTCGACGGGCCGGAGGCCGCGCGGGCGCTGGCGGCGATGGCGCGCATCGCGCGTGTCGGCGTCGTCGTCAACGACCTGCACCGCCACCCGCTGCCCTGGGCGCTGATCCGCTGGCTCACGGCGGCGTTCTCGCGCAATCGCCTGATCCGCGCCGACGCGCCGCACTCCGTGGCGCGGGCCTTCACCGCGGCCGACTGGCGGCGGCTCGGCGCGCAGGCGGGGTTGGCGCTGACCTGGCGCCGTTCGTGGGCGTGGCGCTGGGCGGTCAGCGTCGTGCCCGCATGACGCAGTCGAACGCGGCGCGCGTGATCGTCGTCGGCGGCGGTCCGGGAGGTCTCGCCGCCGCCGGCGTCCTGGCGCGCGGTGGCATGGACGTGACGCTGCTGGAGGCGGGTGCGTATCCCCGCACGAGACTGTGCGGGGAGTTCCTGTCGCCCGACGCCGAGGCGTCGCTCGCTGCGCTGGGCGCCCCCGGCCTCGCGGATCGCCTGGGCGCGCCGCACCTTCGCGCCGTCCGCGTGACGGTCGCCTCGAGAGGCCGTCAACAGGCGGCTCTCGCGGCCGCACTGCCGCGTCCGGGGCGCGGCGTCTCGCGTGTCGATCTGGATGCGCAACTTGCGACCGCCGTGCGCGCAGCCGGCGCAGACGTGCGCGAGCGCACGCGCGTGCGAGCCGTCCACACGGACGCCGCGGGGGTCGTCGTCGAGGCGCGCGCCGCGACGCTCTCGGCCGACGCGCTCGTCGTGGCGACGGGCCGTCTCGCGCGGCCCGCAGGCGCCCGTGACGACGTGCCGCGCACGCGCCGCTGGGTCGGCGTCAAGCTCCACGTCCGTGGACCACGGCTGCCGGGCGTGACGGAGCTGCACTTCGTGCAGGGCGCCTACGTCGGGCTGAACGAGGTGTCCCGCGGCGGCGAGCGCTGCGTCAACGTGTGCGCCCTCGCGACGCAGGACTACTGGGATGACGCGGGCGGCGCTGTTCCGGCGCTGCTTGCGGCGCTCGCCGCGGCGAGCCCGGCGTTCGGCGAGCACTGGCGCCGTGCCGGGCCGGCGCTCGGCGACGGCGCGGTCGCCGCCGGGTTCTCCTTCGCGCGCCGCGGCGCGACGTGTGCGCCCGGTGTGTCCAGCGCGCCCGGTGTGCCCGGTGTGCCCGGTGTGCGACCGGCGCTCGTCTGCGGCGACGCGGCGGCGGCCATCACGCCCCTCTGCGGCGACGGGCAGGCGATGGCGCTCGCGATGGGCGCCGCCGCGGCGCGGGAGCTCCTCGCCCGGCGGGGCGCCGGCGGCGGCCTCGGGGCGGAGGCGGTGCGTGCCGCGGCACGGGCCTTCTCGAGGCGTGCGTCGCGCGAGACGGGACTCCGTCTCGTGGCCGGGCGTGCGCTGCAGGCGGCGCTGCTGCACCCCGCGGCGGCGATCCCGCTCGTGCGCCTCGCCGCCGCCGCGCGGTGCCTGCCCGCCTGGCTCTACCGCGTCACGCGCGGCCCGCTCACGGATCGATCCGGCGCTTGAAGCGCACGAAGTTCGTGATGAAGCGGAACGCCGAGAGATCGCGCGCCGCCTTGGCCGCCTTGTTGTTGCTCTTCCAGACCTTGGCGGCGGCCAGTTCGCGGACCTCTTCGTAGCCGAGACCCATGTGGTCCATGGCGTAGGCCATGCGATCCTCCGCGGACTTCAGCCCTGCCGCGCGCTCGAGGCCCTGCAGGTCGAAGTGGTTGGCCGAGTCGAGGATCACGCCGTGGCCGGCATCGAACCAGGCCGCGAGGTTGCCTCCGCCCCAACGCTGCGAGGTGTCCGGGCTGTCGATCAGCACCTCGACCCGCTCGGGGTCCTGCACCTCGATCAGGTGCGAGCCGTAGAGGACGTAGATCGGGCGCGTGACGCCGTCGAACACGCCCTCGAGGTAGTCGCTGTCCGTGGGACACGCCTGCGCTTCGACGTTGCCGAGCACTTCCTGTTTCGTCTCCAGCCTGCCGACGACGCCCTCGTAGACCCTCTCGGCCGTGTGGTCGAGCGCCCAGCACGAGCAGAACAGGTAGCCGCCGACGCGCACGAACCAGCGCAGTTCCTCGACGTCGTCCGGCGTGATCTCGCCCGTGCAGTTCGACACGAACACGCCGAAGGGGTGCAGCGCGGCCTTCGGCACCGCCCCCTGCCGCGTCAGCCGGAACTCGATCCCGAGGCGCGCGAGCAGTTTATCGATCGTGTCGCCGCGGCTCTGCAGGACGATCACGTCCTGTCCCTCGTAGACGCCGCGATTGTCGGGGGCGTAGCCGTACTTCTTGGCCTTGCGCGCCTCCTCCTCGCGATCGACGAACGCGTAGTCCTCCTTCTCACCGGCCCACCACTCCCGCCAGGCCTTGGCGGTGGGCTTGATGTCGGCGGCGGTCATGCGCCGCAGGAACTCGTACGCCGTGCGCGAGATGGCCGGCACCTTGTCCGACAGCGCGTCGATCAGGTCGTCCACCGCTTCCTTGTGCTGTAGCCGGCCGAGACCGACGACGGCCGCGCCGCGCAGGCGCCAGTCCTTGGCGCTCGCCTTCAGCGCCCGCAGACCGGGCAGCGCGTCCGGAGAGCGCGTCTTGCCGAGGGCGACCGCGGCGCAGACCGCCACGGACCAGTCGGCGTCCTTCAGCGCCTTCTCGAGGATGGCGACCGCGTCGCCGGCACCCTTCGCTCCGAGCGCGACGGCAGCCATCTCGCGGACGCGTGCGTTGTCGTCGTACTGCAGGCGATCGGCGGCCAGATTCAGACTGTCCGTCTGCGGCGGCGGCCGCCGCAGCACGACGGCGCGCAATGCGTGGAGCCGCACGCGCGGGCTCTGATCGGCCTTCGCCGCCGCGGTCGCGCGCACCAGGGCGTCGTCCGTGCCGATGCGCCCGAGTGCGTGGACGGCCGCTGCGCGCGCGGCCTCGTCGTCGAACTGCAGGCCCCTCTCCAGTTTCGCGAGAACCCACTTCGACGGAACGAGCGGCGGCGGTGCCTGCGGCGCCTCCTCACTCTCGGCGAGGTTCGTCGGCGGCGGCTGCGTGGCGCCGAGCAGCCCCAGGGAGCGCGAGAGGCGGGCCGCCTCGGCGCCCGAGCTCGCCTGCGCGAGCGCCTCGGCCACCGGCAGAGCCGCCTCCGCAGCAGCGTCACCCGGTTCGCTGAACGCCACCACATCGACGATGGCGGCCTGGATGCGGCGTTCGATGACGTCGCGCAGGTCTTCGCGCCGCAGCCCGACCAGCAGCGGCTCGAGGAACGCCGCGTCCGGTCGTGCCCTCGCGCCGTCGATGACCGCCGCCGCGACCCCCACGTCCTCGTCGTAGAGGAGCCGCTGGATCATCGCCGCCGCGGCGACCGGCGAGAAGGCCGGCAGCCCGCGCGCCGCCGCGCGGCGCACGGCGGGCTCGTCCGACCGCAGGCCCTTCTCGACGCCCTTGCGGATGGAGGCCAGCGCGGCGGGCGGGCGTTCCCCGGGGGCCGCCGCCAGCACGGCGAGCGCTTCGCAGGCCGCCGTCGCCTGTTCCGCCTGCTTGCCGCCGGCCTTCTTCTGCAGGCGGTCCGCGCC
>JAJRVY010000028.1 GCA_024277065.1 Planctomycetota bacterium
ACGGCATCGGCCTGGACCTGCGCCTCCCAGTCCGCGGCGGTGGGGAACAGCTCGCGCACGAGCGGCGCGACGAAGAAACCGAAGCCGAGCAGGACGGCGGCGATCAGCACGCGTCGTACGGGATGCATGGAGGGGCCCGCCCCCTTTCTCCGGTTCTCCGGTTCTCCGGAACTGCCGCTGAGCGCCGCGGCCCCCCGCCGTTCTGCCGGCCTTGCCGCTGACGAAGTGGCTGACGATATGGTTGGCGACGTGGTGGGAGAGGCGGGAATCGAACCCGCACGGGTTGCCCCACGGGTTCCTAAGACCCGCGCGTCTGCCATTTCGCCACTCTCCCGGTGAACGTCGATGTCCGGAAGATAACGTCAATGCGTCATCGGGTGTCCAGAACCGGACGACCCGTTTGCCGGTATCATGTCGCGTGGCGCAGGCGTGGCCTGAGGAGGTCCTGCCGCCCCTGACCGGGGTTGCCCGCAGGCATAGAACGTGGCCCCTTCGGGGTCGTCCCCGGACAGCGGCGGGGTGGGAGCCTGCTCCCGCCCCGTCCCCACCCCGCCCCCGGCGCGGGTCCGGCGGTCCCTGAGCAGCAGCGGCCCTGAGCAGCAAGAGGAGAGTACGCGGACATGGGCAAGAGCATTCTCGCCGCGGTCATCGCGGCGATCCTTGCCAGCATCGCGACGACGCTGGTCATGAAGTCGGTTGCGGACGACCAGACGCGCCTGCTCGAGGCGCGCATCGAGGACGCCGAGAATCTGGCCGCCGACACCGACCAACGCGTACGGACAGCCCTGGGCCGCGTGGATCGCTTCAGCGACCGCGTGCGCCGCGCCGAGGCCGCCACGCAGGACGCGCAGCGCAACGCGCTGTCGGCCGTGCAGGCCGTCGGCGCCGAGCCCGCCGCGGGCGCCGCAGCGCTCACGGCCCCGGACGGCACGCCCTACGTGTCACGCGCCGAACTCGACGACGTGCTCGCCGCGCAACCGGCCGCGGCGCCGGGCGCGATCGCGTACACGCCGCCGGCGCCGAAGAGGACGCTCGCGGAGATCTCCGAGGAGATGGGCCTCACCGCGCAGCAGGAGAGCACGCTCCGCGTGATCCTGCGCGACGCCGAGCAGGAAATGGTCAACATGCTGTTCGGCAGCCGCCCCATCGAGGACGTCAAGGCCGAGGTACTGCGCGCCAAGGACGACCCCGATCTGCAGGCCGAGCTGATCCAGAGTGTCGTGATGCGCGGCGTCGGCAACTTCGGCAAGGTCGCCACATGGAAGAACCGCGTGAAGAAGAAGGTCGAAGGCGTCCTCGGTGAGGACCAGGCCGCCGAGTTCCTCAGCAAGCCCCGCAAGCCGGTGCTCGACGAGAACCTCGAGGAGATCTTCGAAGAGGTCTTCGACTGAGAGCGCGTACGCCGCACGGCGCCGCGCCCCGACGGAAGTGTCAGCGCGGCGCGCGCGCCGAGTAGCATCGGTGACTTCCGCGCCGGCCTTCGGACCGCCGCGGCGGGAACCCGATTCGCCGCCCGCCACCACCAGCCAGATCGACGCCTCCCGGGAGAAACCACGTCATGTCCGCGCAGCAGCAGTCCCTCGCCGTCGAGATCGAGGACGCCGGTCCCTGCTCGAAGAAGTTCCGCATCACCGTGCCCGCCGAGCGCGTGGACCGGGAGATCGAGGACACGTTCAAGAACGTGCAGAAGGCCGTGCAGTTCAAGGGCTTCCGTCCCGGGAAGGCGCCCCGCAGGCTCGTCGAGGCCAAGCTGGGCGAGCGCGTCCTCAGCGACGTCCGCGAGCGGCTCGTGAAGACCGCCGTCGAGGAAGCCGTCAAGGACTCCGAACTCCAGACGGTCGGCGAGGCCGACGCCGATTGGACGTCCATCACGGTCGAGAAGGGCAACGACCTGACGTTCGAGGTCACCGTGGACGTGCGCCCGGAGTTCGAGCTCCCGGCGCTGGACACGATCGAGGTCGAGCGGCCGGTGCTCGCCGTCACGGACGAGGTTGTGGAGCGCGAGATCGACCGTCTGCGGATGGAGCGCGCATCGGCCGAGGACGCCGGCGACAGCCCACTCGAGGAGGCCGGCCTCGCGACGCTCGCCATCGTGCTCCGGTGCGACGGCGAGACGATCGTCGAGGAGTCCGGCATCGAGTGGGCGCACCCGAGCGACATGCTGGGCGGCATCCACGTCGAGGGCATGGCGACGGGCCTGCTCGGCAGGAAGAAGGGTGACACGGCGCAGTTCACGCTGACGCTGCCCGACAACTTCCGCGACGACGCGCTGCGCGGCAGGGACGCGACCATCGATCTGACGCTCGAGTCGGTGCAGAAGGTCACCCTGCCCGAACTGAACGACGCCTTCGCCGCGGAACTCGACTACGACGACGTCGAGGAGCTCCGCGACGACATCCGCACGCGCCTCGAGCGCCAGGCCGAGACGCAGAGCGAGCGCGCGCTCGACGAGAGCATCGTCGAGGCCGTCCTCGCGAAGACGCCCCTCGAGCTGCCGCCTTCGCTGGTGCGCCGCGAGACCGGGCGCATGCTCGCCCGATACCAGACACAGCTACGGCAGGACGGCCATCCTGACGATCACATCCGTGAGGAGCTCGCCAAGGCCCACGCCGAGGCCGAGACGCGTGTCCTTCGTGACCTGCGCGCCTCGTTCGTGCTCGACAGGATCGCGACGGAGCGCAAGGTGTTCGCGACGGAGAGCGAGGTCCAGCAGGAGATCGCGCGGATGGCGGCGAGCTACGACCGGACCACGGACGAGATGGAGGACCACATGCTCGAGAACGGTCTGATGTCGTCGCTGCGGGCCTCCATCCGCGAGCGCAAGACGATCGGCGAGCTACGCGGCCTCGTCACGATCATCGAGCCCGGTGAGGCCGCAGCGACGCTCACAGAGCGTGCCACGGACGCCGATGGAGACGACGCATGAACTCGCGCATCCACGACTACGTCATCCCGATGGTGATCGAGAAGACCGGCCGCGGCGAACGTGCCTACGACATCTACTCGCGCCTGCTCGAGGACCGCATCGTCTTCCTCGGCTCGGCCGTCGATGACCAGGTCGCCAACGTCGTCATCGCGCAGATGCTGTTCCTCCAGAAGGAGAACAAGCACCAGGACATCAACGTCTACATCAACTCGCCGGGCGGCATTGTCACCGCGGGCCTCGCCATCTACGACACGATGCAGTTCGTGCAGTGCGACGTCGCGACGTACTGCATCGGCCAGGCGGCGTCGATGGGGGCCGTGCTGCTCGCGGCGGGCACCAAGGGCAAGCGCTACGCACTGCCGCACGCGCGCATCATGATCCATCAGCCGTGGGGCGGCGCCCAGGGCACGGCGGCGGACATCGAGATCCACGCCGAGGAGATCCTGAAGATGCGCACGACGCTGAGCAAGATCCTCGCCAAGCACACGGGTCGCGACGCCGAGCAGATCGAACGCGACACGGATCGGGACAAGTTCCTCTCGTCCCACGAGGCGCTCGAGTACGGGCTCGTCGATGACGTCGTCGAAACCCTCAAGGACGGCGACGGATAGGCTTCCCGCGAGCCAGTACGCCGTAGACTCGAGACAATGGCACGCAACCGTCAGCCGCCGCCGGTCGAGAAGTGCACCTTCTGCAACAAGGGGCGCAATCTCGTCGAGAGCCTCATCGCCGGACCGCCCGGCATCTACATCTGCAACGAGTGCGTGGAGCTCTGCAACTCGATCCTCATCGAGGAGATCCACAAGTCCGAGCCGACCAAGGGCGACGGCGATCGCGGCGACGAGACGCCGCTGCGCCTCGAGACGCTGCCGACGCCGCGCGAGATCCACGCGCTCCTCGACGAGTACGTCATCTCACAGGACCGCACCAAGAAGGTGCTCTCCGTCGCCGTCCACAATCACTACAAGCGGCTGCTCTGGACACAGGAGCACGGCGCGACGCCCGACGACGACGGCGTCGAGATCGACAAGTCCAACATCCTGCTCATCGGCCCCACCGGGTCGGGCAAGACACTCCTTGCCCGCACGCTGGCGCGCATCCTCGAGGTGCCGTTCGCCATCGGCGACGCGACGACGCTGACGGAGGCCGGCTACGTCGGTGAGGACGTCGAGAACCTGCTGCTCAAGCTGCTGCAGGCCGCCGACTGGGACAAGGACCGCGCCGAACGCGGCATCGTCTTCATCGACGAGATCGACAAGTTGGCGCGCACCCAGAACAACGTCTCCATCACGCGTGACGTCTCCGGCGAAGGCGTGCAGCAGGCGCTGCTCAAGATCCTCGAGGGGACCGTCGCCAACGTCCCCCCGCAGGGTGGCCGCAAGCACCCCGAGCAGCAGTACATCCAGATCGACACGGCGAACATCCTGTTCATCTGCGGCGGGACCTACGTCGGGCTGACCGACCTGATCCGCCGCCGCGTGGGTCGCAAGCTCATCGGGTTCGACCGCGACGCGGCCGAGGTCGAGGACGCCAGCGAAGCCGAGATGCTCCAAGAGGTCGAGCCGCACGACCTCTTCGAGTTCGGCATGATCCCGGAATTCATCGGCCGTCTGCCGGTCGTGGCCACGCTGGGCGCGCTGTCCCCGCACGACCTCGTGCGCGTGATGACCGAACCGCGCAACGCCATCGTGCGCCAGTATCAGAAGCTGTTCCGGATGGCGGGAGCGACGCTCGAGTTCACGCCGGGCGCGCTCGACGAGATGGCGGGCATCTGCCTCAAGAAGGAGACCGGCGTGCGCGCCGTGCGCTCCATCATCGAGGCGCTCCTGCTCGACACGCTCTACGACCTGCCGCAGACCGGCGCCGACGGCCGGCGCTACGTCATCTCACCCGACATGGTCCGCCGCGAGACGCCCGTCGTGCCGCAGCCCGCGGCAGTGCCGCCCGTCGCGGACGACGACGCGGCGGCCGATGTGCAGGACGAGCCCGCGACGCCGCCGAAGGCCGTGAAGCGCGCCAAGAAGCCCCGCAAGCGCGAGTCCGCGTAGCGTTCGGCGCGCCCGAACGTCTCGAGGTCACCCCGCGTCGTCGCAGCCGACCGAATCCCGAAGTCATGCCTGCGCGGGCCCCTACTCGGGATACCGCAGCGTGCGGCGTTCGCCGCGACGGATCACGACGGCATCGACCGGCGTGTCGCCCGCGTCACGCAGGGCGGCGCCGATGTCCCGGCGGTCGCGAATCGGCTTGCCGGCGAGTTCCACGAGGACGTCCATCGGCTCCATGCGCAGGCCGGCCGCTGTGGTGCCGGGGAGCACGCTCTCGACCACGACACCGACGTCGCCGAGCCGCAGGTGGTGGCGCAGCAGCGGTGATACCGGCCCCCACTCGATGCCGAGCAGAGGGCCCTTCGGGACGGGGGTGCCGAGGCCCTTCTCGTCGCCCGGCAGGGCGACGTCCTCGTCGTGCCACCAGCGCCACAGACGCGGCGGCACGCGGAACTCGGGGACACTGTCCCAGAAGCGAACGGTCGGGGCGCCGATCCAGGTCGGCGCGACCTCGTCGAGTTCCTGCGCCACCTCGGGGTACGCGCTGCGGAAGGCATCCATGTCATCCGCCTCGAAGACCTGCTCGACGCCGTCGCCGTTCTGTGTCGTGACGCGCACCTTGCCGTCGGCGGCGAGATGCCACGTGAGCTTGCGATCACCGCGGATCACGGTTCCCGCGAGCGTGACCGCTCCCCGCCCACCCGGCTCTCCGGGCTCACCGAGGTCGATCTCGGGCAGATCCGGCAGGCGCAGCCGCGGCAGGCCGCGCAGGGCTCTCTCGATCTGCTCCTGCATCTCCGCGAAGCGCCGCTCGATGTCGTTCTGCAGATCGGCGAGGCCGTCGGCGCCCTCGCCGCCGCCGAGACGCCGCATCGGCTGCTCGCCCTCGTGCAGCACCGGGTCCGGCCAGCGGTCACTCTGCAGCAGCCGCAGCGCCGTGACGGCGCGCCGCGTGTCAAGGTCGCGCGAGAGTCTCTCCATCTCGCGCCGTCCGGGCTCGCCGAGGCGGAACAGCTCGCTCTCGGCGCGTGCGCGCACGGCGTCGTCCGCGGACTGCAGCCGCGGCAGCAGTTGCTCGACGGTCTCGCGAGCCGAGTCCTCACCGGCGTGGACGGCGGCGCCCGAGAGCAGGAGCACCGCACCGAGGGCGGACGCGAGGAAGAACGTCATTGTCGTCTTGCCCATCGCTTCACCTCCGAAGTTCGCGTGCGTGGAACGATCTCCACCGAGCATTGGACGTTCGCGACGACGCGAGTGTGAACGCGCGAGACGCGGAATCCGTCAGGCGGCGGGGTCCCCCATCAGGTGCCGCCCGATGCCCCGAAACTTCTGGTAGCGATGTTCGAGGAGCGTGTCGATGGGAACGTGCCCCAGTTCCCGCAGCGACTTCACGATCGCCTGCTTGAGCGACGTCGCCGCGTGCTGCGGGTTGCGGTGCGCGCCGCCCGAGGGCTCGGCGATGACCTCATCGACGATGCCGAGTCGCAGCAGATCCCCGGCCGTCAGGTGGAGTTGGGCTGCCGCCTCAGGTGCGCGGTCGGCGCTCTTCCAGAGGATCGCGGCGCAGCCCTCGGGGGTGATGACGGAGTAGTACGAGTTCTCGAGCATGAGCACGCGGTCACCGATGCCGATGCCGAGCGCGCCCCCCGAGCCCCCCTCGCCGATCACGACCACGATCGTGGGCACGCGCAGGCCCATCATGTCCTGGATGTTCTCGGCGATGGCCCACGCCTGGCCGCGCTCCTCGGCGCCGATCCCGGGGTAGGCGCCGGGCGTGTCCACGAGACAGACGATGGGTATCCCGAAGCGCTCGGCGAGGCGCATCTTGAGCATCGCCTTGCGGTAGCCCTCGGGGTTGGGCATGCCGAAGCGGCAGGCCATCTTCTCCTTCACGTCGCGGCCTTTGCGGTGGCCCACGATCATCACGCGGTGCTCGCCGAGGCGCGCCAGCGTCGTCAGGATCGCGGGGTCCTCGGCGAAGCCACGGTCGCCGTGCAACTCGAGCGCGTCGTCGCACATCATCTCGACGTAGTCGGCGACGAGCGGCCGGTTGGGGTGCCGCGCGAGTTGCACGCGCTCCCAGGCCGACAGCCGCGAGAAGATCTCGCGCGTCAGCGCCTCGGCACGCTCCTCGGCAGTGGCGATCTCGGCCATGAGATCGGCACGCCCGGCGGCATGCGTCGCGCGCAGCTTCTCGAGTTCCTCGAGGACCTCGACGATGGGCTTCTCGAACGGAAGCCCCGAGCCGCCCTTGGATCGTGCCATCCCGGCAAGATACCCGCGCGGCGAGGCGGCGCGAGAACCGACGAGGGCGCCGCGAGGCGAATCTCGCGTCACGCGGCGGCTGAACTTGACGGCTCCGCGCGTCGGCTCGACTCTCGGGTCGTGACGTCCACGACCCCCACCCTCGCGCTCGCGCTCGCGCAGGTGTCCGTGAAGAAGGGCCTGCGCGACCCGACGGCCGCCCGCGCGCTGGAATCCCTGCGCGCCGCGCTCCCGGGCGCGGGCCTGCGCTCCGTGCGCTTCATCCAGGGCTACGTCCTGGAGTGTCCGGGCGCGGCCGAGGCCGCCGCGCGGGCCGCGCGCGAAGTGCTCGCAGACCCCGTCACCCAGACCTGGTCGGTGGACGAACTCCCCGCCCCGGCCCGGGAGGACGCCGCGGCCGGCGCGCTCGTCGTCTCCGTCGCGCGGCTGCCGGGCGTGATGGACCCCGCCGAAGCGAGCTGCAAGCGCGCCCTAGCCGCCGTCGGCATCGCCGCCCGCAGCGTCGGCAGTGTGCGGCGCTACGTCGTCAGCGCCGACGCGCTCGGCGAGGACGAGTTGCGCGCCGCTGCGCGCGACGTGCTGGCGAACGAGGTCATCGAGGAGATCCGCACCGGCGCCGACTTCGACATGCGCGCAGTCCATCCGTCGCCGTACGAGTTCCACCGCGTGATCGTGCCCATCTGCGACGCCGGCGACGACGAGCTGGTCCGCGTCTCCACCGAGATGTGCCTCTCGCTCACGCTGCTCGAGATGCAGGCCATCCGCGCCTACTTCCGCGAGGAGGGACGCGAGCCGACCGACATCGAGCTCGAGACGCTGGCGCAGACGTGGTCCGAGCACTGCAAGCACAAGACGCTCGCGGGCGAGGTGCACTTCACGGGCGTCGGGGGCGCGCGCACGTATCGCAACCTGCTGAAGGAGACGGTGTTCGAGGCGACGCGGCAACTGGACCGCGAGGACTGCCTGAGCGTCTTCGTGGACAACGCAGGCGTCATCGCCTTCGACGACGAGCACGGCGTCTGCATGAAGGTCGAGACGCACAACCATCCGTCCGCCATCGAGCCCTACGGCGGTGCGGGCACGGGCATCGGCGGCGTCATCCGGGACATCCTGGGCACGGGCCTCGGCGCGCGGCCGTTCCTCAACACCGACGTGTTCTGCTTCGCGCGCCCCGACCTGCCGGCCGCCGAGGTCCCCAAGGGCTGCCTGCACCCGCGACGCATCATGCACGGCGTGGTGGACGGCGTGCGCGACTACGGCAACCGCATGGGCATCCCGACGGCCTCCGGCGGCCTGTTCTTCGACGATCGCTACGTCGGCAACCCGGTCGTGTACTGCGGCACGCTGGGCCTCATCCCGCGGGGGCTCGTGCAGAAGGCGGCGCGGCCCGGTGACGTCATCGTCGCCATCGGCGGGCGCACCGGCCGCGACGGTATCCACGGCGCGACGTTCTCCTCCGTCGAACTCTCCGAGGACAGCGAGATGCTCTCCGCGGGGGCCGTCCAGATCGGCAACCCGATCGAGGAGAAGCGCGTCCTCGACGCGCTCCTCGTGGCCCGCGACGAGGGCCTGCTGACCGCGGTGACCGACTGCGGCGCGGGCGGCTTCTCGTCGGCCGTCGGCGAGATGGGCGAGGAGACCGGCGCGATCGTCCATCTCGAGCGCGCTCCGCTCAAGTACGACGGTCTCACCTACTCCGAGATCTGGATCAGCGAGGCGCAGGAACGCATGATCATGGCCGTGCCGCCGCAGAACGTGGCGCGCGTCGAGGCCATCTGCAAGGCCGAGGACGTCGAGGTGACGCTGCTCGGCGAATTCACCGGAGACGGCCGGTTGCGCATCCTGTTCGACGGTGAGACGGTCGGCGACATGCCGATGGCATTCCTGCACGACGGGCTGCCGCGGGTGGCGCGCGAGGCCGTCTGGCACGCCCCCGCGGCGATCGCGTTCCCGTGGCCCGACGCCCCCGCCGAGGATCTCGGAGGCGACCTCCGGGCGATCCTGTCGTCGTGGAACATCTGCTCTAAGGAGTGGGTGATCCGCCAGTACGACCACGAGGTCCAGGGCGCGAGCGCCGTGAAGCCGCTGGTCGGCGTACACGGCGACGGCCCCGGCGACGCGGCGGTCGTCACACCGCTTGCGGGCGATCCTCGCGGCGTCGCCGTCTCGTCCGGCATGAACCCGCGCCTCGGCGACCTCGATCCCTATCGCATGGCGCTGTCCGCCGTGGACGAGGCGCTGCGCAACCTGTGCGCCGTGGGCGCCGATCCGCGGTGCGCCGCGCTGCTCGACAACTTCAGTTGGGGCAACGCATCCAAACCCGACCGGCTCGGCTCGCTCGTCCTGGCCTCCGAGGGGCTGCGTGACGCCGCGCTCGCCTACGGCACGCCGTTCGTGTCCGGCAAGGACTCGCTCAACAACGAGTTCCAGGTCGGCGGACGCACGATCGCCATCCCGCCGACGCTGCTGGTCTCGGCCTTCTGCGTCGTGGACGACGTGCGGCGCTGCGTGACGTCGGACGTCAAGGAGACGGGCAACACGCTCTACGTCGTGGGCGTGACACGCGACGAGATGGGCGGCAGCCATCTCGGACTCGTGCGCGACGCTGCGGGCGGCGAGGTGCCGCTCGTGCGGACGGATGAGAGCCTGGCCGTGATGGACGGCGTGCATCGCGCGATCACGGCGGGAACCGTGCGCGCGTGCCACGACTGCAGCGAAGGGGGCCTGGGCGTCACGCTGGCCGAGATGGCCTTCGCGGGCTGCCTGGGCATCGACGCCGCGCTCGTCCAGGTCCCGTTCGAGGACGCCGGCGACGGGGTCGTGCGCGACGCGGCGCTGCTCTTCTCGGAGAGCACCGGGCGCCTGGTCTGCGAGGTGCGCCCTGGCGACCGGGAGCGCTTCGAAGAGGCTCTCGGCAGGGCGCCGTTCGCCGCCCTCGGAACGGTCATCGACACGGCGCGACTGCGCGTCACGGGCCTGCGCGGGCGGCTCGTCATCGACGAGGACATCGAGGACCTGCGCACCGCGTTCACGGGTCCGCTGCGAGAAGGAGCGGCGTCGTGAGCGTCCGCGCCGCCGTCCTGCGCACCGCGGGCACCAACTGCGATGCCGAGACCGTGCACGCCCTGCAGCGCGCCGGCGCCGACGTCGATCTCGTGCACCTGCACGCGATGATGCGCGCCCCCGAGCGCCTGGCCGACTACCGCGTGGTGGTCTTTCCGGGCGGCTTCACGTACGGCGACGACATCGCCTCCGGGGTCGTGTTCGCCGTCGAGATGCGCGAGCGCGTGCTCCCGGAGCTTAGGCGCCGGATCGCCGACGGCGCGCTCGTGCTCGGCATCTGCAACGGCTTCCAGATCCTCGTGCGCGCCGGGCTCCTGCCGGGCACGGCCGCCGACGGCACGCCCCAGGCCAGCCTGCAGCCCAACATCTCGGGCCGCTTCGAGTGTCGCTGGGTACGGCTCGAGGCGACCACCGGCCGTTGCGTGTTCCTGGAGCGCTGCCAGGTCATCGACTGCCCCGTCGCGCACATGGAAGGACGCTTCGTCACGGACGACGCGCTCCGCGCGCGGCTCGCAGCGGACGGGCAGCTCGCGCTGCGCTACACCTCGCCGGACGGCGGAGACGCCGCGTACCCGTGGAACCCCAACGGCTCGCGCCTCGGCATCGCCGGGGTCTGCGACCCAGCGGGACGCGTGCTGGGCCTGATGCCCCACCCCGAACGCAACATCGAGCCGTGGCACCATCCGCACTGGACGCGCGGCACGGCCGGCGGCGCGGGTCTGGCGGTCTTCGTCAACGCCGTGAACGCGGCGCGCGGCGACGCCTGACGCGCCACCGCCGCGCCCGGCGCTCACCAGGGTCTCCTTCACACCTTCTCAGGGCTCCCGCAGAGCGCGCAGAACGCGCGGCAGTCCGGCGAGATCGGGCAGCACGTGGACATCGCCCCACGCCGTCTGCGACGCAACGGTCTCGACGACCGGCTGCGACCCGGCGCCGGGGAGTTCGAGGAGCAGCAGGCCCCCGGGCCGCACATAGCGAGCCCCCTCGCGTGCGATGCGGTCGTAGACCGCCTCCGGCGCGCCGTCGCAGAAGACCGCCACCTCGGGTTCGAAGAGCACCTCGGGATCGACGGCGTCGCGCTCGTCGCGCTGCACGTAGGGCGGATTGGAGACGAGCACGTCCACGCTGCCGTCCGCGATCACACCTGCGAGCGGGGCGAACAGATCGCCCTCGTGGAACGTGATCCGATCGAGCACGCGGTGACGGGCCGCGTTCTCACGCGCGACGGCGAGCGCCGCGGACGAGATGTCCACGGCGTCCACACGGGCGGCCGGCGCGGCGTGCGCCAGCGCGATCGAGATGCACCCGCTGCCCGGCCCGATCTCGATGAGTCGCGGCGCAGCGGCGTCCCGCAGGAATCCGATCGCCTGTTCGGCGAGCATCTCGGTCTCCGGACGCGGCGCCAGAGTGTCCGCGGTGATGCGGAATTCGAGGGACCAGAATTCCGCCCGTCCGAGCAACTGGCTCACCGGCCGCCGCTGCTCACGCTGCGCGAGCAAACCCTCGAACACCGCGCGCTCGGCACCCGCGACGGCGCGCTCGGGCTCCACCGACAATCGATAGCGGGGCAGCCCCAGCACGTGCGCGAGCAGGAGCGCGGCGTCGAGACGCGGCGACGCCACCCCGACTCCCGCAAGCCGCCGCGTGGCATCCGCGAGTACGGCACGCACGGTCGCAGACTTCGTCATGCGCGCCATCGTAGCCGAGGCGCAAGCGCAGAACGGAGGGGCGACGAGCCCGTTCCCCAGTCCCGCCACGGAGACACGCCGGCGCTCAGAGTGTCTTGTGACCCGGTATCCACCGCCGGCCCCCGCCACACCAACCCGGCGCCCCCGATCGTGCGTATCCCGGTGTAGGGGCCGGACATTGTCCCGGCCCCGATGGTTCGATCACCGCCCCCGAACGGCCGGTCGGACGGGCCCTCGCACCTCCGCGTTCCCTCGATCCCGCATCCGCCGTCATCCCCCGGCAACCGGAATACGTCGCAAGGCGCAACGACAGCCCCGTACGTCACGAGACGTTACGGCAGCCCTGTACGTCGCGAGACGCAACGACAGCCGTACGCGCCAGGGACATCCGGGTTGACCACAATGGGTCAACCCTACACCGGGGGTCGCAAGGGCGAGGCGGGCACGCCGGGCGGTACGAGGGCGAGGCCGGCATGCCGGGCGTCGCGAGGGCGGAGCAGGCACGCCGGCGGGGTGCGAGTGCGAGGCGGGGACGCCGGGCGATCTCGCGGCAGGCGCTGTCGGGGCGACCCTACGTGGTCGTCCCCGAAGGGCCGCGGGCGAGGGGCCGGTACTCGTGTTGGGGCTGTCCGCGCCCGAGCACGCGCCAACGTAACAACAGAAGGGCTGAGCGGCGCGGCGGTTGCGCGAGCTTGCGAGTGCGAGCGCCGTGACGCTCAGCGCTTCCGCGCCGCCCGAGCCGCCTCCTTGCGTTCCTTGTCCTTCTTCGCGCCTGCCGCAGCGCCCTTCATGAACGTCCAGAACACGAGCAGCGAGCACATGAGGATGACGTAGAGGCCCGGGCCGCCGAGCAGCCGCGGGTACTCGTGGGCCTGCGCGCCGTCTGGAATCGCATCGAACAGTTGGATCACACGACGGATGGTGACGAACAGGCCGTCGAAGGCCATGAGCAGCGCCGGCCAGACGATCATCTTGCGGTGGAACAGGTTGGCCAAGCTCGCGAAGATGCCGTAGCCGGCGAAGATCGTGAGGAAGCCGCCGGCGATGGACTGCGACGCGTACAGGTCATTACGGCGCCCCTCGATCGGCAGCCAGATGCAGGCCAGCAGGATCGCGACGCAGCAGAAGAGCAGCGTCCAGTGCTGCTTGAAGTCGGTGCCCTCGGCGGGCGGCAGATAGCCGCTGCAGCGGTTGCAGCGCGTCGCGGCAGCGTCGATCTCCGAGATGCAGAACACGCACAGCTTGGTGTGCGGATCCTCGTCCAGGCTGTCGCCAGTCGAGCTCTCGCCCCCGCCGCCGAGGAGGGACGCATCGCCGGCGACGGTCTCTTCCTCGGAGCCCGATGCATCGAAGGCACCGCTCGATGCCGTCGCCTCCTCGCCCGGGGCGTCGTCGTCCGACTCCTTGCGATCCCAGTTCGACTCGTCGCTCATCGTTGCCAACCTTTCCGTTCGCGCCGCCCCACCGTCGGGACGGTACCGCGCGGGATGCTACGCAACGCACCGCGCAGGCTCCAGCCATGAAGCAGCCGTGAGAAGACCCCGTCACGGCCCGAAGTCCGTGTGAACGGGCGCCGGGGCGAGAGGTTCGCGTTCACGCGGCGCTCTCCGTCTCGGCACTCGTGAGGTCGTCGGCGAGCATCTCGAGCCGCTGTTCGCGCTCGGCGGCGCGGAGTCGCTCGTGAAAGTCCTCGAGCCGGCCCAGCAAGACGCCCTCGAGATCGTGCAGGCTGAACTCGATGCGGTGATCGGTGACGCGGTGCTGCGGGAAGGTGTACGTGCGGATGCGCTGGCTGCGATCGCCCGAACCGATCATGCCCTTGCGCTGCGCCGCCCGCGCGGCATCCGCTTTCTGCCGTAGGTGGTCGAGCAGGCGTGAGGCCAGGATCTGGCGCGCCTTGGCGCGGTTCTTGTGCTGGCTCTTCTCGTCCTGGATGTGGACCGTCAGACCTGTCTCGAGGTGCGTGAGACGGATCGCGCTCTCGGTCTTGTTGACCTTCTGGCCACCGGGGCCGCCGGCGCGCATCTTGTCCTCCCGGACGTCCTTCTCCCAGTCGATGTCCACGTCCACGGTCTCGGCCTTGGGCAGCACCGCCACGGTCGCCGCCGACGTGTGGATGCGCCCCTGGGTCTCGGTCTTCGGCACACGCTGCACGCGGTGCCCGCCACTCTCGAAGCGCAGTTGCCGATAGGCACCGACGCCACGCACCTCGACGGTGATCTCCTTGAACCCGCCCATCTCGCCGGCGTTCTGGTCCATGACCTCAATCTTGAGCCGGTTCTTCTGGCAGAAGTACTGGTACATCGTGAAGAGATCGCCCGCGAAGAGCGCCGCCTCGGCGCCGCCGACGCCCGCGCGGATCTCGATGATCACGTCGCGGCCCGACATCTCGTCGTCCTCGGCGAGCAGGTCCTCGGCGCGTGTCCAGAGCGCCGTCAGGCGGGGCTCGAGATCCGCGATCTCGTCGCGGGCGAGATCGGCCATCTCGGCGTCCTCGGCGGCGGCGAGTTCCTCTGCGCCCGCGAGTTCCTCACGCAGCGCGATGATTTCCGCGTGCACGCGCGCGAAGGCATCGAGCTGGCCGTGCTCGCGCGAGAACGTGCGCAGCTTCTCCATGTCGGTGACGATCTCGGGCTTCTGGAGAAGCTCGGTCACGGCAGCGTGGCGGCGCGCCTTGGCGCCGAGGGCTCGCAGGAGGACGTCACGATTCAGCATGGGCTTGGTATGGCCGTGTCTCTGGACCCGCCCGGACGGCGCAACGAGCCGCGCCGTGCATGCACGAGCCCCGCCGCGCGCCTGCGCGCAGCGGGGCTCGTCCGAGAGGGAGCTAGCCCTCCTTGCCGGCCGTGGAGTCGAAGCCCGCGAACTTGCGGTTGAACTTCTCGATGCGGCCCGCCGTATCGACGAACTTCTGGCGCCCCGTGTAGAACGGGTGGCACGCCGAGCAGATGTCAACGCGCATCACAGGTACGGTGGAGCGCGTCGTGAAGGTCTCGCCGCAGCCGCAGGTGACGTTGCACTCGACGTACTTCGGATGGATGTCGGGCTTCATGGCAGCTTGCCTCGAAAGGTGAGGGGCGGGATGCGCGAAGGCATTCCGTGAGCACCCGGACTCGGTTCCGGGATCGAACCGGCCGAGGGTACGGTCCCGCGTCGGCGCGGCAAGTCTTTCGACGGCAGACGTTCAGCGCAGGACGGCGGCGAGCACACGCAGTGCGTTGCCGCCGAGAGCCTTGGCCACGTCGGCGTCCGCCCAACCGCGCCGACGGAGTGCGGCGTCGATGGCGGGATAGCACGCGGGAGAGTCCGCGCCGGGCAGACCGGGGGGATCGAAGCCGTCGAGGTCGGCGCCGATCGCGACATGATCGACGCCGCAGACCTCGGCGATGTGCTCGAGGTGGTCGATCGCGTCGTCCAGCGTCGGGCGTCCGCGCGTCCCCGTGTCCACGTGGTGCGGGTAGAGCGTGATGCCCGCCAGTCCGCCCGTGGCGGCCAGCTCGCCGAGCTGGTCGTCCGAGAGGTTGCGCCGGTGCGCGGTGAGCGCCGCGGCGCCCGTGTGCGTCGAGACGACCGGAACCGGCCGCGGCAGCCGCGCGACCTCGTCCAGGAGGTCGCGGAAGCCCTCGGGGGCGATGTGCGCGACGTCGAGCAGGATGCCGAGATCTGCAGCGCGGCGCACGAGGTCACGCCCGAACGCCGTCAGTCCGCGGCCGGTGCCGTCGTCCACCATGCAGCCGGCGCCCGCCTCGTTGCGCGGGTTGTGCGTCAGCCCCAGCGAGCGCACGCCGAGCTGGTAGAAGTGGTCGAGGAGATCGACGTCGCCGCGCAGCGGCGAGGCCCCCTCCATCGTGAGCATCCCCGACAGGCCCGCCGCGTCCAGTGCGAGCAGTTCCTCGCGCGTGCGCACCCAGCCCAGACGCCCCCGGCCGCGGTCGAGGAGATCCAGCCAGATCCCGTGCAGCGACTCCGCGTACGCGGTCGCCGCCAGGCCCGCGCGATCCGCGGGTGTGTACAGCGTCAGGCACTGCAGCGCGGGCCCGTGCGCGCGCATGCGGGGAAGGTCGAGCATCTCCCCGGCGCAGTGCATCCACGCGTCCTTGCCGCGAACCTCGATGCGCCAGAGCAGATCCGCGTGCAGATCCACGACAGGGTGGACGGCGCGGCCCGGAACGCTCACTCGGCGTCGTCGGCAGACGGGACCACGGGCTCGGGGATCTTCTGCATCCGCCGATCGTACGTCACGCGCCGTTCGCCGTCCGGAAGAACCGCGACGCACGTCAGCGTGACGTCACCCTGCCGGCCGCTGAGCTCCTCGAAGACCGTCTCGGCGGCGCGGGCGAGCAGCGTCTCGACACCGCCGCGGGCGGCCGGCAGGCGTTGCGCTGGCCGCAGCCGCAGCTCGTAGTGGCGCGCCCCACCGGCCACGCGAGCACGCAACTTCAGCGTGACGTCCGAGTCCGGCGCCAGACTGCGCTCGAGCACATCGTGCGTGAACGTCGCGATCCGTGGCGTCTCGGTGTCGGTCACCTGTTTCGTGGCGAACAGGTACATGAAGAGCATGGCGATGATCGCAAGCATCGCCATCGAGGCGAGTCGGCGGAGTGATGCGGGCTCCAAGAGCGTCCTCCGTGCGGGCGGAGTCCCCCCCCCTCACGGTGACTATTATCGGCAACGAGGCCGCGGAACTCGACGCCGGCCGGCGGCGGCCGCGCCTACTCGGCGCGAACGCCGGCGACGACCTCACCCAGATCAACGAGGTCGCCCTCGCCGAGCCCCTGCTCCGCGAACCAGCGTGCGCGCACCTCCAGCACGTAACGCACCGCTGCATCGCACCTCGCAGCGGGGATGTCCGGCCCGCTCAGTCCCGCCCCGGGAGGCAGCGTCGCGATCTTCAGCACGCGCCCCTTCTCGTCCAGGAACGCGATGTCGAGAGCGACGAGACAGTCCTTCATCCAGAACCTGCGAGCCTGCGAGTCGGCGTACACGAACAACATCCCCGCGCCGTCGGCGAGCGTCTCGCGCCCGCCGAGCCCGCGCTGCCGGGCGGCGCCCGTCGCCGCGACTTCCACGACGACCGTCGGCGGGCCGCCCTCGGAGCGCGGCGCGGCGGCGGGGAGCAGCCGCAGCGCCGCACCGATCGTGCGCGCGTCGGGCTGCACCGGACCATCTGTCCAGGGCGCGTCCGCCGCCGTCATCGTGGTCCCATCGCTCGTCGGGACCGGGCGCCCACCGCAGGCCGCCGCCACGAGCGCGAGGCTCAGGAGCACCGCGCGTCGCACGCCGTCTCCCCCTGCGGAACGTCGATCCCCGCCCCGCGCAACATCCCTGCCACGACTTCGAGCGGCAGACCGACAACGTTGCTCCAGCTTCCCTGGATCGCCGTGACGAAGCGGTCCCCCGTCTCCTGGATCGCGTAGCCCCCGGCCTTGCCGAACGGCTCGCCGGACGCGACGTAGCTCGCGATCTCGGCGGCCGTCAGCGAGCGCATGGTGACATGCGTCTCGACGGCAGCGGCGGCCGCAGCGCCGGCGGCGAGCAGGCACACGCCCGTGATCACGGACTGCGTCGTACCCGCGAGCGCGCGCAGCATACGTCGCGCGTCGGCGGCATCCCGCGGCTTGCCGAGGATCTCCCCGCGGGACGTGACCACGAGCGTGTCGGCGGCGAGCACGGGCCATCCGTCCCCTCGTCTCGCGGCGACGGCCCGCGCCTTGCGCCGCGCCAGTTCCAGGGCCACGTCACAAGGTGAGGCGGCCGCCGCCGCGACCTCGTCCTCGTCAATACCGGGCGCGTCCACGACGAACGCCGCGCCGAGCTCCCGCAGGAGCTCGCAGCGCCGGGGAGAAGCCGACGCCAGGACCAGCATGGCCGCGCCTACCTCTTCGACTTCTTCGCCGCGCGCGCCGTCGTCTTCCGGGCCGTCTTCTTGACGGTCCCTCTGACGGGCTTCTTCGCCGGCTTCCGCGCCGCCGCCGTCTTCTTCGAGGCAGTCTTCTTCGTGACCGTCTTCTTCTTCAGCGGCTTCTTGGCACCGTTCTTGGCGGCTGTCTTCTTCGGGGCCGTCTTCTTGGCGGCCCTCTTCTTGGCCGACGTCTTCCCGGCCGGCGCCGCCAGCGGGTCGGCGGAGTCCGCCGCGCGATTGGCGTAGCGCGTCAGCAGGTAGTGGGCACGCAACCGGTCGCCCGGCTCCGAGATCGCGGCGAGCCCCTTGGCGACCTTCGCCAGTGACGTCGTCCGGGTGACGAGACCGAGCTTCTGAACGGCCTTCAAGACCGCACTGTCCGGCTTCCACTCGTCGCCCTCGGCGAGCACGGCCTTCATCACGGCACGGGCGTGGGCGGGCACGCCGCGCATGCGATCGACGGCGGCATCGATATCGAACTCGGGATCCGCGAGCGCGCGATCGAACGCGCAGCGATTGGCCACGACCTCGAGAGAGGAGAGAAGGCGCAAGGCGCTGCGCGCGAACGCGCGCGCGCCGTCATGTCCACCCGGCGCAATCGCATGGGCGATGTCCCACGCGTCGGACACGCGCATCTCGTTCCAATCGACGACCCACTCACGCAGCGCCTGCCGCGTCTGCACGCGCGCGAGGTCGGGCGCATGCTCGGCGAGCAACGCCAGCAGCCCCGCTTCCACAGGGTCCTCGGTCGCCACGAGCGGTCCGTACGCGGCCTCGAGGCGGCCCAGGATCTCGCTCAGCTTCGAGCTCTTGGAACGTGACGCCATGAGTTCAGGAAGCCTGCTTGTTCTGCGCGGTCTTGCCCTTGGTCTTGCGGCCCGTCAGCTTGACGTTGCGGGGCAGCGTGAGGCCCTTGCGCTTGGCGAAGGACGCAACCGTCTCGGAGCACTTCGCCCCGTGATCGATCCAGTACTGCACGCGCTCCACGTTGAGCGTGACGGCCTTGTCGAATTCCTCGACGAGTGGATCGTAGTGACCGAGGAACTCGATCGCGCGGCCGTCGCGGCGCGTGCGCGCGTCGAAGGCCGCCACGCGATAGAAGGGGCGGTTCTTGCGACCCAATCGGGTCAGCCTGAGTCGGACAGCCAATGCACTCTCTCCTGTAGGCCCGGACTACTGGTGCGACGCGCTCTCTGCGTGGCGCGCCCCCACCGTCGAACCGGGGTGTCCGTTGTACGCTGCAACCTGCGGGGTTCCACCGGAGATCGCCCCGCACGCACGTGGAGTACCCCACTCGGGGTGCGCCGCCGCGAGATGCCGGGATGCGCGTCGGGTCGTCATCGAAGTCCTCTGCGGTCGCATGCGTGAGCTACGCGGGGCCGAGCCCGAGATCACCGAGCCGGGCTCCGCTGCGCTTGAGCTCGCGCAGTTGCTTCTCTTTCTGCTTCCGGAAGCGGCGGTCCATGAGCTTGTTCATCATCCCGCCCTTCGAGCTCATCTGCTTCATCATCTGACGCATCTGCTTGTAGCTCTTCAGCAGGCGGTGGACCTCGTCGATCGAGGTGCCGCTCCCACGTGCGATGCGCCGCTTGCGGCTTCCGTCCAGGAGATCCGGGTTGCGGCGCTCCGCTGTCGTCATGCTGAGGATGATCGCCTTCGCCCGGCCGAGCGGCTTCTCGTCGAGGTCCTGGTCGCCGAGCGCGGCACCGACTCCGGGCAGCATGCCCAGCCACTCCTTCATGGGCCCCATGCGCTCCACCTGCTGGAACTGTTGGAGCATGTCCTCCATCGTGAAGGTCCCGCTGAAGAGCTTCTCGGCCGCGCGCTCGGCGTCGTCCTGCTCCATGGCATCCTGCGCCCGCTCGACGAGCGAGACCACGTCGCCCATGCCGAGGATGCGGGACGCCAGGCGATCGGGATAGAAGGGCTCGAGAGCGTCGAGCTTCTCACCTGTACCGAGGAACCTGATCGGCTTGCCGGTGACGGCACGCACCGACAGGGCGGCGCCGCCGCGCGTGTCGCCGTCGAGCTTGGTCAGCACAACGCCCGAGAGCGGCAGGACCTCATCGAACGCCTTGGCGGAGTTGACGGCGTCCTGGCCCGTCATGCTGTCGAGGACGAGGAAGATCTCGTGCGGATCGACCTTCCCCGCGATGTCCTTCACCTCGTGCATGAGGTCGCGATCGACGTGCAGGCGGCCGGCGGTGTCGAGGATCACGACGTCGTGGCCCTCGTCACGCGCCTTCTTGACGGCCCGGCGGCAGATCTTCGGCGGGCGCCCGGACTGCTCCCAGTGGACCGGGATGCCGAGTTGGTCGCCGAGCACCTTGAGCTGATCGACGGCCGCCGGTCGCTGCATGTCGGCGGCCACCAGCAGCGGCCGCCGCCCCTTGGACTTCAGGAACCGGGCGAGCTTCGCGCAGGTCGTCGTCTTGCCCGCGCCCTGCAAGCCCGCCATGAGGATGACGGTCGGTCCGGTCGCCGCCCAGCGGATGGGGATCTCGGCCTGTCCCGGCAGCGACGGCTTGACGTCGTCCCCGCCCATCAGCCGCACGAGCTCGTCGTGCACGATCTTGACGACGAGCTGGCCGGGCTCCACGGACTCGAGCACCTTCTCGCCCACGGCGCGCTCGCGGATGTCCGCGACCAGTTTCTTGACCACCGACAGGTGCACGTCCGCCGTGAGCAGCGCGGTGCGAATGGCGCGCAGCGCGTCATCGACGTCGGCTTCCGCGAGGGAGCCACGCTTGCCGAGCCGCGAGAACGCGCTCTGGAGTCGCTGGGAGAGGGATTCGAACATACGTGTCGTGCAAATCGCCCACGGCGGCGCGCACTTCGGGCGCGATTCGGGAGGCGAAACCCCGAAGCGTAGGCGGCAATCAGGGAGGCGTCAAGTAGACCCGCAGCGCCGCGCGGGCGGCGCGGGTGAGGTCACCGGCCGCAATGCGACACGGCTGCCCGCGTCAGGCGCCTTCCTCGTCCTCTTCACGGCGAATGCGGGCACCGAGGTGCGCCAGCTTCTCCTCGATCCGCTCGTAGCCGCGATCGATGTGATAGACCCGCCGCACCTGGGTCTCGCCCTCGGCGACGAGCCCGGCCAGAACGAGCGCCGCGGAAGCTCGCAGATCGGACGCCAGCACCGGCGCGCCCGAGAGGTACTCCGTCCCCTCGACGATCGCCAGGTGCTGCTCGCGACGAATGCGCGCCCGCATCCGCGCCAGTTCGGCGACGTGCATGAAGCGCTCGGGGTAGATCTTCTCCGTCACGACCGAGACGCCGTCGGCCAGCGTGAGCAACGCCATGAACTGTGCCTGCAGATCCGTCGGGAAGCCGGGGTACGGGAGGGTCGTGATGTCCGCCGCCCGCAGCCGCCCGCGACGCGCGCAGCGCACCCAGTCCGCGCCGGTCTCGATGCCGCAGCCCACGGCCTCGAGGCGCTCGATCACCGCGAGCAGATCCTCGGGGCGGCAGTCGCGAACCGTGACGTTGCCGCCCGTGATCGCTGCGGCCACCAGGAACGTGCCCGCCTCGATGCGGTCGGGAACCGGCCGATACGTTGCGCCGTGCAGCTCTGCGACGCCGTGGATCTCGAGCACGGGCGTGCCGATGCCCCGCACGTCGGCGCCCATGGCGACGAGGAAGCGCGCGAGATCCTGGATCTCGGGCTCGCAGGCCGCCATGTGGATGTGCGTGACCCCGTCCGCGAGCACGGCGGCCATCAGCACGTTCGCCGTGCCGGTGACCGTCGGCCCGAACGCGCCTCCCAGGTACATCGACGCGCCGCGCAGGTTCTCCGCACGGGCCACGATGTAGCCCGCCTCGATGTCCAGCTCGACACCGAGCGCACGGAGCCCCTTGAGATGCAGGTCGATGGGTCGCGGCCCGAAGACGCACCCACCAGGGAAGGAGACCCGCGCCCGCCGGCGGCGGCCCACCAGAGGGCCGAGCACGCACACCGAGGCACGCATCGTCTTGACGAGCTCGTAGGGTGCCTCGCACGCGCGCTCGTCCACGACCCGCGTCGCGATGGAGCCGTCGGCGTCGCGCTCGCACTCGACCCCGAGCGCCGGGAGGATGCGCAACATCGTGCCGACATCGCGCAGGCGGGGCGCATCGACGATGCGACACGGTTCGCGCGTCAGGAGCGTGGCCGCCAGGATGGGGAGCACCGAGTTCTTGGCGGTTCCTACGCGCACGTCACCTCGCAGGCTGACGCCGCCCTCGATCACGAGCTTGTCCACGGGGCCTCCTGCCACGGTTCTCCGGCATGGCCGATGGTCGAGCGATCACGTGTCCGCTACGGGTACGGCATCGTACGCGGACGGCGCGGGGCCGGGTCGGAATCAAGCGCGGGCGAGGCCCTTCGGCCGCGCCCGCGCTGTCGTGATCCGAGTACGCCGGACCTGTGGCCGGACCGCTAGAAGTTGAACTGGAAGTTCAGCGTCAGAGAGTCCACGAACGGGATGGGATCCGTCCGCGCCTGCGTGTCGTCGAGCTGGAACGTGATGCGGTACCGCACGAAGCGATACCCCTTGCCGTTCAGCGCGTCGATCGCGAACGAGAACTCGCTGCCCTGCACGCCCGGGTTGTAGTCGGGAATGGAGAAGGCGCCGCCCGGGATGCCGGTGTTGTCGTGCACCTTCATCGGGAGCCACGGCGACGTGATCCCGATATCCGTGGTCTCCTGCGTATCCGGGTCGATGGCCGAGAAGTCCGGCTCGCCGAACAGGCTCGGGTTCTCGCGCGTCATCTGGATCTCGATGAAGATCGCGTCGTTGACCGTAGGGAAGGTCGTGATGTCCTCGTTCCGCGGGTTGAGGACGCGCGGATCCTGGACGCCGAGGTCGGCGAACTTCGAGTACAGCAGCGACGGCACGCCGCCACCGATCGGGTCGTAGGTACCGCCGGTCGAGAGGCCCGGGATCGACTTGCCGCCACCTGGGTCCTCGAGCCGCAGGTAGCCGGTACCGCCGTCGCCGCCGAATGCCGCCTGTCCCGAGCCACCGCCCGTCGCGATCGGCCCGCCGGCGCCGCCCGAGACGTCGAGGTTCGTGGTCTCGGAGGCGAGGTCGAAGCCGGCACTGGTCTGGAGCAGCAGCGATCCGCCGCCACCGCCGCCGCCGGGTCCACCGCTCATCACGCTGTACCCGTGGCCTCTACCGCCCTTGCCGCCCCGGGCGCCGATGACGCCGTCGATGCCCATGGTGAAGGTCCCGGCGGTCCGGATGCGGAGCGCGCCACCACCGCCGCCGCCCGCGCCGGAGTGCGTACCCCAGTTCAGGGACGAGTAGGCACCGTTGGCTCCGGCGGCGCCGCCCGCGCCACCGACGAGCGGATCGAGATCCTCGTTGTCGGAGCCGTCGCCGCCGGCACCGCCCTTGCCGCCCCAGCCGTTGCTGGACGTGGCGTTCGCGCCGGCGCCACCGGCGAGTCTGGCGCCGCCACCGCCGCCGCCACCGCCGTTGTGGTAGGCCGACGAGTTCAGCGCACCGAGACCGCCCTTGCCGTCCCGGCCGCCGTCCTCGGGCTCCGCCTCGACGAGGTCACGGTCGTGTCCCGGAACACCGGGCTCGCCCGCACCGCGATTCTTGTTGGTCGAACTGGCGAACTTCGACGCCGAGTCGCCGCC
>JAJRVY010000029.1 GCA_024277065.1 Planctomycetota bacterium
TCGGTGTCTCCGAGCAACGAGCGCAAACCGCGCGCCAGCAAGCTGTTACGCCCGGCGGCCGCGCTGCGGCGTTGGCGCGCCTCCATGACTCGCTCCATTGCGTCGGGTTCGTCGCGCCGCCTTGCAGCGAACCCGTCGGACGCAATCGGCGCGCACCCGGGATTCCTGCTCACGCTCTCAGCCGATCCAGCTCGACAGCCACGCGCCGAGCGCCTGCCAGAGCCGGACCTCGCCGGGGCGCTCGCGGCTCCCGTAGAACACGCGCAGCTCGCGATCCTGGGAGATGACGAACACCAGCGTTCCCGGGCGGCGGGCGCACAGCCGGTAGGCGGAGCGGTGCCGGGTGCCGAACTGCGTCAGGTCCACGTGACCGCATGCGTCACCGGTGTGCGCGTCGTTCTCGATCAGCGTCGCCGCCGCCACGGCGGCCTCGCCGACACGGATCTCCGCGCCGAATCCGAGCACGCGCAGCGAGGGGTCGAGGACCACGCAACCGTCCACGTTCGACAGATCCGCGATCGCGCGGGCGGTCGAGTACATCCAGCGGCGCGACGCCTCCCAGTGCATCGCCCGCTGTTCGAGGATCGCGGCATCGCTGACACGGCTGCTGTCGAAGCACGCGCGCCAGTAGGCCAGGACGTCGCGGAACAGGTTCAACTCCGAGGCGCGGTACTTGACACTCAGGCACTCCTCGTCGTCGTCCGGCAGCACGGCGAACGCGCCGCCGTGCCCGACCGCGATCGTCGCGGCGAGAACGTTCGCCCACGCGCTGTCGAAGACGAGTGCGGGATCTCCCAGAGCCTCCCGCTCGCGCGAATCGTCCACGCCGCAGGACGTGCGGATGTCGGACACGAGCCGCAGCGCCAGCGCGTCGAACCAGCGCTGCACGGGCGGCACGACGGAGTAGTGCGACACCGCGCGCACGTGTCCCGCGTTGAGCTCGAACGTCAGCCCCTTCTCGGTGGCGCGGGCCTGGCCCGGTCCCTCGATGCGCAGCGTGAAGCCGGGCAGGCCCAGACCGAACGACACCGCGGGCCGGCCCGGCCGCGGCACGTTGCCGGGATCGCGCAGGAGCATGACCCCCGTGGCGATCAGCTCCTCGCCGGCCTCACGCACGCAGAGCGCATGACGCCCGGCGGGGATCGACGGCGCGAGGCGCCGCAGCGTCTGTGCGGTGAGCGTCACGGGCGGGTCGAAGCGCGCCACGAGCGCGAGGTGGTCCTCGGATGCCGGCGAGGGCACGAAGACGTCGAAGCGCGGGTGCCGCCCCTCCTCGGTCGAGAGGCTGACGCGATAGGACAGCTCCACGAGCCGCGTGAGACCGTCGCGGGAGATGCGCCCCTCGGACTCCTCGGCCACATCCCACGCGCGCTGCGCCTGCACGGCGCGCGCGAGGTGCTCGGGGCCGCAGAACTCCGGCAGTTCGCCGGGACGGAAGGACCGCGTGTCGTCGGTCACGGCCGGTCGAGCACGAGCCGTGCGGCGCGCGGCGTCCGGATGCGAACCCTGTAGAACAGCGGCCCGGTCGTCCCGGACCGGCCGCCCAGACGCAGCACGTGCCGTCCGCTCTGCTGCGCGGTGAACCGCAGCACCGCGCGCTTGCGGCCGCGCCTGCGCTCGGTCGGCAGCGCCAGCAGGGAGCCGCTCGGATCGACGATGTCGAGGACCGTCGGCTCGAGCGTCGTCGGCGACGGTGAGCGCCGCAGGTCGATCGTGACGCGGGCGCCGGCGAGGGCGTCGATGGGCACCTCGACGATGCGCTCGTCGGCGATGACGCCGGCTTCACCGATGAAGCGCCGCGGCGGACGCACGGCGGCCTTCACGCGAACGGTCCCGGTGAAGTCGCCGCGCGTGAACACGACGTGAACGCGTTCCGTGGCGCGCGCGCGCAGGCCGCGGATCTTCACCTTCCGGCCGAACGACTCGGTGCGTCCGGCGCCGGTGCCGGTCAGGAGCGAGACACCCGCGTCGTTGACGATGTCGCTGACGGTGGGCGTCTCGTCGCTACCGCGGAAGCGCAGCGTCAGGTCGATGTCACTGCCGAGCAGGGCGTCCAGGAAGTAGCCGAACGCGTCGTCGCCGGGGACCGCCGCGTCACCACCGAACACGTCGGCCGTGACCACGACGAACGTCGCCGCGCCGTCGAGACGCGCGCCCGCGGCATCGAGTGCATCGGCACCGAGGGGGAACGACGTCGGCGCTCCCGCGTTGCCGACGAGACGCAGGTCGGAGCCGCCCTCGAGCGTCAGCGCGCCGGGCGCATCGAGCACGGGCGTCCACACCGTGGCGGTGCCGCCGCTGCCGAGAACGCGCGAGCCGTCGCGGCCCTCGGCGACGCCGAAGAGCGGCGGCAGCGTCGGCGGCGGATTGATGACCAGCGGCCGCACGGTCGTCACGCTGCTTGCCGGCGCCGCGGTGTCGGAGACGACGATCGTGACGTCGTACTCCCCGGCCGTCTGCGGCACTCCCGTGAGACGTGTGCCGTCGAGGACGACGCCCAGTCCCGGCGCGTCCGTGGACGTGGCGAACGTGTAGGGCTCGACGCCGCCGCCGGCCACGAAGTCCTGCTTGAACGCGATGCCGGCCGTCCACTCCGGGAGGTCGCCGGTGGCGAGCAGCAGCGGCCGGAAGATCGACAGCGCGTACGCCGCCGTGCGCGCATCCACGGCGCGGGCGCGGACGAAGTACGTCGCGGGCGGCAGTGGCAGCGACGGCCGCAGGCGCAGCGTGCGGTGGTCCTCGCCCGTGAGCCCGTCGTTGGTCACCGCGACGATCACGCCGCCCGCTTCGTCGGTCAGTTCGAGTGCCACGTCGAGGTCCGTGATCTGGTGCAGAACGAACTCGAGCGTCTGGGGCGCCGGTCCCGGAACGACGACACGGAAGACATCGACGTTCTCGGGAGAGAGGCGACGGCCGGTGACCTTGGACCCGGGCCCGGCGGTCTGCGCTGCCTCGTCGATGCGGTCGTCGGGCTCCGCGGCATCGTCGGGCAGCGTGCCGTGATGGATGAAGATGCGCGCCGCGCCCGCCCGCGCGGCGGCGGCATCGGCGCCGCCCGCCGTGGTGCGCCAGACGTCGAAGAACGACCGGATCGTGAATTCCGTCGCGCCCTCGGGGACGCTGTCGAGCAGGCGGTCCACGTGCGCCAGCACATCGACGAACGACGACGGCGCGTCTCCGAGCGTGCCGGCGACCTCGTCCTCGTCCTCGTTCGCGCCGTCCACGAGATCCCAGAGCGACCCGGCCACCGCCGAGGGGAAGCCCTCGCCACGCGCGCCGGAGGGGGGCGCCTCCAGATCATCGACGACCGCCGTGTCGGCGGAGATCGTGTCGATGAACGTGCTGCGGCCGGCGACGCCCGCGGCTAAGAAGTACGCGAAGCCGTCGGCCCAGGCGAACGCCGGGGTCGTGGTCGCCGCGAAGTCGCGCAGCGCCGGCAGTGCGCCCGGGTGCGCGGACAGCGACGCGAGAACGTGGTGACCGTACTCGCGCAGGATCACGTCGTCGTCGTACGGGTCGGGATTCGCGGAGCCGTCGGTGATCACGATCGACGCGGGCGCGACGCCGTCGCTCGGCGCATAGAAGCTGCCGCCGGTCGTGGTGACGCCGGGCTCCCACACGGCGTCGAGCGCGGGCAGCGAGTCGGCCGCGCCCGGCGCGAGGTTCGCGGCGCCCCACGCCACGGCGTCCGTCGCCACGCGCCGGCCCCGCTCCATCGCCTGCTGGACGTTCAGCGCGCGGCGGATGGTGGCGTGCACGGTGTCCACGGCGGCGTCCAGCGTCACCGTGCCGACGGCAACCGCCGCGGCGGCGTCCAGCGACGTCGCGAGACGGAACGAATAGGGGGCCCCGGAGCGGTCCACGACGCGCCCCGCGGCGCCCGCCGTCACGATCTCCACGGCCAGAGTCTCGGTCCCGGCCAGCCCCCGCCCGACGAGCGAGAACGAGCCGTCGAGCGCGGTGCTGCCGACGGCCACGAGACCGCCGCCGACCTCCTCGACGAGCCGCACGGTCGCCCCGGCGACGGGCAGCGCCGTGTCCACCGTGCCGCCCAGTCCATCGGCTCCCGCCACCGGGCGATCGCGGAGCACGCGACCGCTGACCACCGTCGCGCGGGGCTCGAAGCGCACGATCCCTGAGGGTCGCGCGCTCAGTCCGTTGCCCGTGCCCGCCGCCGAGAACGCCACGGCTCCCGCCGGTCCCTCGATGCCCGCGGTGTACGACATCCCGGAGAACGTGCCGCCCGAGCCGTAGGCGAACTGCACGACGCCCGACTCCTCGAACAGCGCAATCTGGAAGCGCAGCCCCGACGACCTGCCGTCGAACGACTCCACGTCCGACCAGTCGATGACGAACGTGCGCGCAGGCGCGACGCCGTTGGTGTAGGTGCGCACGACACCGCCGCCGGTCGCCAGATCGTCCCACAGCGGCGCGACGACGGCATTCGGCGCGGCGCCCGACGGGAGAACGGGGTTGCTCGACGTCGTGGCGGTGCTGGAGCCGAATGCGGCCCAGCCGTTCGAGCAGATGGAGATGCGATCGAACAGCGTCCCGAAGTACGGGAACGAGAACGGCAGATCGACGGTGGCCGTGACGTCGTCGCTGCCCCCGCCGATCACGTTCGACGTCACGCCCACAGGATCCGTCGGCGGCCCCTCGGCCGTGAATACCGTGTACTCGTCAGCCCACGCCGGCGTGGAGAGCGTGGCGAGCACCGCGAGAACGAACGCGGCGTGAGATCTGGACCGTCCGGGAGCGTGGCGCATCCAGGCAGTGTACGGGGAGACGAACTACTGGACGACGCCGTGCTTGCGGCCGACGGACGTGAAGGCGGCGATGGCCTTCTCGATGTGCTCGGGCTCGTGGGCGGCGGAGATCTGGACGCGGATGCGCGCCTGGCCCTTGGGCACGACGGGGAAGCTGAAACCGATGACGTAGATGCCCTCGCCCAGCAGGTCGTCGGCGATGCCGGTCGCCAGGCGCGCGTCGCCGAGCATGACCGGGACGATGGGGTGCACGCCCGGACGGATGTCGAAGCCGGCGGCCGTCATCCCCTCGCGGAACCGCGCCGTGTTCGCCCGCAGCTTCCCGAGGAGATCGCTCGCGCCCGACAGCATGTCGAGACACGCGATCGATGCGCCGACGATCGCCGGCGCCACGGTGTTCGAGAAGAGGTACGGCCGGCTGCGCTGGCGCAGGAGATCGACGATCTCCTGCGGCGCGGCCGTGAAGCCGCCTGACGCGCCGCCGAGCGCCTTGCCGAGCGTGCTGGTGATGATGTCCACGCTGTCCGCCACGCCGCAGTGCTCGGGCGTGCCGCGGCCGGTCTCACCGACGAAGCCGGTCGCGTGGCACTCATCGACGTGGACCATCGCGTCGTATCTGTCGGCGAGCGCGCAGATCTCCGCGAGCGGTGCGATGTCGCCGTCCATCGAGAAGACGCCGTCGGTGGAGATCAGGCGCAGGCGCTTGTCCGCTGTCGCCTGCAGCTTCGCCTCGAGGTCCGCCATGTCCATGTGCGCGAAACGGTGTCGCTCGGCCTTGCACAGGCGGATGCCGTCGATGATCGACGCGTGGTTGAGCGCGTCGCTGATGATCGCGTCGTCGGGTCCGAGGAGGGTCTCGAACAGACCGCCGTTGGCGTCGAAGCAGGCGGCATAGAGGATCGAGTCATCCGTCCCGAGGTACGCGGCGATCTTGCCCTCGAGCTCCTTGTGCGACGCCTGCGTGCCGCAGATGAAGCGCACCGACGACAGGCCGAAGCCCCACGTGTCGAGAGCGTCCTTGGCGGCCTGCAGCAAGCGCGGATGGTTGGCGAGGCCGAGGTAGTTGTTCGCGCAGAAGTTGATGACCGTGCCGTCGCGCCCGGTGACGCCGATGTCGGCCGCCTGCGGCGTCGTGATGACGCGTTCGCTCTTCCAGAGTCCCGCCTCGCGGATCTCGTCGAGCGTCGCCTGAACGTGGCCCTTCGCGCTGTCGAACATCGTCTCGTCCCTCCTTGGCGTTGCGAACCGCCGAGGCTACCACCCGGCTCGCGGCAGCGGCAGCCAAGCCGCGCCGCGGGTGACGCCCGGAGCGCCGTCCCGTGACGCGAATCACCGGCACGTGCGCCGCACTCTCGACGGTGGCCGCGGTCACGTCCGGAAGCCGGCGTCCACCGTGCTCACGAGTCCGTGCAGGAAGTCGGGCGCAAGGTCCGCCCCGTTCGGCCATGCGAGGGTTCGCGCTGCGGCGATCGAGAACGCTGTGAACACGCTCGGATCGCGAAGCGGCTGAGTTCTGGCACGGCGAGAGCGTACGGACTCGCTTGCAGCGGGATTACGCCCGGCGGCGGCGCGGGGCCGGTGGCGCGCTACGGCGCTGCTCGCAGGCACTTGCGCGTCATCGAGGACACGCCGAAGTCGCGCAGGTCGTGCCCGGCCGTCCAGGCGACGCCCGGGCGCTGCTCGGCCACGGCCTCGGGCGCGGCCTCCGGGAGCGCGACGTCGTGCACGTGCACCGTGATGCGGCGGTCCGTGATGCTGTGCCGGAACGTCCGCGCCGCCGTCTCCGGCACGGTGACGCGGAAACCCGCCGGGAGCGCCGCTCGGACGCGTGCCGCCAGATCCTGCGCCGTGCCGCCCTCCGCCGCGGTCGGCAGTTCCCACATGCCCGAGAGCAGCGTGCCCTCGTCGCGCCGCACGAGCAGCACGAGATCCCCGCGACGGACCACGGCCATGCGCAGCGCGACCTCGCATGGCGGCTTCTTCCGCGCGCGGCGCGGCAGCGCCGGCGCCAGCCCGCTGCGATAGCCGATGCACGAGCGCCGCCACGGGCAGAGCGGACATCGCGGCTCGCCGGGAGTGCAGACGAGGGCGCCCAGTTCCATCAGAGCCTGGTTCCAGTCCGCGGGGCGCAGCCCCTCCGGCGGTTCGAGGGCCGCGGGATCGTCGCCGACGAGCGCCGTCACCAGCCGGCGCGCCGCCTCGGCCACCGTCCGCCTGCGCGCCGCGCACGCCTCGCGGTCGTCGGCGAGCAGGCGACACAGCACGCGCTCGACGTTGCCGTCGATGACCGGCACGACGACGTCGTGGGCGATCGACGCCACCGCCGCCGCTGTGTAGGGGCCGACGCCCGGCAGCGCCCGCAGAGCGTCCACGTCGCGCGGTACGACGCCGCCGTGCTCGCGCGTGACGGTGCGCGCCGCGGCCAGCAGCGACCGCGCGCGGCGGTAGTAGCCGAGCCCCGACCACGCGGCCAGCACCTCGTCCTGCGTGGCGGCGGCGAGGCTGACGATCGTCGGCCAGCGCGCGATCCACCGTTCGAAGTAGGGCAGCACGACGTCCACGCGCGTCTGCTGCAGCATGAGTTCGCTGACGAGGACGTGATAGGGATCGCGCGCCGCGCGCCACGGGAGATCGCGTTGCTCGGCGTCGTACCACGAGAGCAGTCGCGTGCGTAGAGACAGCACGCGCACCCACGTCCCGAGGAGCCCCAGCCGATCGCCCTCGCCGCCCGTCACGGGCCCGCCGCCGGCGTCACGAGCAGCCGTCACCTGCAACCGTCACCAGGTAGCGTCACGGGTGGCGTCAAGCGTCACCGGGGCGCGAGGTGACTGAAGAGCGTGCTCTTCGTGCGCTCGTAGAGCACACGCCCCGAGACGATCGTGACCTCGGCCATGAGCCGGTAGTCGAAAGGGTCGCCCTGGTAGATGACGATGTCCGCGTCCTTGCCGCGCTCGAGCGAGCCGAGCCGGTCCTCGACGCCGAGCGCCTCGGCCGCCGTCAGCGTGATCGCGCGCAGCGCGGCGTCCACGCTGGCGCCGCCGCGCACGGCGAACGCGCCCTCGAGCGGATACGTCAGGAGGTCGCGGCCGACGACGCCGCCGAGCGAGATGCCGGAGGGGTTGGCGCCGAAGCCGCCGGGAGGCAGGAGGCAGAACGGCACACCCGCCTTCTCGAGGATCGCGGCGCACTCGATGGTCGTGCCCGAGCGGTCCTCCTCGCCGGGCGTGGGCCAGCGGCGCACGCGCGGCTGCACGATGCAGATCGCGCCGGACGCGGCGACCTCGGACGCGACCGCCCAGGACTCGTTGGCCTGCTCGATCACCAGCCGCAGGTCGAACTCCTTGGCGAAGGCGATCGCCTGCAGGATGTCGCTGCGGCTCTGCGCGTTGATGCGCACCGGGATCGTGCGCTCGAGCGCGGCGATGACGCCGGCCGGCGCCGGCGCGCGGCCCTTCTTGCCCGCGGCGATGAAGCGCTCGGCGTTCTGCAGCGTGGCGCGGAACGTACCGCGATCGCTCACCGACGCGCGGCTCCAGCTGACCACGAGCGCGGCCGGCTCCTTGACCATCATCAGCTCGGGCGCGCCGTGCGCCGGCTTGATGATCGCCGTCTGATCGCCGGAGATCCCGCGCACGCGCCCGCTCGCGTAATACGACGTGATACCCGCCGCGAGGGCCAGCTCGGCGCCGAGGTTCTCGGGGTCCAGGCAGTCGGTGTACTTCTCGCCCGGACGCGGGCGGCCGCGGCGGATGCCGAAGTTCGCGCCGTTCGGGGCGACGAACCCGGGCAGCACCCAGCGCCCCGTGGCATCGACCACGCGCGCCCCCTCGGGGACCGCGAGGTCCACGCCCACGTCCACGATCTTGCCCGCGCGGCAGAGCACGGTACCGCGGCGGAACACGATGCCGTTGCCGACGTGAACGTCGCCGCCGACCACGGCCAGGACGGACTCGCCGCCCGCGCGGCGGGCGCCGTCGTTCGCCGCCGCGTCCTGCGCCGCGACGCGCGTCGCGAACGCACCCGCGACGACCACTGCGGCGGCCAGACCCAGGGCGCGGCCCGGAAGGTGGCCCGGAAGGTGACGACGTCTCACGGCGTGTCCTCCACGGGTTCCCCGTCGATCCAGACGCGAACCACGCGCGAGGTGGCGAGCAGGGGATCGCCGCTCCACAGGATCAGGTCCGCGGCGCGGCCCTTGCGCAACGAACCGGTCGTCTCCTCGACGCCCAGCAGCGTCGCGGCGTCCACCGTCGCGGCGCGCCACGCGAGATCGCGCGGGAACCCCGCGCCGACCGTCTTGGCGAGGTCGAGCGCGTAGGCGCGCAGCCCCCCGCGGCGGTCGTCGCGCGGCGTGAGCACGACGTCGAGACCGGCGTTGCGCAGGTACACGGCCGGGTGGATGGTCTGGGTCGTGTTCGGCCACGACGTCGTGCGCGTGCGAACGATGCACGTCGCGTCGAGATCGAGGAGCTGGGGCGCCGCGCGGAAGGCATCGCCCGAGAGCGCCACGTACAGTCGCAGCTCGTCGCCGCGCACGGCGTCGTCGGCGAGCGCCTCGGTGAGCGAGAGCACGTCGGACGTGCTGTCGGCCAGGCAGAGCAGCGCCATCTCGCCGCGCAGCACCTTGTGATACGGCGCGCGGCTCTCGTTCAGCTTCGGTTCCTTGGGTTCCTTCGGGGCCTTCTTCTTCTCGGCCTCGGCCTTCTTCTTCGCCTCTTCCCAGGCCGCGTGCTCGCGCTCCCACTTGTCGTGGGCGACGAGGTCCTTGCGGGCGATGGAGAGCTGTCCGGCGAGCGTGCTGACAAAGCGCGAGCCCTGCGCGATGTCAACGCGCAGGAACGCATCTTCGCGACGCACCATCGAGGCGACGTCCTCCGCCGCAGTGCGCACGGCCACGCCGCGGCCGCCGACCACGCACTGGCCGGGCAGCAGGCCCAGCGTCGCGAAGCCGTTCGCGGCGGACCAGCGGTTGCCGGCCTGCCAGGGGTCCAGCTCATCGCCGACCGACTTCGCGGGGTCGACGCTGGTCGCGCTGCCGCCGCCCGTGCCCGTCAGGCCGATGCGCGTCGCGACGTGCACGAACGCCGGTGTCACGACCTCGCCCTGCGCCTCGACGACCGCCAGACCGCGCGGAATGGTGACGTCCTCGCGCGCACCGACAGCGGAGATCTTGCCGTCCTCGACGACGACGACGCCATCGGCGACGTCGTCGCCCGCCGCCGTGATCACGCGGCAGCCCGAGAGCGCGAAGTCGCGCGACGGCGGCGCGTCGGCGGCGCGGGCGGCGCCGACGCCGAGAAGCAGCGCGGCGACGGCGACGGCCACCGGGACGACGGCGGGAACGCCGCCCGTCATCAGAAGAGCCTCCGATCGACGGTGACGTCATACGCGTTCTTGCCGTTCACGAGCACGAGCACGACGCTGGACCGCACGTCGAGCGGCGGCCCGTCGCGCACGACGATGTCGGCGTCCTTACCCGGCTCGAGCGAGCCGAGCCGGTGGCCCATGCCGACGTTGCGCGCGGGCACGATCGTGAGCGCCTCGAGCGCCGTCTTCTCATCGAGGCCGAAGCGCACCGAGAGCGATGCCTGCGTGGTCAGTTCCTCTGCCGGCACGACGGGGCAGTCCGTGTTGATGGACAGCTCCGTCGATCCGGCGGCCTTCCAGAGCGCGGGGATGCCGAGCAGGCGGCCGGTCTCGCGTTCGTAGTGCACGAGCCGCGGCCCGATGTTCACGGGCAGGCCGGCCTTCACGATGACGTCGGCCGCCTTGTACGAGTCGAACGTCGCGTGGGTGACGATGACGTAGAGACCCATCTCGTCCTTGAGGAGGCGCTTGGTCGCCTCGACGCCGTTGACCCACACGGTGTGCACGATGACCGGGAACTCGTGGGCGAACAGCCCGCGCATGTTCTCGAGGCGTTCGTCGCGCTGCGGCGGCTCGCCCGTCTGCTCCTGCTCCCAGCGCTGCCAGGACTCGGCGTAGCGGCGCGCCTCCTCGAGCCGGGAGCGGATGAGGTGGTTCATGCCCATGCGCGTGCGCCCAACGTCGCCGCTGCGGCGCTCCGGGTTGCCGAGCTGCGCGACCTTCATCGCACCGGGGAAGCGCACCGTCATCTCGTCAACCGTGTCGCCCGCCGTCTTGATGAGCGTGCCGAAGCCCGAGATGTTCGTGCCCGACCCGGGCAGGAAGAGCATCGTCGTGACGCCGCCGGCCCGCGACGCGCGGAGCTGGCGGTTGTTCGGGACGATGTTGTCGAGGTTGCGCAGCTCCGGATTGGTCTGGTAGACCATGTCGTTGAGGTCGCTGCCCGCGACGTGCGCGTGCAGTTCCACCCAGCCGGGGGTCACCCAGCCGTCGGGGTAGTGCCGCAGCAGGTAGCCCGCGGGCACCTTGACGCGCGACGCCGGCCCGACGGCCTCGATCTTGCCGTCGCGCACCAGCACGACGCCGTCGTCGATGGGCTCGCCGACGACGGGGATCACGCGGCCTGCGCGGATCGCGATGCGACCGGGCAGGTGCGCTCTCGCGTCCTGGGCGTCCCCGGCATCCTGGGCCGAGACGCCGGGCGCCGCCGTGAACGTCAGCAGCGCGGCGACGACCAGCGCGCCGAGCACCAGCGGTCCCGCGACGCGCGTCGCAGCTCTACGGGTCGTCACGTCGCACCTCCGTGCCGCCGACGTAGACCGCGACGATGCGCGCCCCGCCGGTGAAAGGCGAAGCGGAGAGCAGGACGAGATCCGCGTCCTTGCCCGGCGCCAGTGTGCCGACACGATCGGTCACGCCCAGCACCTGCGCCGCATCGCCGGTGACCATCTTGACGGCCGACGACGGCGCGAGCCCGGCGCGCACGGCGAAGGCGAGCACGTCGCGCAGTTCGTGGCCGCCCAGATACGAGTTGCTGCCGACCGTGGCGGGCAGGCCCGACAGCGCGAGGTCCCGCAGCAGGTTGACGTCGCCGTCGCGGTCGCGCACGAGCACCGTCGGACTGGCGATGACCGCTGCCTTGGCCTTCTCGAGGTCGGCGCGCACGCGCCGCGCCGCGTCGCCGCCGACGATCACGGCGCGCAGCTTGGCGGCGCCGAGCGCGGCGAGCGCCGCGCGGATCTCGGGCACCGTGCGCGCCTGCACGAGCACCGGCGCCTTGCCGTCGAGGACGGCCGCCCAACCCTCCATCGCCTCGTCGATCTTCGGCTTGCGCGGCTCCTCCTTCTTCTCCTCTTCCTTGGCGGGCTTCTTGGCGGCGCCCTTCTTCTCCTCGGCCTTCTTCCCGTCCTGCTGCTCGCCTTTCTTGTCGTCCTTCTCGTCCGCGCCGTCCGGCGCGTCACTGCCCGCGGCCTTCTTCTTCGCCGCGGCCTTCTTCTTCTCTTCCTCGGCCTTGCGCACGGCTGCGGCCGCGTCCTGCTTCTTCTTCCACTCGGCGTATTCCTTGGCCGCCTTCTCGTACTTCGCGAACGCGTCGCGATAGGCGCGTGCCTTCTTGACGGCGCCCTCGATCTGCGCCTTCGCGGCCTTGAGGTCGCCCTCGGAGTAGAGCCGCATCACCATGCCCGCATCCACGCGCACGACGCGGCGACCGGGCCACGGCCCGGCGGTCTTGACGACCGAGGCCCGCCCCGCCACGCGTCCCTTGCCGCCCGGCGCCGACAGCACCGTCGTCACGCCTTCTGCGGCCAGCAGCGCGAACGCGGGGTCCGCGGCATCCACCGCCTCGGACGCGGCAACGGCCGTCGTCAGGTTGCCACCCGCGCCACCGTTCGTCCCGGCGAGACCGGCGTGCGAGAAGGCATCGATCATGCCGGGCATCACGGCGCCGTCGCCCAGATCGACGATGCGCGCCCCGGGCGGGATACCGACCGTGTGCCCGACATCGACGATGAGGCCGCGCTCCAGTGCCACCTCGCCCGGCACGAGCACGCGGCCGTCGCCGAGATGCACCTCGGCGGCGCGGATGACGGTGGTGCGCGCGCTCTCGTCGCGCGTCCACACGACGCGGCCGTCCACGATCGTGCGCAGCGGCACCGAGCGCAGATCGTCGGGAGCCCCGGACAGGATCACGAGATCGCCGTCGCGGCCCGCGAGCAGCGCGCCCACGCGATCATCGACGCCGGCGATGCGCGCGGCATCCGACGTGACCGCGGCGAGCGCGGCCTCGGCGCCGAGTCCCTCGCGCGCGGCCGACGCGGCGATGAAGAGCAGGTACGGCAGGCTGGCCTCGTCGCTGCCCGTCAGCGCAAAGCTCACACCGGCCTCGGCGAGCGCCACGGGGTTGCTCCGCGCACGCACACGCGCGGCCTCGACCTGCGCATCCTCGGTCGCCGTCACACGCCCCGGGATGCCGGGCCACGCGAGCACGACCGCGGCGTCCGACGCCGCCAGCTCCCGCGTCATCAGCGACGCATCGCGCGCGCCGACGATCGTCACGCGCACGCCGGTCTCGCCGGCCAGTGCCAGCACGGCCTCGATGTCTCCGGCGGTGGCCGCCGACACCAGCAACGGCTCGCGCCCGCGGGCCACGTCCGCGACGTAGCCATCGGTGGCGCCGCCGAGGAGTTGCCGCAGCAGGAGCACCGAGCCCGCCCGCGTGACCGGCAACTGACTGCGATGCGGCAGGAGCGGATTCTGCGCGGCGTCGGGCTCGTCGGGCGGATCGAGCACGGCGGGCGGCGACTGCACACCGTCGCCGACACCCGCCACCAGCCCCGCCTCTGCGCGCAGAAGGCGCGTGGCGCGGCCCGTACCCGCCGTCTTGACCACCGCCGCGCGTCCCGACACGACCTGCGTCGATCCCGGGGAGATGACGACGGTCGTCACGCCGCCCGCGAGCAGCACGCTCTCGTCACGCGTGAAGTCATAGCCGTCGAACGCGCGCACGTCGGCCGAGATGCTCGCGGGATCGCGGCCGCCGGCCAGCACGTGCTCGCTCCAGGCGGCGACCAGACCGGGGATCACGACGGCGCCGGGACCCGCGTCGATGACCTCGGCGCCCGCCGGCGCAGTGACGTCCGCGGGGTCGCCGACAGCCGTGACCTTGCCGCCCACGACGGCCACCGCGCCGGGCGCGAAGACATGCCCCGCGCCGTCGTGCACGACCCCGGCGGTGACGTACAGCGTGCCCGCCTCGGCGGCGGCCGCCGGAAGCGCGCCGAGCCTCGCCGACCACGGCGCCGGGAGCAGCGCCGTGAGCGCCAGAGCCGTGAGCGCCAGAGCCGTGCCGCGCAGCAGCGTCGCCGCGCGTCTCATCGAGCGCCCTTCCCGCGACCGTCCGAGATGCCCTCGAGCAGGCGCGCGAGACGCCGGTCCGCGGCGCGGTCGTAGACCTGCTCGCCCTCGATCCAGACGCGCAGGACGTGCGACGCCGGATCGAGCGGATCGCCGGACCAGAGTACCAGGTTGGCGTCCTTGCCGGCGGTGATCGACCCGACGCGCCCGTCCACGCCCAGCGTGCGCGCCGGCTCCAGCGACACCGCGCGCAGCGCCTCCTCGCGCGTCAGCCCCTGCGACACGGCCACGGCCGCCTGGTACCAGAGCGAGCGCATGCCGTAGGGCGACGACTCGTTGGCCTGGATGACGACCGGCACGCCCGCGTCGCGCGCCTCAAGTGCCAGGAAGCGCCGTTCCTCGTGGCCGCTCTCGGGATCGCGCTCGAGCGGCTCGAGGTCGTCGGGAAGCAGGCACGGCACGCCGCGCTCGGCGAGCATGGGCAGCGCCTTGCGCGCGCCCGTTCCAAGCCGCACGAAGCCCGTGACGCCGAACTCGTCCATGATCGCGAACGCGTTGACGACATCCACCGGCGCGCTGCACGTCATGACCGCGGGGAGCCGCCCGTCCAGCAGTGCGGACAGCGCCTTCTGCCGCGGACTGCGCACGGGGTCGTCGGGATCGTCCACGACCTCGCGCGCCTCCTGCCCGCGCGCCGTCACGAGGGCGCGGCGCAGTTCGGCGACCTGCGCCATGCGGCTCGTCCCGGAGCGCGGCGCGAGCGCGATCTTGAGGCCCGCCTCGCGCCGCACGATCATCTCCTCGGCGGTGCGGCCCACGGGCTTCAGCACGAGGCCCTTGCCACCGAGCAGAGTCTGGTCGCCGGGCACCACGAACACCGTCGTGACACCGTCGCGCAGGAGATCGACGAAGTACTCGGCCAGGGGATCGAGGCCGTCCAGAACCGACACGAACGGGGTGTTCGGCGCCCGCTCGTTGGCGGCCTCGAGCCCGCCCTGGCTGTGCGCCTCGACGAAGCCGGGCAGGAGCCAGGCGTCCTCGTGCCTGCGCACCTCGGCGCCCCAGGGGTTGACGTAGCCGGGCTGGATGTCCGCGATGCGCCCCGAGCGCACGAACACCGAGCCGCCCTCCGCCAGCACGTCGCCATCGACGGTGACGACGCGCCCGGCCTGCAGCACGAAGTCCGCGGCGCGCGCAGCCGTGCAGAGCACCAGCGCCGCGCACGCGGCGGCCGCGAGGGTCCATGCCATCTTCATGCGATCACTTCCCTCCGTCCGTTCCCTCGCCCGTGCGATCGAAGATCACGCGGCCGTCGATGACGACCATGAGCATGCGCGAGCTGGGCAGGAGCGGGTGACCGCTCCACAGCACGACGTCCGCCGCGGCGCCGTCCGCGATGCGGCCGCGTGCGGTGAGTCCGCACAGGTCCGCCGGGATGCTCGTGACCGCCGCCAGCGCCTGCTCGCGGGTGAAGCCGTAGCGCGTCGCGAACATGGCCTGTTCGCGCAGCCAGCGCGGTCCCGAATCGCCCGCCGTGAGCGCCACCACACAGCCCGCATCACGCAGCATCGCCGCGTTGCGGAGCGCCGTGTCGGTGCCGTCGGGGCCGCGGCCGGTGCGAATGTCGGACAGCGGCCCGACCAGCGCGGGCGTGCGCCGGGCGCCCAACGCATCGCGCACGCGGTAGCCCTCATCGACGCCCTCGGCGATGAACTGCACGCCGACCTCGTCGGCCAGACGCAGCGCGCCGTTCAGATCCTGGATGGCGCGCGCCTGGAAGCGCAGCGTGCGCTTGCCCTCGAGCACCTCGCGGTAGTGCCTGAGATCGGCGTCGTCGGGCGCCGGTTGAAGCCCCTTGGCGGCGAGGAACGCCTGGCGCAGCATCCACACGACGCCCATGCGCGTGGTCGGACGGCGCGCGTAGATCGACGTGGTCGCGCCGTATCGTGGCGGGAAGTTGCCGCGTGAGGGCGACTGCCCGAACGCCGCGGCCAGGGCCTTCGGAGCGCCCGCGATCGGCACCGCGCGGCCCTCCGGGGACCACGCGTGGTAGGACGCCGTCAGCCCGCCGACGACGTTGCGGGCGCTCGGCGGCACAACGACCGTCGTGCAGCCCTCGAAGGCGCCCTCGCGAAAGTCCGAATGCCGCGGATCGACGAGGTCCGCGGCATCGATGTCGGCCGTCATCTCGCGCGTCATCTCGGCATCGGCGCGCAGGTACACCGTGCGCCCGGCGGCCTCCACGAAACCCGGCGCGAGGAACGCGCCCGGCACGCCCACGCGACGCCCCTTCCCGGTCGCCAGCGCGAGTTTGCCGCCCCTGACCGAGACGGTGCCCTTGCGTGGCGCGCCGCCGAGTCCGTCGAGCACCGTCACATCGACGAACACGAGGTCGTCGCGGCCGTCGTCCGCGCGCACGAGCGCCGTGCTCACGAGCGCCGCGACGACGACGCCGCACGCAAGGGCCGCGAGCCGGCGCCTCACGGCCGCTCCTCGGTGATCTCGCCGCCGACGACGGACAGGAGCACGCGCGACGACGGCTCCCACGGCTCACCGGAGAACACGAGCAGGTCGGCGCGCAGCGACGGCGCCACACGCCCGACGCGATCGGCAACGTCCAGGACCGCCGCGGGACGATGCGTGACGGCCGGCACGGCGTCCTTCGCAGGCAGTCCGTGCGCCACGGCGAGCGCGAGAGCCATGCGCAGCGATCGGCCGGGGGCGCCGGACGCCAGCGACACGCCGACGCCGCGCCGCGCGAGTTCCGCGGGCAGCGAAAGCAGCGCCTCGCTGTCGTTCAGGGAGAGATCGGTCACGACGCAGGGCGCCCCCAGCGCGGCGACGGCGGCGGGGTCCTTCCACGCGGCGCGCAGACCGACGAGCGTCGGCGACAGGCCGCGGCCGCCGAGCGTCTCCACCGCCACGCGGGCCTCCTCGACGTCGCTGACGTAGGCCAGCGCGGGGCCGTCCCGCATCCCGGCGAGAGCGTCGAGGGCCGCGCGCCGCACCGCCACCGCGCCCTCTCCGGACGTCGTCCAGGCGCGCCCCTCGAACGCCGCCTCGAGCAGCGCGCGCGCTCCGGCGATCGTGTTCGGCACGCGGTCCGCGCGCAGCGCGGGAGGGCGCAGCGCGAACACCGGCGCCCCTACGCGCTCGATGACGGCGGCCGAGCCGTCGGCGCGCAGCGTGGCGACCGCGGCGCGGCCCGCGGCGACGTTCGACGGCGCGGGCAGCAGCCCGATGGTCGTGACGCCGGCGGCGAGGACCGGGCGCAGATCGCGGTGGTGGACGTCGAACGCGTCGGCGGCGCGCACGTCCGGCGTGCGCGCCTCGGGGGACTCGGCCGCGCCGCCGTCCAGCCCGATCTGGGTCACGGCATCGACGAAACCCGGGCACGCCACGGCGTCGGCGAACACGCGCACGGGCACGCCGGGCGGCACCGTCCCGTCCTCGGCGACGCTCACGAAGCGCCCCTCGTCGATGACGATCACGGCCCCCCGCAGCACCGTTCCGTCGCCCACGTGCAGGCGCCCGACGCGCACGATGAGGTCGGCCGCGCGCTCCGGGTCGTCCGCGCGCGCGGCCACCGGCGCGGCGACGACCGCCGCCAAGCACAACGCGAGCGCCGCGCGACTCACGGCCCTCGTCGTGGTGCGCCAGATCGCGGGCGTGGGTGACGCGGGTCTAGCGGCTCGCAAGATCGACCTCCCGTCCGGCGACCAAGACGTGCGCGGCGCGCGACGCGGCCGCGAGAGGATCGCCGTCCCAGACGACGACGTCGGCGCGCTTGCCGACCGCCAGCGACCCCGCGCGGTCCGCGACGCCGGCGGCCTCGGCGGCCCACAGCGTCACCGCGGCGAGCGCCTCGCCCGGGCTCATGCCCTCGCCCGCCTCACGCGCCGCCAGCAGTCGCAGGAAGCGCGCGGGCGCGGCGCCGCCGGACGCGATGGCCGGTCGCAGCCCCTTGGCGGCCAGTGCCGCGCCGAGTCCCGGAAGGCGGCGCGCCAACGGCGATGTGCGCGGCAGCGACGTGTCGCCGGTGCTCGTCAAGACGATGCCCACGCGCGCCTTCACGAGTTCGTCGGCGCGAGCGCGCAGACCCTCGCCGCCGGCGATCACCGCCGTGAGATCGAAGTCGCGCACCATCGAGAGGGCGGCCCCGACGTCGCCGGACAGTTCGGCGCGCAGGAACGCGCGACGCACTCCGTCGTCATCGTCGTCATCGTCGTCGTCCACGCCGAGCACCGACGCGATCGTCTCCATGTTGGGATCGTCGCCCGGCGTGCGCGGCGCCGCCCGCGGCTTCTTCGGCTTGGTGTACGACTTCGGGCGCCCCATCGACTTGTACGCCGCGACGCGCCACGCCGCGCGTGCGCCGGGGCTCCAGCGCCGCATGCGTTCGAGCAGTTCCGGCGGCAGGAGCAGCCGCTCCTCGGGCAGCGCGGCGTCCACCAGGCGCTCCTCCTCGTACTCCGCCAGGTCCCGGCGCCAGCGCTCGAGCCCGTCCTCGCGATACTGCGCGGCGATGAAGAGCGCGCGGATGCCCGCCACACGCGCGGCTCCCGGCAGCCCCGAGGCGGCCGCGGTGGTCGAGACGTTCACGACGAGCGCGCCGTCACGCACGAACGGAGCGGCCCCGGGACGGCCGATGCTGACGACCGACGCCAGGCCGCCGACGGTCTGCGTCCGGCCGGCGCCGAGGTGCAGCGTCGTGACGCCCTGCCGCAGAGCGGTCCGCAAGCGCGCATCCCACGCGTCGAAGGTATCCGCGGCGACGACGTCGGCGCCGGGCAGCCGCCCGGTGAGCGTGGCCGCATCGAGCCCGAGCGCGGAGTCCGCATCGATCAGCCCCGGTGTCACGATCTTGCCTGAGCAGTCGATGACCGTCGCGCCCGCAGGCACATCGACGTCGGCGCCGACAGCGGTGATCAGCCCGCCCTCGACCAGCACGGTCCCCACGGGCAGCACCGCGCCCGACACGGGCAGCACCTCACCCCCGACGAGCGCGATCACGCCATCGCCGGCCCCGGCCCCGGCCCCGTCACCATCGCCGTCACCGCCTGCCGCCCCCGCCGCTCGCGCCTCGGCCGCCGGAATCACGACACCCACCGCCGCCAGGGCGATGAGAACGACGAGCACGGGCAGGGTGCGAGCGGACATGCGAACCGCGGAGCCTATCAGCCCACGCGCGTGCGCGTCACGGACGAGCACGGAGGAACTGGCGGTGCGCCGACACCACCGATCGCTGCGCCGCCGCACCCTCGAGGCTGTTAGTTGCGCTCGAGCGTGTTAGTTGCGGCCGTCCCTCTGGGACTGCTGTCCGGTGCGGTCAGCGCTCCGGGTGGACGAGCAGGACTAGGCGGTCGGTGCCGTCCACGGCGCCGAAGGGGCTGGGGAGGCCGGCGATGACGAGCGTGTCGGCGGCGGCGAGGACGGCCGGGAAGTCGGCGGCGACGACCTCGGTGTGGGGCTCGACGAGTCGCACGGGGCCCATGGCGGTCTCGCGCTCGCGAGCCGGTGCGCCGGCCAGGCGCACGA
>JAJRVY010000323.1 GCA_024277065.1 Planctomycetota bacterium
CCCCACCGTGCCGCCGCTCTTCCCCGAGGACGACCTGGTCTACTTCCGCGCCCTCGCCACGGAGCGGGCGGAGCCACTCGAGGCGTTCCTGGACGCGCACGCGGACGCGCGCCTCGCCTCCGAGGCGGCGGAGCGGCTGCTACAGATCCGCATGGACGACGACTCCGGCGACGAGGCGCTGGGCCGGGCGCTGCGCTGGACGCTGGACACGCGCCCCGAGGATCTGCGCGCGACCGTGGCGCTCGAGTTGGCGCAGGACCTGCACGAGAAGGGCCGCGACGACGTGGCGACCGTGGCCGCGGAGCAGGGCATCGCGGCGGGCAGGAAGGACCGCGACCCGAACGCCGTGCACCACCTGCACGGGCTCGTCGGTGAGATCCTGCTGGCGCGCGGCGAGGGCAAGGAAGCCTGGCGCCACCTGCTCTCGGCCGCCTTCGGAATCCCCGAGGACGGCCGCGTCAATCTCGGTCTCGGCCGCTACTACGAGCAGGAAGGGCGCCTGCGGCGCGCCTTCTCACGCTACCTGCAGGCATCCATCACGGCCGCGGGCGGCGCCGACGCGATGCTCGGACTGGCGCGCGTGCAGGAGAGTCTCGGCGGCGACGCCCTCGGCGTGGACGAGATCGAGCGCCTGGTCGAGGGCAAGATCCAGACGTACACGTCGGCCACGAAGTTCGAGGCGAGCGAGGAGGACACGACCAACCGCACCGTGCTGGTGGAGTTCTTCACCACCCCCCATCTCGAGCGCGTCGGCCTGGCGGGCGAGCTGGCGTTCGAGGCGTCCCTGACCTACTACCCGCGCACGAGCGCCGTCATGCTGACGTACCACCTGCCAGGGGGCACACCCACCGCCACGCCGGTGGCGGCGCGGCGCGCGGCGTTCTACGGCGTCGGCAATCCCGGCGTGAACGTCATCGACGGCTTCCGCACCGTTGACGGCGCGGGGCGCATGCGCGACCGCGAGAAGATGATGGGCGAGCTGCGTGACGCCATCGGCGACGAGCTGCTGTCGGAGACCGACTACGGTCTGACGGTCACGGCGCAGATCGAGAACGGCCGCGTCAAGGGCGCCGTGAAGGCCGTGGGCGCGGCCGGCCCGGACCTGCGGCTCCACGTCATCCTGGTGGAGCGCGGCGTGCTCTTCCCCGGCAGGAGCAAGATCGTCATCCACCGCATGCTGGCGCGCGGAGCCCTGACGGCGAGCGCCGACGGCGAGCCCTTCCGCCCCGGGCGGGACGGCGCGATGGAGTTCACCTTCGACCGTGCCCTCGTGGGCGTGACGACCGAGATCGAGGCCCATCTCGCGCAGCTCGAGGCGGCCGGCGCGGATGCCATCCCGCGTGTCTCCACGCGGCTCGACCCGGCGCAGATGGCGGTCGTCGCGTTCATCCAGAACCGCCGCACGACGGTCGTCGAGCAGGCGGCCTTCGCCGACACGCAGCCGGCCGAGGACACCGAATGAGAGCGCAGCGGGAACACGACGCGCGTGCTCTGGCGATGCTGGAGCAGGTCGCCGCGCGCGGCGCGCGCGTGCTGCGCGGCGAGCGTCGCCGCCGCGCGCTCGGCGCGCTCTTCGTGACGCTGATCGAACGCCTCTGGATCGCCGGAGCGGGCACGGCGCTGCTCCTCGTCGGCGGCCCGGCGACGGTTGCCGGATGGATCGCGCTCGGCGTCGGCGCCGCGGCCGCCGTGCTGGCGCTCGTCAACACGGTGTCCGCCGCGCAGCACGTGGACGACGCCGATGCGCTGGCGCGTCTGGACCGCGAGCTCGGTCTCGCGGACCGCCTGCTCACGGCGCGGGACTTCCTCCTGCGCGCGTGCCCCACCGGGTTCATGCGCGCCGCCGTCGCGGATGCGCGCGACGCCGTCGAACGTGCCCGCGCCGCGGAGCTGCGGCCGGTCGCCGTGCCCGCCCGCATGACGCGCGCGGGACGGTTCTCGCTGCTCGCCACCGTCGCGCTGCTCGTCGCCGGCGCCACGCTGCCGCCTGCGGTCGCCGGCCCCGGAGCGGGCGCGGGCGCGCTACCACCGCGTCACACCGCCCGCGCGCTGGAGACGGTCGCGCCGCAGCTTCGCGACGAGCGGCGCACAGCGGACGCGACGGCGCCGCGGCCCGAGTCGGTGAAGGAGAACGCCTCCCGGCCCGACGCGGCGCCGGAGACGCCGGAGGAGGGCGAGTCCGGGGCGATCCCCGACGACGCGCGCGAGACCAAGGGCGCGACGGGGGAGGGCCGCTCCGCCGAGGCGTCGGCGTCGCGGGGTGCCGGACAGTCCAAGGGCGTGCCGTCGGACCAGGGCCAGGTCTCGGTGCCGGAGGCCCGGACACCGCGGAGGCGCAAGAGGAAGAAGGAGTCCGCGGAGCCGGACGCGGCGCCGGCACCGCGCAAGAAGCCCGGTGCGGAGGAGCGTTCGGGCGCCACGGCCGGCAGCGGCGCGGCGAGCGGATCGAACCGCAACCCGTCCACGTCGGAGTGGTCGAGCAAGGACCAGGTGAGCGAGACCGACGACGATCCCGTCGAGGACGACTCCGACGTGGACGACGAGGACTCGGGCTCCGAGGCGCGCGGCGGCCTGCAGCCGAACCTGCGCGACCGCCGCGCACCCGTGAATCGCGACCTCTCCGTCGGCTTCGGCAACCAGCCCGACGAGGAGGCCAACGGTCGCGGCGGACCGGGCCGGGCGAAGAAGTCGCGCGGCACGGCGTCGCTGGTTCTGGGCGTGCCCATCCCGGACCACGTCAAGGGCCAGCCGAACGCGGGTCGCACGAAGATCACGCAGGAGCGCGTCGAACCGAAGGACGACGACGTCGAGCCGGTCCCTGCGACCGGTCGCGGTGCGCGCGGCGGGCCCACGGGCCACGTCGGCAAGCCCGTGCTGGCGCCGTGGATGCGCGCCCTCGTACGCGCCTACTTCCTGCGCGCCCACCAACAGGAGAGGAGCCGGCCATGACGATCGACGACACCAGTGCGGACGCCGCGCGCGCCGCAGCGCAGCGATTCCGCACGACGCACGAACGCATCCGCGAGCAGGTGGCGCGCATGATGGTCGGACAGGCCGACGTCGTCGAGGGCGTGCTCACGGCGCTGTTCGCCGGTGGACACGTGCTGCTCGAAGGCGTGCCCGGGCTCGGCAAGACGATGCTCGTGCGCTGCCTCTCGCGCGCCGTCGATCTGCGGTTCAGCCGCATCCAGTTCACGCCGGACATGATGCCGGCGGACGTGCAGGGCACGTCGGTGCTGGTCGAGACCGCGGGCGGCGGGCACAAGCTCGAGTTCCAGGAAGGGCCGCTCATCGCCAACCTCGTCCTCGCCGACGAGATCAACCGCGCCACGCCCAAGACACAGTCCGCGATGCTCGAGGCCATGCAGGAACGCCAGATCTCGGTCGGTCGCCGCACCATCCACCTGGACGAGCCCTACTGCGTGATGGCGACGCAGAACCCGATCGAGCAGGAAGGCACGTACCCCCTGCCCGAGGCGCAGCTCGACCGCTTCCTCATGAAGCTCGTCGTCGGCTACCCCACCGAACAGGAGTACCACGCGATCCTCGAGCGCACGACCGGCGACCACGACGTCGAGATCGACAAGGTCTCGAACGGCCCGGAGATCATGGGCCTGCGCCACGTCGTGCGGGCGGTTCCCGTGCCGGACGAGACGCAGGCGTACGCCGTGCGGCTGGTGATGGGCACGCAGCCCGGCAGTGCGTACGCGCCCTCGGTCGTCGGCGACTACGTGGCGCTCGGTTCATCGCCGCGCGGCGCGCAGGGACTGCTGCTCGCCGGGAAGGTCAAGGCGCTCCTCGCCGGCCGTCATGCCGTCGCCACCGACGACGTGCGCGCGTGCGCCCGGGGCGTGCTGCGCCACCGCGTGCTGCTCAATTTCCAGGCGCAGTCCGACGGTGTGTCGGCCGACGACGTCGTGAACGCCGTCCTCGAGACCGTCAAGGCGCCGCACGCGTCCTGAGCCCATGGCCGGCGCGATCCCGTTCGATGAGCTCTTCGACGCGGACTTCCTGGAGTCCGTGCGACACCTGCGCTTCGTGGCGCGGCGGGTGGATCGCCGCGGACGCTTCGCGGAGCAGCGCTCGCGCGACCTCGGCGACGGGATCGAGTTCCGCGACTTCCGGCCGTACGCCGCCGGCGACGACTTCCGGGCCATCGACTGGAACATCTACCGCCGCCTGGGCAAGGTGTTCCTGCGGCTCTTCGAGCAGCTCGAGGACCTGCCGCTGTACCTGCTCCCGGACGTCAGCACGAGCGCGTTCCACGCGAACGGAACGGAGCGCCCGCGCGCCCTCGCGGGGCTGCGCGCATGCCTCGCACTGGCGGCCATCAGCCTGAATCAGCACGACAGCGTGGGGCTGCTGCCGTTCGCCGCGGATCTGCGCGTCGTGCAGCGGCCGCGCGCGGGCAAGGGCACGCTGCTGCGCTTCGCCGAGCGCCTCGCGGCGCTGCAGCCCGGCGGCCGCACGGACCTCGTCACGTCGCTGCGGCGACTCGACGCGCTGCGGTTGCGGCGCGGCGTCGTCACCATCGTCTCGGACTTCTTCGACCCCGCCGGCATCGCAGCCCTGACGACGGCGTTGCGCCGCGTGACCCACCGCCTGGTGCTCGTGCAGCTCGTGCGCGCGTCCGACCGCGACCCGCACATCAGCGGCGATCTACGTCTGCGCGACTGCGAGACAGGCGCCGCGGAGAACGTCTCGATCACGCGCGACGTGCTGGCCCGGTATCGCGTCGCCTACGACCGCTTCGACCACGGGCTGACGGAGTTCGCGCGGCAGAGCGGCGCCGGGCTGGTGCGTCTCCACTGCGACGCCGACGTCGTGCCGCAGCTCGCCGAGCTCTTCGCCGCCGGGAGCCTCGAGGCGTGAGCTTCGCCGGACTCTCCGCCGGATGGGTGCTCGCGGGCCTGGCGGCGCTGGCCGCCGTGCTGCTTGCGCTGCAGCGGCTGCGCGTCCGCCACCGCGAACTCACGGTCGAGACGACGCTCTTCTGGCAGGAGGCCGCCGAGGAGGCGCGGGCGCGCGTGCTCATGGACCGTTTCCGGCATCCGCTCGCGTACCTGTTCGTGCTGCTGATCGCGTCGGTGCTGTGGCTGGGAGTGGCGGCGCCGCGCATGGAGAGCGACGACGGGCGCGACCACGTCCTGCTCCTCGACGCCTCCGCCGGCATGGCGCGCGGCACGTGGCTCGCCGCGTCGCGCGAACGGCTGCTGGCCGATGCGGCGTGGGCACCGCGCGATCGCACGACGGTGATCGTCTGCGCCGCGACGCCGCGCACGGTGCTGCTCCCCGGCGAGAACCTGCTGCTGCTCGCGCAGCGTCTCGCGAACGTCGTCGCGGAGGCGTGCCCCGAGACCGTGACGCAGACGATCCGCGACCTGATCCACGCGCCCCGCAGTGACCGCGCTCTGGCGATCAGGGCCTATGGCGCCGGCTACTCCGGCGGCCTGCGCCTCGCTGCGCAGGCCGCCGACGTGGACGTCACGGTCTTCGCGCCGCAGAGCCCGGTGGCGGCCAACAGCGGCGTGACGGCGCTGGGCGTCGCCGACGCCGCCTCGGGTGCATGGGGCGCGGTGGACGTGCTCGTCGAGGTCACGTCCACCGCCGGCAACGCGGCGCACGCCCCGGACGTCACGCTCGACGGAGCGGCGCTCACGCCCTCGTCAACGGTCGCGCTCGGGAGCGGCGTGCGCACCGTCTTCCGCGACGTGCCCGCCGCCGGCGGGACGCTCACAGCCACGGTGCCCGGCAGCGGCGACGCCGCGGCGCTGGACGACAGGGCGTCCGTCGTCCTGCCGGCGCGGCGCCCCATCGTCGTCGCCGTGCCCGCCGATGTGCCGCGCGCGCTCCTCGCCGCGCTGCGCGGCGATCCCGCCGTCCGCCTCACGGCCGCACACGAACCCGCGGACGTCACGGTGACGCGCGACGCGGGAAGCACGGCGCCCGCGATCGTTCTCGTCGCGGAGGACGCGCAGGACGACGCGTTCGTCGTCGTCACGACCGGCGCCGGGGACGCGGACACGATGCTGCAAGCGGCTCTCGACGAGCTCGCGCTGACGCAGATCGACGCGACGTCGCTGGCCACCGAGGCGGGGCGCGCGATCTCCCTCGGTGTGCGCACAGGGGACGCGCCGCAGGTCCGCGTCTGGGAGACGCTCCTCACCGCTCGCTACGACCTCGTGCTGCAGCGCGCGTTCCCGGCCTTCGTCGCGCGGGCCGTGCGGCGGATCGCGGGCGCTGCCGAGGTCACGCCCGTCGTCGCGGTGGGCACCACGCTGCCCGGCGCCCTGGCGCCGCTGACCGATCCGACGGGCGCCCTGCTGGACCCCGCAGACGGCGCGCTGCGAGCGGTGGTCGGCGGGCCGCACGTCACCGCAGCGGGTACGCCCGTGCACGTGGCGCTGCTCGACACCGCGGGCACCACGGCCACCGAGACGGAGGCCGTCGGCGACGGTGATCTCGTGCTGCCGGCGCCCCCCGATCTCGTGACGTGGGCCGCGCTGGCGGGCCTCGTGCTGCTCACGGCCGAGTGGCTGCTGTACCGCGCGGGGCGCCTGCCGTGAGTCTCCTCGCGCCGCTCTGGCTGTTGCTGCTACCGCTCGCGGCGCTGCCGTGGTTGCCACGGCCGGTGAGCGACGCGCGCAACGCCCGGCTGCGCAGCGCCGCCCTCGTACTGCTGGTGCTGGCACTCGCACGGCCGGTGCTCGGCACGGAGAGCCGTGTGGAGCACCACGTCGTGGTCGTGGACATCTCGGAGAGCGTGGCGACATCGCGAACGCGGGCCGCGCGCGTCGCCGCCGACATCACGCGCGCCCTCCCCCGCCAGGCCCGCATCACGACGATCCGCATCGGCGGCGACGGCGCGTCGTCGCGGTCGTCGATGTCGTCGATGTCGGCGGCGCTCGCCGCCGCCGACCGTGCGATCCCGGACGGCGCACGGGGCGAGGTCACGCTCGTCACCGACGGGCTCGCCACCGACCGCCGCCACGGCCCCGCCGTCGCGCGGCTCTCGCGCCGCGGCGTGCCCGTGCACGTCGTACCGCTGACGCCCGACGTGCTCGCGCCCCGCCCCGTGGGCCTCACCGCGCGCGGACTCCTGCGCGTCGGTCAGACGGCGCGCATCGACGTCGTGCTCGCGGGCGAGGGCGCGGCGGACGTGACGCTCGACGGCCCCGCAGGGACCCTGGTGCGAGCCGACGGCGTCACGGTCGCCGGGCGCCGCGTGATCGCGCTCGAGTTCGAGCCGGCCGCGCCCGGGTACGTCATGCTGACGGCGCGCGCCGGAGACGGCGGCCCCGCGCTGTCGCGCACGTTCGCCGTGCAGGACCCGCTGCGCGTGCTGCACGTGGGCGGCCGCGTGCGCGCTGGCGGAGCGCCCCTCGGCGACCTCGTCGGAGCGGGCTTCGCGATCGACGAAGCGCCCCGCGACGACGGCACGGAGCTCCCGGACGTCGCGCCGTACGACGTCGTCGTACTCGACGACCGCCCGGCGGGCACGGTGCCGGACGCGTGGCAGCAGCAGGTCGTGGACGCCGTCACCGACCGCGGTCTCGGCCTCGTGATGTGCGGCGGCGGCGACGCCTTCGGGCCGGGCGGCTGGCACGACACGATCGTCGCCTCGGCACTGCCGGTCGAGTGCGCGCAGAAGGAAGAGAAGCGTGACCCCTCGACAACGCTGGCGATCATCATCGACACGTCCGGTTCGATGAGCGGCGGCCGCGTGCAGCTCGCCAAGGAGGTGGCGCGCCTCGCCATCCGCCGCCTGCTGCCGCACGACAAGGTCGGCATCGTCGAGTTCTACGGCACCAAGCGCTGGGCGGCGCCGCTCCAGCCGGCCTCCAACCGCATCGAGTTGCAGCGCGCGCTGAACCGTCTGAACGCGGGCGGCGGCACCGTCATCATGCCCGCCATCGAGGAGGCCTTCTATGGGATGCAGAACGTGCAGACGCGCTACAAGCACGTGCTCGTCCTGACCGACGGCGGCGTGGAGCGTGGGGCGTTCGAACCACTCATCCGCAAGATGGCCGAGGAGGGCATGAACGTCTCGACGGTGCTGATCGGTGCCGCCGGACACAGCGAGTTCCTGGTGAGCATCGCGAACTGGGGCAAGGGCCGCTTCTACAGCGTTCCGAACCGCTTCAACCTGCCCGAACTCCTGCTCAAGCAGCCGACGGCGGCGCGCCTGCCCGCGTACCGCCCGGGCCGCCACGCGGTGCGCGCCCGCGGCGGTGCCGGCTGGTGGGGCACGATCGATCCCGCCGCGGCGCCGCCGCTCGCCGGCTACGTCGAGACACGCGCCCGCGACGGCGCGCTGGTGCTGCTCGAGACGGCGGCGGCCGGGCACCCCGTTCTTGCCACCTGGCGCCACGGGCTCGGACGCGTGACGGCGCTCACCACGGAGCCCGTCGGGCCGGGCACCGCGCCGTGGACGCAGTGGAGCGACTACGGACGCGCCCTGGCGCGCGTGCTCGAGCGCACCGCGCGCGACGCGGACGCCGCGTTCGCCTTCGCGATCTCGCGCGACGACGACGTCGTCACCGTGACGGCGCGCCGCAGCGGCGCGGGAGGCGCGCAACCCACGGTGGCCGTCGAGCCGCCGGACGGCGAGCGGCCGGAGAACTGGACGTGGCCCCTCGACGAGATCGCGCCGGGGCTCTTCCGCAAGCGCATCGGCGCCCCGCCCGAACGCGAGGTGCGCGCCACCGGACGCATCGAAGGGCGCGCCGGGGGTGTGCGCCTGGCATCCACGGCGCGCGCCGACGTGGCCCCCGAGACACAGGTCGATCCGGCCGTGGCGATCGATCTCGAACGCGTGGCTCACGCCACCGGCGGGCGCGTCGCGACGCTCGCGGAGACGCCCTCCTTCCGGCCGCCGGTCGGCGGCGGTGCGTCGCCGCGCGACGTGCACGAACTCCGCACGCTGCTGCTCCTGCTCGCGCTGCTCACGTATCTGGCGGACATCCTCCACCGGCGCCTGCCGGACGGGGCCGCGGCATGAGACGGCGCGGCTTCGCGGCATGCGTCCCGGGCCTCGCGCTCGCCGTCCTGCTGCTCGCGGCGCCGGCACGCGCGCAGGACGACGGCGCGCGCGAAGCACTGGACCCCGCAGTGGCCACGCAACTCGAGCGCGCTCTTGCGGTCATCCGGCCCGGCGAGCCGGCCGCGGCGGTCGTCACCGCCGCGGTCAGGGCAGAGGGCGACGACGACCCGCTGCTGCGCGCCCTCGCGGACGTCTACGGCGACGAGAGCGCGGCGCCGCAGCGGCGGCGCGCGGCACGCTGGATCGCGGCCGAGACGCTGCACCGCCGCGGCGATCTGCGTGAAGCACTCGTGCAGGTCGAACGCCTGCGCACGGGCGACGCCGGACGCGTCGAGCCGGCTGTGGCTCTGCGCCGCGCGGAGTTGCTGGACGCGCTGGGCCGCCGCGAGAAGGCGGTGGTGGCGTACGAGGACGTCCTCGCGAGCGGCGCGGACGAGGCGCTCGCCACGCGGCTGCGGCTGCGCCTGGCACTCCTCGCCGAAGAGCAGTCTCGCGGCGGCGGCTCGGCGCCGGGCGTCACACGCTTCGCGGGCGGGATGGTGCTCATCGGCGCCGCCGGGGTCGTCTCGCGCGGGGGCGCCGGCGGCGCAAAGAAGCGTGAGCGCCCACCGACGGCCGCCGCGAAGGACCTGGTGGCATTCGCCTCCGAGGAGGGCCGCACGCGCGCGTTGCGCAACCGCGCGGCCATCCTGCTCGGCGCACTCGGGTACCCCGGCCGGGCGAGCGAGCTCTTCGTGGTGCCGACGGACGCGGAGCCGGAGTTACGCGACGCGATCCGGCGCGCCGACTGGGCGCTCGCCGCCGGGGACTGGAGCACGGCGAGGGACCGGGCCTGGCAGGCGCTCGCGGTCGCGCGCCTGCGGCGGGACCGCCTGTTCGCGCTCGCCGTGCTCGTCGAGGCCCATCGCGACGGCGACGACCTGGGCGCTCTCGTCGAGCGGCTGGCGGCGATCGAGAATCCGGACGACGACCTGCGCAACCTCTGGATCGACCTCCTGCGCGAGACGGGCCGCGTGGACGACGCACTGGCGCTCTTCCGCCGCACCCACGGCGCCGGGCTGACGATCGCCATGCGTCGCGAGATCCTGGAGATGCACCGGCAGACGGGCGACGAGGGGCGCCTGGTCGCCGCGTACCGCGAGCAGATCGTGGCCGAGCCGGAGCGCGTCGAGTGGCGCGAGGGACTCGCCCGCTTCTTCCTGGAGCAGGGCGACGCAGCGTCCGCGCGGGACGTGTGGACGGGCACGCCGCGGGAACCGGGGACGTCGTCGTACCGTCTGGCGGCGGCAGAGGCTCTCCAGGGCCTCGGGCTCGACGACCTGGCCATCGAGCGCGCGACGGCCTGCATCGACGACGCCGAGGCGCGCGCGCAGGCGCTGCTCTTTCTCTCACGCCTGCACGCATCGCGCGGCCGTTTCGAGGAAGCCGCCGCCGCACTCGACGAACTCGACGCCGCCGAACCCGCGGACTCCGCCGTCCGCATGTCACTGGCGGAGGCGCTCGAGAAGCTCGGCCGCAAGGACCGCGCTGCCGACGTGCTGCAGGGCGTGCTCGACGCGCGCGGCGTGGAGCGCGGCGCCGAGGACGTCGAGATGCACCTCGCGTGGCTCGAGGGTGAGCTCGGCGACGACGAGAAGGCTCTCGCGCGCTGGCGCGCACTGTGGCAGCGCGTCGAATCCGTGTCGCGGCGGCGCTACGTCGAGGACCGCATGATGACGGTCGCATCCCGCCTCGGCGAGCTCGCCGACATCGTCGTGGACCTCGAGGAGCGGCTCGCCGCGGGCGACGCCACGCAGCGCGAGAGCGGCCTGCTCGTCCGCATCTACACGAAGGTTGGCGATGCCGTTTCGGCCACCGAGATCATCGACGAGCACATGAAGCGCGCCGGGGGCGATCCGGTGAAGACGCTCGTCGAGAAGTCGTTCGTCTACCTCGCGTGCAGCGACTTCGCGAACTATGAGGAGACGCTCGCGGAGCTCATCGGGATCGACCCCGAGAACGAGCCCGACTACTTGCAGCAACTCGCCATGAGCAAGCTGGAGCGCGGCCGCCACGACGAGGCGCGCGATGTGCTGAAGCGCCTGCAGGAGCTCGAGACGCCGGAGGCGGGCCTGGAGTTCGAAGCCGGTGTGCTGGCCATCGCCGGGCTGCGTGAGGAGTCGCTCGCGACGTACCGCAAGGGGCTGGCCGGCAAGCCGGAGAACATCGACAGCTTCCTGCTCCTCGCCAACGTGATGCGGGATCTCGGCCAGACGAAGCGGGCCGTCGGCATGTTCCAGTTCCTCGCGCAACACGCGGCGAAGGACGACCTCTTCACGATCGCCATCGACGGGCTCCTGAACATGGAGGCGCCGCCGGACGTCATCAAGTGGGCGCGGCGAACCGTCTACGAGCGGCTCGCGATGCACGCCGACAAGGTCTACCTGCACCGCCTGGCGGCGGATCTCTCCGAGGAGCTCGGCGACACCGAGGCGGTGCTGCTCGCCATCGAGAGCGCGCTGCCGATCGCGGCCGAGCAGCGCGCGCCTCTCCTGCGCGAGCTGATGGACACGTCCGCGCAGCGCGGCCTGCGCGGCGAGAGCCTGCGCTTCGGCAGGCGTCTGCTCGCATCGGGCGAGATCGTGCCACCGCAGGTCTATCTGGATCTCGGCAACGCGCTGCTCGCCGGCGGTGACGTGCGCTCGGCGGAGGAGACGTTCTCGCGGGCGGAAGACGTACCGGACCAGGCGTCGTTCCGCCTGAAGGTCGCGGACTCGTTCGAGAAGGCGGGGTTCCTGGGCGAGGCCCTGCGCGCCTACCAGCGCGTGCTCGTCGGGCGCACGCAGGACGTGGGGCTGATGGTCAAGACCGGCGAGCTGTTCGAGCAGCTCGGGCGCGACGACCGCGCCGCCGAGATCCACCGCCGGGCGCTCGAGACACTGCTGCGGCGCAGGCCGTTCTCCGTCGCCCAGAAGGCGAAGGACGAGGAGGGCGACGCGCGGCGGGGATGGTGGTGGGGCGCGCGCAATCTCGACGACTTCGACGAGAACTACCCGCGCGCTCTGCGCGGCTGGCTGTCGAGTGTGGACGAAGCGGACGCGACCGCCGCACTCGCCGCCGATCGCGACGACGTGCAGGCGGATCTGACACGGCTCGCGGCGCAGTTCCGCGACGTGGACGCCCGCCGGCTGGACGCCTTTCCCCACCTCCGTGACCGCGCCGCGCTGCACCGCCGCAGCGCACTCGCGTTCCATCGCGCGGACGCCGCCGACGAGCTCGACGGCGTGCTCCTGCAAGCGTTCCCGGGCGACGACCGCCTGCTCGAAGAGCTCGTGCGCGGAAGGCTCGCCTGGGGGCGCCACGCGTCGGCGGCGCGTCTCCTGGACGCGTCCGGCCGTCCGGCGAAGGACACGCGAACGCTACGCTGGCTCGTGGGCGAGGGCGGCGGCGCGACGCCGGGCACGGTCCCTCTCGCCGAAGCGGGCCGCCGCGTCCTGCCGCTCTGGCGAGACGGAAACACGTCGGCACTCGCCGAACTGCTGGCGCGCGCCGACCTGTCGGCAGGCGACAAGGACGCACTCGCCGCCGTACCGACGCTGCTCTGGGCGTCGCTCGAACTGCGCGACCCCGAACTGACACTGCTGTTCGGCCGCAAGTGGCTGCGGCTCGCGGCGGAGTACTCGCAGCCGTACGAGATCGAACGCCAGGCGGACCTCGTCATCGGACGCTGCGCGGCGGTGCTGGGCGACCAGGAGCTACGGAGCCTCGCCATGTCCCTGGTCGGCATCGTGCGGGGTGATCCGGCGAAGTACGTCGGCCTGGTCGCCTATCTCCCGCGGCTGCAGGCGCGCTTCGAGGCGCCGCTGCTCACGAGCGAGCAGGCGCTCGAACTGGTCGAGGTCATGGCGGAGAAGCGCTCGTGGGGCATGGGCGAGCTGCTGCGCATCATCCCGCCGGAGGAGACCCTCGAGGCGATCCGCGCCGCCGTCGAGAAGGCCCCCGAGTCGCGGCGCGCGATCGTCATTCCGCAACTCCTCGGGGGGCTGGAGCGGCCGGCCGGCGACGAGCTCGCGGCCTACGCACTGCGCACGTTCGAGGAGAGCCTGCAAGGAGTGAAGGACGAGTGGTGGCTGCGGTCGCTGCTCGCCAACTCGACCGTGCGCGACGCGGGCAACCTCGAGCTGTTCCTGGGGTTCGCGGACATTCTCCTCGAGCGGCATCCGGGAATCGTGCAGACCGTCGCGGCCCGCGTGACGTACCTCGTCGCCCTCGGGCGCGACGAGGAGGCCGTCACGCAGGGTCTGGACCGCTACCGCGAGTACCTCACGCGCAACGACGGTGACTGGCAATGGCGCAACGCCGCGCAGCAGATCGAGGCCGCGCTCCTGCCCCGCCACCGCGACGCCTTCCTGAAGCTGTTCGACCAGGTCGAGCAGCGCGACGGCAAGAGCGCGGCGCTGTCGCTGAAGCGACTCGACTTCCTGCAGCGGGACGCGTCGCCACTCGAGATGCTCGCCGCGGCGCGC
>JAJRVY010000324.1 GCA_024277065.1 Planctomycetota bacterium
GCGGCGGCGGAGGCGGGGGCGGTGCCCGCGATGCCGAGCGCGAGACGACACATGACACTGGGCGCGACACTGGGCGCGACACTGGGCGCGACACTGGGCGCGACACTGGGCGCGACACTGGAGACTCCGCCGGGGCCCCCGCTGCCGACGCTGCCGGGGGCGACCCTCCCGAGCGCCGCACGCCACTGCCACGACACCAGTTGCTGCAGCCGACGCCGATCCCCGGGCGCCTCGATCGGGGCCGTGGTGATCGCCTGCGCGTCCTCCTCGGCGCGATCGACGACGACACGTGCAACGAGGGCGGCGGCACGGGTAGCGGCACGGGTAGCGGCACGGGCGGCGGCACGGGCAACGGCGGGGGCGCCGGGCGGGGGCGGCGGCGACGCCGCGGCGGCGGCGGACCAGGTGACCGCGCCCGTGACGAGCGCGGTCGGAGCGATCGGCCTGCGCACACGGCGGAAGACGCCGAGTACCGGACGCACGGGGACCGCGAGGCTCCCCGCGCCGACCGCGACGACCGCGCCGAGCAGAGCGAGGAAGGTGGCGGCCGGCGGCGCCGCCGCCGGGGTGGCCGCGGAGGCCGCGGGCGCCGCAGCGACCGCGACGAGCGCGGGCCGCAGAGCACGGGCGCGCCCCGCAGCGACGAAGCGCCGCAACCGCAGGACCGCGGCGAGCGCGACGACGATCGTGAACCACGCGGCCGACCGGCGGTCGCGCGCCCCCCCCCCAGACAGGAGAGTGCGCCGATGAGTTCCGACGACCCGAGGCCCCACGACGAGCCCGTCGCTGAACCCGACGACGAGTTCGGCTTCGGCATCATCGCCCCACTTCCCGAGAAAGCCGCGCCGGCGCGCAAGCCCGAACCGGAGCCGGAGCCCGAGCCGCAGGCCGCCGCTCCGGAACCCGAGCCCGGGCAGGAGGAAGAGCCGGACGACGGTTTCGGTTGCGGCCTCGACTGACGCGTGCGGGCAGCATCCGGCGGTGGCCCCGGGCGGGACCGGACCGGCCCTCTGCCGGGCCGTCGATGATCGATTCACGTCACGCGGGAGGGGCGATGGAACTCGACCACGTCAACATCGCGACACCGGACGCCGAGGCGCTGGCCGGCGTCTTCGCAGACCTCTTCGGCCTGCAGATCGTGAAGCGCACCGAGGTCGCCGATCAGGGTGTTCGCGTCGTCAAACTGTCCGCCGGCGACGTCGTCATCGAGATGACCTCCCCCACCGCGGCCGACACGCCCATCGGGCGCTTTCTCGCCAAGAACCGCCCGGGGCTCCATCACGTCTGCTTTCGCGTCGGCGATCTGCGCTCCAAGGTCGCGGAGCTCAAGGCCAAGGGCGTGCGCCTCGTGAACGAAGAGCCGACGATCGGCGCCGCCGGTCTGCCCATCGTGTTCATCCACCCGAAGTCGTGCGGCGGCGTGCTGGTGGAACTGCAGGAGACTCCGCCACGTGAGTGACCCCTCCCCCACCGAGCGTCTGCGGGCGATGCGCGAGCGAGCCGAAGCCGGCGGCGGCGAGGCGGCGATCGCGCGCCAACACGAGAAGGGCAAGCTGACGGCGCGCGAGCGCATCGAGCTCTTCCTGGACGAGGGCTCGTTCATCGAGTCCGGGCGCTTCGTCACGCATCGCTGCGCCGACTTCGGGATGGCCGAGAGGAAAGTGCTCGGCGACGGCGTCGTCACCGGCCACGGCACCGTCGAGGGCCGCCCGGTCTTCGTGTTCTCGCAGGACTTCACGGTCTGGGGCGGCAGCCTCTCGGGCGCCTACGCGGAGAAGATCTGCCGCCTGATGGACCAGGCGCTGAAGGTCGGCGCGCCGGTGATCGGGCTCAACGACTCGGGCGGTGCGCGCATCCAGGAAGGCGTCGTGTCGCTCGGCGGGTACGCGTACATCTTCCTGCGCAACACGCTCGCCTCGGGTGTCGTGCCGCAGATCTCCGCGGTCATGGGACCGTGCGCCGGCGGGGCGGTGTACTCCCCCGCCATCACCGACTTCGTGTGCATGGTCGAGAACACGTCGTACATGTTCGTGACCGGGCCCAACGTCGTGAAGACCGTGACGCACGAGGAGGTCACGAGCGAGGACCTCGGGGGCGCGCACGCGCATGCCAGCAAGTCCGGCATCGCGCACTTCACGGCCGCGAACGATGCGGCGTGCCTGGCGCTGCTGCGGCGGCTGCTGTCGTATCTGCCGTCCAACAACACGGAGGATCCGCCGCTGCGACCGACGTCCGACCCGGCGGACCGCGCCGACGCCGCGCTGGACTCGATCGTGCCGCAGGATCCCAACCGCCCCTACGAGATCCGCGACGTCATCCGCGGCGTCACCGACACCGGGTCGTTCCTCGAGGTGCACGCGGAGTTCGCCCAGAACATCGTGGTCGGCTTCGCGCGGCTCGCCGGGCGCCCCGTCGGCATCATCGCCAACCAGCCTGCCGTACTGGCTGGCGTGCTGGACATCAGCGCCTCGGTGAAGGGGGCGCGCTTCGTGCGCTTCTGCGACGCGTTCAACATTCCGCTCGTCACGTTCGAGGACGTCCCGGGCTTCCTGCCGGGCACCGACCAGGAGTGGAACGGCATCATCCGCCACGGCGCCAAGCTGCTCTACGCCTACTGCGAGGCCACGGTGCCGAAGCTGACCGTGATCACGCGCAAGGCCTACGGCGGCGCGTACGACGTGATGTCCTCCAAGCACATCCGCGGCGACGTCAATCTGGCATGGCCGTCGGCGGAGATCGCGGTGATGGGCGCCAGGGGCGCGGTCGAGATCATCTTCCGTAAGGAGATCGCAGCCTCGGACGACCCGGCGGCCACAGAGGCGCGGCTCATCGAGGAGTACCGCGAGACGTTCGCCAACCCCTACAAGGCCGCCGGCGAGGGCTACATCGACGATGTCATCGAGCCGTCCGCGACGCGCTTCCATCTCTGCCGCGCGCTCGACATCCTCGCGACCAAGCGCGACACGAACCCGCCCAAGAAGCACGGGAACATCCCGCTGTGATCACCAAGGTCCTGGTCGCCAACCGCGGCGAGATCGCCGTGCGCGTACTGCGTGCGTGCCGCCTCGAGGGCCTCGCGACGGTGGCCGTCTTCTCGGACGCCGACCGCCGCGACCCGCACGTGCGCATGGCCGACGAGGCGATCGCACTCGGCGGCACGTCGCCCGCCGAGACGTACCTGGACGTGGCGAAGATCCTCGCCGCTGCGCGGCGCACGGGCGCTGACGCGATCCACCCCGGCTACGGCTTCCTCAGTGAGAACGCGGCCTTCGCCGACGCCTGTGAGAGCGCGGGCATCGTCTTCGTGGGGCCCTCAGGCGACACCATGCGCACGATGGGCGCGAAGGTGGCGGCGCGTACCGCGATGGATCGTGCGGGCGTGCCCGTCGTACCGGGCACGCTGGCGCCGTGCGTGGACGCCGCCGATGCGCGCCGCATCTGCGACGAGATCGGGTATCCGGTGATGCTCAAGGCCGTGGCCGGTGGCGGCGGCAAGGGCATCCGCCACGTCACGCGCAGCGAAGACGTCGAGGCCGCGTTCGAGCGCGCCTCCAGCGAGGCCGTGACCTCGTTCGGCGACGGCTCGATCTACGTCGAGAAGGCCATCGAGCGCCCACGCCACATCGAGATCCAGGTGATGCTCGACGCGCACGGCGGCGCCGTTCACCTCGGGGAGCGCGAGTGCTCGCTGCAGCGCCGGCACCAGAAGCTCGTCGAGGAATGCCCGTCGTCGTGGCTCAGCGAGGAGACGCGGGCCGCGATGGGCGCGGCGGCGGTGCGTGGCGCGCTCGCGGTCGGCTACGTGAACGCCGGAACGATGGAGTTCCTCGTCGATCAAGGCGGCAACTACTACTTCCTCGAGATGAACACGCGGCTCCAGGTGGAGCACACCGTCACCGAGATGGTCTACGGCGTCGATCTCGCGCGTGAGCAGTTGCGCGTGGCCGCGGGCCATGAACTGTCGTTCACGCAGGATGACATGCGCCGCAACGGCCACGCCATCGAAGTGCGGATCTGCGCCGAGGACCCCGAACAGGGGTTCTTCCCGTCCGGCGGCCGCATCGAGCATCTCGAGCTCCCGGGCGGGCCGGGGGTGCGCCTCGACACGTTCCTCTACGAGGGACAGGATGTGACGCTCTTCTACGACTCGATGGTCGGCAAGCTCGTGTGCTGGGGCCCCGATCGGCCTGCGGCGCTCGAGCGCACGCGAGCGGCACTGCGCGAGTTCGTGATCTCGGGCATCCACACGACGATCCCCTTCTCGTTGCGCCTGCTGCGACAGCCCGAGATCGTCGCGGGCACGTACGACACGAGCTACCTCGACGAGCACCTGAACGACGTTCTCGGCCACGGCGCGGGCCGGCACCGGCTCGCGGCGGCGATCGCGGCGGCGCTCGTACACCGTGAGCGCGCGCGGTCACGGCTCGCAGGACGCGGCGCGGCGCGAGGCGACGACGCCTCTGCCCGCGGCCCGTCGCCGTGGGTCGTGAACGGCCGCCGCGACGCCATGGGAGGGCGCCTGCGATGAAGTACCACGTGGAACTCGACGGCGAGACCGTCACGGTACAGATCGTGGAGCGCGCGGGCGGCGTGTTCGCCGTGCACCCGGACCTCGCCGGCGGCGCCGAGACGCCGGTGGAACTCGCCCCGGTGCGCAGCGACGGCTCGTACTCCCTGTTGATCGGCACGGCGCAACTCCCGATGGTCGCGTCCGGCACCAACGACGACCTCACGATGATCCTCGGTGCGGAGACCTGGCACTGCGCCGTCATGGACGAGCGTGAATCGCTGGCGCGCGCCGCCGAAGGGGCCGGCGGCGCGCGCCAGGGCGGCGGCGTGCTGCGCTCCGTCATGCCGGGCATCGTCCGCGACGTGCGCGTCGCGGTCGGCGACGACGTCGAACGCGGCACGCCGCTCCTGATCCTCGAAGCCATGAAGATGGAGAACGAGATCCGCGCCGACGCCGCCGGCACGGTCACGGTCGTGCACGTCGCAGCGGGCATGGCCGTCGCCAAGGGCGACCCGCTGATCACCCTCGGCTGACCGGCGCCCCCGGGAACCGGACTCCGCGATCTCGGCTCTGCGAGCGACAATCCGCGGTCAGCGGTCAGCGGTCAGCGCCTTGCGGTCAGCGATCCCCGACGTCCACGACGATCCGTGCCCGGCCCGCCACCCACTCCACATTCTGAACGGGAGGCTGGTTGCGAAACACGGATGCCGTAACGCAGAGGGGAACACTCGGCGGGACACCTCGCAAGACCAACAGACCATCCCGACCGGTCGTCCCGTATTGGAACAGGACGACTCCGCCCGCGTCCGCGGGTCCGAGGAAGACATCTGCGCTCGGGACCGGCCGATCACCGTCCACGACGAGAACCTCGAGTGTATTCCCCGGTCGATCGGCCACGATCTCGAGGTCCTCGGTCACGCTGCGCTCCACGTCGTACTCCTTGACGCCCCAACGGTCTCCGTCCGTCAGGATGACGCGCACGCGATCGCCGATGCCGACACCGATGGCGATTCGGCATCCCGAACCGCGACTGAGGAGCTCGAACTCGTCGTTCACGTAAGCTAGCGCCAGCGTGTTCTCGTCATTGGCCGGCGTTCTCAGGGAGAGGGTAGCGATGCCTCGTCCTCTCGCATCGAGCAAGGGTGAACGTCCGTCACGCGCCGCGGCCAGCGTCCAATCGACAGTCGCCGCCGTGCCATCGAAGTGCACCTCCCAGTCGGTGCGAGGGCGCCATCGGTCTCCTTCGGCGGGCCCCGCTTGCACGGTCCCGAGCACGCGTCCGGCGCCCAAGCCGTGGACGCGCACGATCCCATCATCGTTCAACTCGACCGGCACGACCAGGACCGCGGCCTCCTCCTCGCCCGGCCGGTCAGCGAAGAACGCCAGTCGCACGGGAAGAGGTGACGGCAGGGCGCCACCGGGCGAACACAACCGCACCTCGAAGACCGACGGCACGATCCGCAGTTCGCCGAGGTCGCGTACGTCCCCCAGTTGCATGCGGCATTCCCAGAGCCCGACGGTGGTCGAGCCGGGCGCGATCGCAACGACCGTCTGCACGCTCTTGCGACCCGCACCGAGGGAGTCGAAGCGAAACCGCCCGTTCGCGTCTGTGACGGCCTGGCCCTCCGCATCCCACGCCACCCCCGCCGCGCCGATACGCCTCTCCGTCGCGACCGACAGTTCGGCGTTCGCAATCGGCCGTCCGGTCGAGTCCAGGAGTCGCCCGGTGACGACACAAGCAACCCCGAGCGAGTAGTCCTGCTGCATCAGTGCACCCGGTTCGAACACGATCCCATACTCACGACGTACGGCACACCCGGGTGCCGCCGCTGCGCCGTGATACGGCACACGAGGGTCGATGCCGTCGATGATGTAGCTACCGTCTCGGTCGGTTTCGGCATCGAGCGCCGGACGAGGTCGGGGATCACGGAGTTGCATCGGCTCCGGCTCCCACGGCAAGGACGGTCCGGCCGTGACGAATACGACGCGCGCCCCGGCCAACGGCTCGCCGTCGGGTCCACGCACCGTCCCACCCGCGCGTGCCGTCTCCTGCAACTCCACGTCAATCGGCGCCGCGTCGGCGTCTGCCACCACCACTCTGCGCCAGACTCGGCCGACCGCACCCTCGGCACGCACGTGAACGCCGAGCGTTCCTCGCGGCACGTCCCAACTGATGGAGTCGTCGCCGCGGCGGGTCTCACTGGCGATGAGTTCTCGCGCCCGGTCGGGCGTGGGCTCGAGATAGAGGTCCACCGTCCATTCGAGATCGGATCCGGCCGGCAGCACGGACGTGCGTACGGTCAGGAGCGCCGTCTGCGAAACCTCCGCGTCGGGAGCCAGGGAGCGAGTCCGTGCTCGCGGCGGCGCGCCATCGGCCGCGACGCCTGTATCCACCAGACGTGGCGGCTCCGGACGGTCGAGGCATCGCCGCGTCCAGGTCACGACCAGGAACAGCATCAACGCCGCCGCAACGGACACTCGTAACTTCGCGTACATCGTCATGCACCTCCATTCGGTCGTACTCCGTTCATGATCGGGGAAGGGGACGCAGCGGGGCAAGAGCCCGGCCGCGCCCCCTGAGCAACGAGAGTTCGAGAGCGCCGCTCGCCACATCAGGGCTCCGCTGGATCACGCGACGGCGGGGCCGATGTCGAGCGTAGTCACTCCTGCCGTTTCATGTCGATCTTCTCGCTCTCAGAGACCGACAGAGCGTTCACGCTGATCTGGTACGCCACCTTCTGAAGACAGTGCTTGCACTCCACGGCGGTGCGGATGACCACCAGGTTGTTGGTCAGATCGGCGCTCGATTCCGCCGTATCCCACGGCGCGCCGTCGGCGCTGGCCTCGAGGTCCAGGGACGTCGTGATCACGTACTCCTCGTCGGGCGTTGCGGTCGCGGGGCCGGCCGTCGTCAGGCCGACCGACTTCGTGGACTCGCTGGCGCCGTCGAAGTCCAGGTTCGTCTCGATGGTCAGCGTCCCGCCGAGCGGCAGAGGGAATTGGAACGTCACCGGCATCCCCTCGTCGTCGGATCGCGTCGTCACCGCTGCGGAGGCTGAGAAGGTGACGTTCGTGTTGCTCGCGTGGACCATGATGGCCCCGGCAGCCGAGGCCTCGCCGGGTGCGTTGAACTGGCGCGCCCGCACCTGGAAGCCGCCAGACATCCACGGCTTCACGACGCGCTGCGGGAGGCAGCACTGTCTCGACTTGATCACGCCGTACTTCGAGGTCCTCGTGTATGCCTTCGAGCAGTTGGACTCGAGGGGGACGCCTTCGTCCCATGCGTACACCCAGCCGAACTGGTAGCCGGGCAGGACGATGATCTTCCACTCGGTCTTGCCGACGACGGTGCCGAAGACGATCGACGTGCGGATGGTGGAGCCCTGGTCACGCACCTGCGAGGAACCGGGAGTGAACGTCTGCACATGACTCGCCTGCCACGTGCACTTGAGGGCGGGGTTGTGGCTGGGGTGGTTGGGCTGGGACTGGGCCCTTGCGGGCGTCGCGAAGGCGATGGCCAGGGCGATCGCGGCGAGGGGGGCGAGGAGGGGTCGGAGTTGCATGGGATCTCCTTGTCGTGGGGATGGGGGGTGTTGAGGTTGGGGGAGGGAACGGATGGGGGCGGGGGCCGGAGTACGTCGGGCGGGCCGGAGCACGCCAGGGAATTCAGCGCTCCAGGTGGTAGCCGCCCGTCGCGGCTGCGATGTCGGCGAGGAAACCGCGCCATCGGGGACTGGTGTTGCGAGCACCGATCTCGACGGTGTGCACGCGCACGAGGCGGTAGCGGTTCATCTCGCGCAGGCCGTTGATGATGTCCGTGCGCGTCGTGCGGGCACCCTCGGAGGGCGCCCCGTCGGTGACCAGGACGAGCGTGTCCACGTCATCGTCGGCGAGCGCCAGGACCAGGGAATCGTAGATGTTCGTGCGACCGTCCTGGGCGCGCTTGGCGAGGAAGCGCACGGCGGAGCGACGCGCCCCGGGCGTCGCACGGAACAGCGTCTTCTTGTATGCGTACGGTTCCGACCCGAACACGACGACGTTGGCGTAGGAGTCCGCAGGAAGACGCGACAGCGCCCGCTCGAACGCCGCGAGGAGCGCGTCGTGCTTCGTGGTCTCGGCACCGAAACGGATCTCGTCCGACATGGAATGCGAGCCATCCAGGACGAACGTGACGTGGTCGGATTCGGTCGGGAGATCGAGCAGACCCGCGCTCGTGGCGCCGGGTCCGGGCGCCGAGCGACGCGACGGTCGGGCGGGGGGCACGAACGACGCACCGGCCTCGTCGTACCAGGCCGACCAGCGCTCGGCGTCCGGTCCGAAGTCGATGCCGGTCAACACGAAGAGTGCCGCCGACATCTCCTCGGCCACGCGCATCCGTGATTCGAGGGCGATGGCACGCACGAGCGCGGCGACCGCGACGCGCGCCGCGTCGGGATCCTCGCGTTGCGCTCCGAGGGCGCGGGCACATGCGACGCGCAGCGGCCACGCGGACGCACGCAGCCCGTACACGAGATGCTCGACGCCCTCGGGACGAGGATACGCGGCGAGGACGAGCGCCGCCGCCACGCGCGGCTCGCTCGCGCGGTCCCCGCGCAGCACGGCGGACGCCGCGCCCGTGGCGTCGCCGCCGCGCAGAGCGCCGATCGCCTCGATCGCGGCGGCGCGCACGAGGGGTTCGCGGTCGCGCAGCAGTCCGTGGAGAGGCGGCAGGGCGTCGTCCACCCGGCTGCCGCTCGCCGCGCTGCCCAACCCGCGCGCTGCGTCCTGGCGCACGCCGCCGTCGCGATCGGTGAGCGCCGCCAGGAGCGCCGGCACGGCCTCGCCACCGGCCTCGGTGACGGCGCGCACGATCTCGCGCCGCTGCGCGGGATCTCGGGAGCGCTTCCGCGACCGGGCGAGCACAGCGACATCGGGCGCGCGCAGTTCCACGCGGCGCAGGAGTTGACGCGCGGCGCGTACGACGCGGTCGTCCGCGTCGCCGAGCGCCTCGGCGAGCGCGCCGACGACGTCGGGGCCGCGAGCGTCGCGAAGTTGCTGCACGGCCTTGCGGCGGATCTTGGGATCCCGGTCGTCGTAGTGGCGCCGGAAGACGTCGATCGGCGTGGGTTCGGGAGGAGCCGCTGGGGCACGCACGGGCGCGGCGGCGGCCACGACCACGACGAAGGCCAGTACGAGCGCCGGCAGACGCCGGCACGGCCTCGTGGGCAGGATCGGCAACGAACTCGCGGACAAGAGAGCACCTCCGGGCGGCATCTCCATCCGTCCCCTACTCACTAGGTCGCACGAGAAGGCCGAAGGTTACATGGGCACCTGTTTTTTCGTTTCGAGCAGCGCCAGGAAGCCCGCGGCGGCCTCGCGAAACGGCGTCGAACCGCCGTACGCCTTCGTGAGCAGGAACCCGCCCTGCACGACGGAGAGAGCGCACGCAGACAGCCGCGCCGCCGACGTCCGATCCGGCAGTTCGCCCGCGCGCAGAGCTTCCGCGAACAACCCCTGGAACAGTGCGCTGAAGCCGTCGAACGTCTCGATCAGTTTCTCGCGAAAGCGCTCGTTGTGCTCCGCCTCGGCGCTTGCCAGCGAACCGAACGGACACCCGCCGCGGCAGCCGCCACTCTCCAGTTCGTCGATCAGCGCCTCGAGCAGACGGCGGACACGAACGAGCGGCGACAGCGTCGAGTCCGCCAGCGCAGGCCGCACGACGGACTCCTGCAGCCGCTCCAGCCAGGCGTCCACGACAGCGATGCAGAGCGCTTCCTTGCTGCGGAAGTGGTAGTAGAAGTTCGAGCGCACGACACCGGCCGTACGCAGCACACGATCGAGTGACACCTTGTGGTAGCCGTCGTCATGGAAGAGCGTCGCGGCGGCATCCAGCAGGCGCCGCCTGCTCGAGCCTCCGGGCTCGTGCCTTCCGGCGGTCGCGTCGGGGCGGTCAGTGTGGGAGTCGATCATGTCTGCCCACGAAACGGGCGGCGGGCGCCGCACCTTCCCGCCATCGTGATTGCGCGATCCACGCCACGAGCCCGCCCGTCCGCCGCCGCGGCGCTGCGGCTCCCCAGCGCAATCCGACCGCCGCCGCGAGCCCGCGAGCGGCGCCACGCGGCCCGAATCCGTCGCCGGGAAATATTCTCCTATTGTCATAGGTAGAACTGGGCGGTCCTACCCGTATACTCCTTGTAGCTACTGAGACAGCGTCGCACCATCAACGACGAAGACGCCCGCCGCCCACGACGGGGGAGACGAACATGCAAGCCCAAGCAACGACGATCGATGCCGTGACCGAGCAGATCCTCGCGGAACAACCGTTCCTGAGCCGTCTCGCGTACCGGCTGGCGCGCCGCGCCGCCGACGCCGACGACCTGGTGCAGGAGACGGTGCTGCGCGCGTTCAACGCCCGGGACC
>JAJRVY010000002.1 GCA_024277065.1 Planctomycetota bacterium
CGTGACCGGCGGCGCTGCGCGCCCCGCCGCCCCCACCGCAGCGACGATCGCCGCGCGCTCGGAGGGCGAGGGCGCCGGGACGGGCGCTGACGCGGGCGTTGACAGGAGCATTGACGCCAGCATTGACAGGGCCGCCGCGGATCGGTCACCATCGGCGGCGTTGCCGACAGCCACCCTCCGCGCGCGATCCAGCGGCGACGCCCCGCCGGCGTCGCCCGGCGGCAATGCTCCGCGCGCCCTGCCCGCGGCTCGTGCGGCGCGAGCCACCATCGCGGCCACCACGACGCCGCTCGGAAGCGCAGCGTCGATCCCGTCCCCCGCGGCGCTGCGCGCCGGCGCCAGGGGAGCCGCGATCGATCTCGGCGCGTTCGCAGGCCCGGGCGACGTGGTGCGTGTCGGGGGCGGCGGCGTGCGCGCCGTGGCCCAGCCCGAGCCCGGGCCCGGCGAGGCGGACTTCGCCGTCTCGACGTTCGGCGAAGACCCGTTCGAAGCGGGGCTGGGCGCCGCCGCGGGGATGTCGCGGCCAAAGAGAGGGGCGTCGCCGCGCGACAGCGTGGCGGCTGCCGCCGCCGCGTTCGCCGGCGCCGTCAAGGGTGCGGTGAACTCCTTCAAGCGATACGGCGGCGGCGACTGGATCGACGATCTCCCGCTCGTGGGGAGGGCCGGATCGATCGCGGACACGTTCATCCGGTCCGACGTGGTTGGCGGCCTCATCGGCAAGTGGCGCGGCGCGATCGGCGCGCTTCGGGCGTGGATCGACTCCCAGTCACCGTTCCTGGTCGTCGATGCGCGCGGCAACGTGGTCGCGCAAGGTGCCCGCGATCCCGAGAAGTACGCGCGAGCCCGCAAGGCACTCATCACGTCGATGACCACCTCGATCCGACAGGCGCTGATCGCAGCGTGGAAACGGAACGGGAAGAAGGGCCCCAAGCCGACGAGCGACGAGGCGCGCAAGATCGCCGAGGATCTCGTGCACGAGGCCGAGGCGCCACCGCAAGAGGACGGCGCTCGGTCGGGCCCGATCGGGGGAGAGTTCGGACGCTGGACCGACCCCTGCGCGGAGGAGCGCAGGAAGTGCCGCGAGAGCTGCGGCTGTAAGTGCGTCTGCGCGCCCACGCCCGCCGGCGACGACGATCCGCTCCCGACCCGGGACCCGAGTGTCCGCGGGCTGCGGCTCGACACCGAGTCCGTGACGTTCGCGGGACCGCCGCGGCCGTTCGATGCGGGCTGGGCCATGCAGGTCGCCGAGCCGGATGAGCCGGAGTTCGTCGCAGATGCACTCGGCGTGGAGATCATCGCCCAAGCAGTTCCACGTCGTCGCCGCGCCCGCAGCAACCGAGCCGAACAGGTCATCAAGAGGGAACGACGCATCGAGGATCTGCGCCGGAGACTCGCTCGGGAGTCCGATGATCGAAAACGCCTCCGCATCCAACGCCGCATAGAGATACTACGTCGTTGGCTGCGCAGCAGAACCATCGACGAGCGCGAGTCTTCTCCGGTGTGGCCTGAAGACCTCCTCGCGCGGGCCCGACTACTCGCCGATATCGCACTCCACGTATACGAGCCGCAATCGCCAGTTCCCGAACAGTGGGAACTACTCCGAGCGCTTGATCTGCCTTCCGGAGTAGGCATGGCCGTGTATCGCTATCCAGATGGAAGGGTTGCTATCGCATTCCGAGGAACCGAACCAACGGACGTCCGGGACCTCATAACAGACGCTGGAATACACCCCAGAGTCACGCCAAGCGGACGCCTGAGGCAGTTCCAAGAAGCCCTAGACGCAGTCACGCTGATGCAGCTTGGCGTACTGCCGCCGAGACTCGACACGCGCAAAGGTGCTTTGATGTTCACGGGCCACTCGCTCGGAGGCGCGTTGGCTACGTACGCTGCGCTAGGGAGCGGCCGCGCCACAGCCATCACGTTCAACTCGGCGCCAGTATCGCGACGGATCATCGGCACGCTCGTCGGCATCGTGCCCAGCGTAGCATCCGCTGACGACGTCTTGTCTCATCGTTTTGGCCGAGTCAACAATATCGCTTTCGTTCACGATCCACTAACCACCATGGCCATATCTGAGGATTTGCGGGGGGACAAGATCCCAATCGGATCCGCGCCAACCTCGAGCGGGCGCCACTCCACGCGCGGCTTCTACCCTCTTCCCGATGGGGGCGAACAACCATTCCTTGTGGGTTCTACAACGATCCTCCGACGAATTCCTCGATCGGCGCACGCCGCCGTGACCTGGGAGAAGCCGCTAACTAGCTGGGATGCCCGGAACCTTGGGTCGGATGTCGCGGAGTTGGCGCGACGTGTGTTTGCGAACCACTCGATGGAGACGCTGATCGAATCGTTAGAACTAGAGATCGATGCAGAGCGATGACAACTACCTTGGTTTCGGGAGAACGACTAACACATCATGTCCGGAAGCTGCCACCGCGTGTATTCCCGCTCGATGAGTTCTCGGTACCCCGCGTCATTCACCAGGGCGTCGCGCTCATCGGCCAGAGCATGGGTATCCGGTTGATGATCGCGACCGCAAGATGTAGTGGAGCGGGCCGCCCACGGCGGCACCCGGGCGCGCGCCCGGAGAGGTCTCTGGGTGCGCGACCGAGCGGCAACGAGTCCGGACCCGCCTGCCACTCCGGTTTGCCGGCATCGAGGGCGCCGCTTGCCGCCGTGGCGCGCCTACTCCATCGACGGGTCCGTCCTCGCACTCCCCACGACGACGTTCAGGGCGCGATGATGCTCAACCCGCGGGAGCGGGGAGGGGCACGAGCGATGGCGGCGCGCGTTCCTGCGCGGCGGCGTTCATCGTCTCGATGAGGAAGCCGAGGATGTCGCGGCCCTGTGCTCGGAGCGACTCGACAGTGGTGAGTATCCGCTCCACGAACCGGAAGCCGCGCTCGCTCTGGGATCTCGGAACCGGGCTGCGCCGTCGTCTGCTCTGCGCAGCACGGACACGTCACCGTGTAGAAGCAGTGCTCGGTGACGACGGGCGTGACCGGCGGGATCTCCCACTTCTGCTCGCGACGCGGCTCGCCTTCAAGAGACTCCGGGAGGGTCTTCCCGCAGCCGCCGCACGTCGGCGGGAAGCGAAACTCGAAGTGGTCCACGTCGCGCTCATCGACCAACCCGCGGTGGTGCCCCGGGTGGCCGGGCTGTGCGCCATGCTTGCGACCCGAGGGCTCCCGCGAGCGCTTGCGCTCCTCGCGGCGGTCCTGCTTCTGATGCAGGCCGTCCTGGGACGGCGGGCGCGAGGAGTTGGACGAGTTGCGGCCGACCTTGGCCTCGATATCCGCGATCCGCGCCTTGAGCGTGGCGACCTGGCGAGCGTGCTCCTCGTCGCGCTGCGTCAGCGCGGCGACCTTGCTGAGCAGGTCCGCGTGCCTCGGGTCGCTGCAGGCCGCCGGTCCCACACCGGCTCTATCGTCCGCGGCTCGCCACTTCTCCAGCGAGGCCGAGTGGCCCCTTCCCGACGGCGCTCACGGCGGTTACGGTTGCACCGGGCGCAAGAGAGGTCCGGCCGCCAACGGGGCGGCAGGCTCGGCGACCCCCTGAACGGAGCGCAGGGGGCAAGAGGTCGCTCCCAACTCGGGGCCGAAGTCGTCGGCTTCACAGTACGAACGCACGGTGACGCTGATTGGGAGTGGTACA
>JAJRVY010000325.1 GCA_024277065.1 Planctomycetota bacterium
ACGCGGCGGATGCTCGCGTCTCCCGCGTCGATCCCGTGACGGGCGAGACGATCGTGTTCGAACTGGCCGCCGGAAGCCCCGCTGCCCCGTTGTCGCCAAGCGCTCCGTCGCGTCGCTGAGAAGGCCGCGATCAGCGCTTCTCGCGCAGTGTCTCGCGCGGGGGCACCCACAGGCCGCTCTTGAGACGCACGGCGCGCAGCGTGCCCGAGCGACTCTCGACCAGCGCGACGCGCGGCGCCGGCGGACGATCCGGCCCGCCGTACGGGTAGCCGTCCACGGCGTGTCGCAGCAGTCCGTCGAGCGGGGATCGCAGGTATGCGCGCATCCCGGAGCGTCCCGGCTCGCACGGCCAGCCGATCAGGACGTAGGTGGCCTCCGCGGGGTCGGCGAGGGCCGGGTCGTCACGCGGCGCCGCAGGCAGGCGTTCGTGGTCCGGGACGAGCACGGTGAACCAGTAGCCGTCCCGCCGCCAGGCGTTGCCGTCCGCGGACGGCTCGAAGCCGTCGATGCCGGCGGCGATGGCGGCGATCGGCGGGGTCTCGCCGCGGCCGTCACCGTCGAGGTCGCGGCGGGCCGCGGCGCGGGGCTCCTGCAGCGCGCGGTCCAGGAGGTGCATGTTCGCCATCGCCACGTCCTCGGCGGCGAGGACGCCGCGGACGCGCTGCCACGGCAGCCACGTGAGGACGCCCAGCGCGACGACGGCCACCACGAGAACGACGTCCATCGTGGAGATGCCGCGCATGGTTCGCGATGAGCGCATGCGCTCAGGGTACGTCGATCGTGGCGCGATCCTTGAACTTCGGATCCTGATCCGGCGCGTACATCTTCTTGTCGTAGCCGAACATCTCGTGCAGCGACTTGAAGACGTTGGGGCCGGCGGAGATCTCGACGTCGTGCGGCGTGAACTGTCCGGGGTGCTCGTAGCCGGCGGCGTGCGTGATGGCGTCGAGTTCGTTGCGGAAGGTCTGCAGGTAGTTGCGCAGGCGATCGGCGTTGACGTCGGGATCGAGGCCGCGCTGCAGCCAGGGGTTGTGCGTCGTCACTCCGGACGGGCACCCGCCGGTGTGGCACTTCTGCGCCTGGATGCAGCCGATGGCCAGCATCGCCTCGCGCGCGACGTTGATGAGGTCGGCGCCGAGCGCGATGGCGACGATGGCGCGATCGGCGAACCCCAGCTTGCCCGCACCGATCCAGACGATGTCGTCCGCCAGTCCCGCCTCCGCGAAGATCTTGTAGACCCGCGTGAAGCCCAGCTTGTACGGCAGCGCGACGTGGTCGGCGAAGGCCAGCGGCGCGGCGCCGGTGCCGCCCTCGCCACCGTCGATGGTGATGAAGTCCGGCCCGCGACCGTCCTTCTTCATCTTCGCCGCCAGGTCCTTCCAGAACGTGAGCCGGCCGATGGCGGACTTGATGCCCACCGGGCGGCCGGTCTCGGCGGCGATCGTCTCGATGAAGTCGATCATGCTGTCGGTGTCGTGGAAGGCGCTGTGGCTGTTGGGGCTGATGACGTCCCTGCCCACGGGCACGCCGCGCGCCTCGGCGATCTCCGCCGTGACCTTGGCGGCCGGCAGCACGCCGCCCTTGCCGGGCTTGGCGCCCTGGCTGAGCTTGATCTCGATCATGCGGATCTGGGGCGCCTCCTCGATGGTCCTGACCACGCGCTCGAGGCTGAAGTTGCCATCGGCGTCGCGCGCGCCGAAGTAGCCCGTGCCGAGTTGCAGGCAGAGGTCCGCGCCGAGACGGTGATAGCGCGACACGCCACCCTCGCCGGTGTTGTGGAAGGCGTTCGCCATGTGCGCGCCCTGGTTGAGAGCGCTCATCGCGTTCTTGCCGAGCGAGCCGTAGCTCATCGCCGAGACGTTGATGATCGACGTCGGCCGATACGGGTGTCTGCGGCCACGCGCCGCGCCGATGACCTTGGCGCAGGGGATCTCGACGGACTTGTCCTTGGCGCTGCCGGTGAAGGACGCCGTGCCGTGGGGGAACATCGCGTGCTTGATGATCGGATAGCCGATGCCGTAGATCTGGTCGTCGGTGCCGAAGCCGAAGTAGTTGTTCTTCTTGTCGGCCGAGCGCGAGATCCACTCGCGCTCACTGCGGTTGAACGGCGCCTCTTCGCGGTTGCTCGCGACGAGGTACTGGCGGATCTCGGGTCCGATCTCGATGAGCAGGTAGCGCAGGTGCCCGACGACCGGGAACGCACGCAGGATCGGGCTCCGCTTCTGGCACACGTCGTACACGGCGATGACGGCGAGCAGGCCCAGCAGGCCCCCGATGATCCACGGCCACATGGGCATCCCTCCGGCCACCGCTCCGCCCGCATCGCGCGGGCGGTGTCCCTCGACGACTGCCACAAGATAGCGACTGAGAGCGTGAGCGGGAATCCCGGGTGCGCGCCGATTGCGTCCGGCGGGTTCGCTGCAAGGCGGCGCGACGAACCCGACTCAATGGAGCGAGTCATGGAGGAGCACCAACGCCGCAGCGGGACTGCCGGGCGTAACAGCTTGCTGGCGCGTGGTTTGCG